>NZ_JBICXU010000023.1:0-111125 GCF_043200435.1 Streptomyces sp. NPDC048416
GGGGCTGCGCCCCAGACCCCATGCGGGGGCTCCGCCCCCTGCACCCCCGTTCGCGCCTGAACGGCGCTCGTCCTCAATCGCCGGACAGGCTGAGGATGCCCATGCAGGCCGGCACGTCCCCCTGCACCAGTGCTGTTTGTTGGGGGCGCGGGGCTGTGTCATTGCGCGGCTCCGCCACGGTGGGCACGAGAAGCGATTCCGGGTGCCCTACAGGGGCGCGAGGAACTGCGCGACCAGCCACGCACGGCCCGCGGCCGAAGGCGGGGTTTCTGCCGCTGTGGCCGCGAGAAGCGACCACGGCCCGCACCCGAAGGCCGGTCTCCCCAGGGGCGCGGGGAACTGCGCGAAAAGCGACCACGGCCGGCAGCCGAAGACGGGTTTCAGGGGCGCGAGGAACTGCGCGAAAAGCGACCACGGCCCGCAGGGAACTACGGGTTTTTGGGGGCGCGGGGAACTGCGCAAGCAGCCCGCACGGCCCGCACCCGAAGGCCGGTCTCCCCAGGGGCGCGGGGAACTGCGCGAGCAGCCCCGCACGGGCCGCGGCCGATGGCGGGTTCAGGGGGCGCGGGGAACTGCGCGAGCAGCCCCGCACGGGCCGCGGCCGGAAGGGGGCGCAGGCCCCCCGGACGGGGGGACGTCAGGGCGTCGCGGTGATTCGGCCTCGGACCTCGCCCAGGCCGACCGGGACGCCATGGGGTCCGGGGGCCCAGGCCGTGAGGGTGACCTCGTCGCCGTCCTCCAGGAACGCCCGCTTGCCGGACGGCAGTTCCAGCGGCTCCGTGCCGTTCCAGGTGAGTTCGAGGAGCGAGCCGCGCTGGTCGCGCTCGGGGCCGCTGACCGTGCCCGAGCCGAACACGTCACCCGTACGCAGCGACGCGCCGTTCACCGTCATGTGGGCCAGCTGCTGCGCCGCCGTCCAGTACATGGAGGCGAACGGCGGCTCCGCGACCGGCGTGCCGTTGATCGAGACCGTGATGCGCAGGTCGAACCCGCCCGGGACCTCATCGGCGGAGTCGTCCAGGTAGGGCAGGAGGGGGAAGTCCCGGGCCGGCGGGGTGACGCGGGCCGCCGTCAGGGCCTCAAGGGGGGTGACCCATGCCGAGACCGACGTCGCGAAGGACTTGCCGAGGAAGGGGCCGAGCGGCACGTACTCCCAGGCCTGGATGTCCCGCGCCGACCAGTCGTTGAGCAGGAAAAGGCCGAAGACGTGGTCGTCGAAGGAGGCCAGGTCCACCGGCTCGCCCAGCGCGGACGGCGTGCCCACCACGAAGCCGACCTCGGCCTCGATGTCCAGCTTGACGGAGGGGCCGAAGAGCGGGGCCGGGTCGGCGGGGGTCTTGCGCTGGCCCTGGGGGCGGCGTACCTCCGTGCCCGACACCACGATCGTGCCGGATCGGCCGTGGTAACCGATCGGCAGATGCTTCCAGTTGGGGGTGAGCGCCGCGCCGTCGGGGCGGAAGATCTGGCCCACGTTCGTGGCGTGGTGCTCGCTCGCGTAGAAGTCGACGTAGTCGGCGACCTCGTACGGCAGGTGCATCTCGACGTCGCTGAGCGGGTGCAGCAGGGGCTCTATCACCGGGCGGTGCGCGGGCACCGTCACCCAGGCGGTGAGCGCCCGGCGCACATCGCGCCAGGCCGTGCGCCCCGCCGCGAGCAGCGGGTTGAGGCTGGGCTTCGCGAGGAGCGCCGCGTACGGGGAGCCCAGCGCGTGCGCCGCCGCTCCCGCGTCGAGGACGTGGTCGCCGATGCGGACGCCGACCCTGCGGTCGGCCGGGCGGTCCGGCGTGGAGAAGACGCCGTACGGGAGATTGTGCGGGCCGAAGGGATCGCCCTCGGCCAGTTCGAGCGGGCTCTGCTCGGACATCGGTGCCTGCCTCGCTTTCCACGGGTGTGGGCTACACGTTACGTCGACGGTGCGCGGGGCGGCAGTGCCTAAAGAGTTCGCAATGTCCGAAAATTCCGTCTCGGGGAGCGGTGATTCCCGCCTAGCGTCTCTGTCCGGGGCGTTGCAGGCGAGGGGGCCGCGCGCGCCCCGCCGGGCTGTGGGTGCCTTTTGTCCCGAGGGGGGACCGGTGGCGGGCAGGGGCGTGCTGTTCACGGCGGACCGGTGCATACCGGGACTGATCGTGAAGTTCGGGAACTATCCGTTGCACCACGGTGGTGTCGGCGCGATCCGCAGTCTGGGCAGACTGGGCGTGCCGATGTACGCGATCACCGAGGACCGCTGGACGCCCGCGGCCCACTCCCGTTACCTCACGCGTGCGTTCGCCTGGCCGACGACCGGCACCGAGGAGCCCGAGGCGCTGGTGGCGGGGCTGCTCGCGATCGGCCGGCGGATCGGGCGGCCCGCCGTCCTGATCCCCACCGACGAGGAGGCCGCGGTGGTGATCGCCGAGCACCAGAAGGAGCTCGGGGGCCTCTTCCTCTTTCCGCCGGTGGCGCCGGGACTGCCGCGGCGCCTGGCCAGCAAGCACGGGCTGCACGAACTCTGCGTGGAGCACGGGGTGCCGTCCCCGGCCGCCGCGTTTCCCGACACGTACGCCGACATCGAGGACTTCGCGCGGCACGCGCGCTTTCCCGTGGTGGCCAAGAACCGGGAGGCTTTCGTGCGGCGTCGCCGCCCCGCCGTGCCCGGCACCACCCGGATCGCGGACCCCTCGCACCTGCTCGCGCTGGCCCGCGGCTGGGGCGAGCGGCCCGGGGTGATCCTCCAGGAGTACCTGCCGTGTGAACACGGCGAGGACTGGATCGTGCACGCCTACTTCGACGAGAACTCCACGCCGCTCGCGCTGTTCACCGGCGTGAAGGTACGGTCCTGGCCGCCGCACGCCGGGATGACGGCGAACGCGTACGCCGTCGGCAACCCGGAACTCGCCGCGCTGGTCGAGCGGTTCGTCCGACGGATCGGCTTCACCGGCATCGTCGACCTCGATCTGCGCTTCGACCGCCGCGACGGCCGCTACAAGCTCCTGGACTTCAACCCCCGCATGGGTGCGCAGTTCCGCCTCTTCGAGAACGAGGCGGGCATCGACGTCCTGCGCGCACAGCACCTCCACCTCACCGGCCGGCGGGTGCCGGCGGGCGAACAGCGGGCCGGGCGCCGCTATGTGGTCGAGCACATCAGCCTGCCCGCGCTGCTCGCCTCCCGGCGTGGCGGATACACCACGCCGCACGCGCCCCGGCGGGCGACCGGCACCGAACTCGCCTGGATCGCCAGGGACGACCTCCGTCCCTTCCTCACGATGACGGCCCGCTTCCTGCGCCCCGGCGCGCGGCATCTGTACCGGCTCTGGCGGAGCTCCCGTCGCGCGGTGACCCGATGAAGGCCACCGAGGCCCAGGCCGGCCCGAACTCGCTTGTGGTGGGCGCCTGTTGGCGGCCCGGTGATCCGGAGTCGATGTTCCAGTAATTGGAGGAGGGGACGACCAGTGAGTACTGCGACACGTCCGGTTGTGGTCATCGGGGCGGGGCCTTTCGGCCTGTCCGCCGCCGCACATCTGCGCGCCCGGGGCCTCCCGGTCCGCGTCTTCGGCTCGCCCATGGTGAGCTGGCGCGAGCACATGCCGGCGGGCATGGTCCTCAAGTCGACGCCGGCCGCCTCCGGCATCGACGCGCCGCAGCCGGGGCACACGCTGCTCGACTTCTGCGCGGACACGGGGGTGCGGCGGCTCGAATCGGACTGGGACCTGATCCCGGTGGAGGACTTCGCCGCGTACGGGCAGTGGTTCGCGGCGAAGCTCGTCCCTGATGTGGAGCAGGTCCGGGTCGTCTCGGTGGACCGGGCGCGGGGCGGCGGTTTCGTCCTGAAGCTGGACTGTGGGGAGAGCTTCGAGGCGCGAGCGGTCGTCGTGGCCACCGGGCTCTCGGGGCTCGCCCGGCTGCCGCGCGAGCTGGCCGCGGCCGTGCCGGACGGTCCCTCGGCGACGGGCCCCGTCTCGCACGCCGCCCAGCACCGTGATCTGTCCGTCTTCGCGGGGCGCGAGGTCCTGGTGGTCGGCGCGGGCCAGTCCGCCCTGGAGAACGCGGTGTTGATGGCAGAGGCGGGGGCGCGCGTGCGGGTCGTGGCGCGGCGTGCGGGGGCGGTCGGGTTCGGCTCGGCCCCCGACCTCCAGCCCCGCTTCAGCCCCAACTCGCCCTTCGGCAGGGCGTGGTCGCTGTACGCCTTCTCCTACCACGCGACCCACTTCCGCCACCTGCCCGCTCCCGCCCGGCACTATCTGGTCCGCAATGTGCTGGGTCCGCTGGGCGCGTGGTGGCTGCGCGAACGCTTCACCGGGCGGGTCGCGGTGACCGACGGGCGCCGGATCGTACGGGCCCGGGTGGTGGGGGGCCGGCCCGTCCTCACCCTCAGCGGCGGGACCGGTCCTCAGCGGGAACTGTCCGCGGACCATGTCATGGCGGCGACGGGGTACCGCGTGGACGTGGCGGCGCTCGACTTCCTCGGGCACGGTCTGCGCACCCAGCTGCTGACCTCGCGGGGGGCGCCCGTCCTCGACGCGGGGTTGCGGTCCTCCGTGCCGGGGCTCTACTTCACGGGGCTGCCCGCGGCGGCGTCGTTCGGGCCGGTGATGCGGTTCGTGTGTGGCACGGGGTACGCGTCGCCGCGGCTGGCCGCCTCGGTGGCAGCGGGCTGACCCCCCCGCGCGGGGCTGACCCCCTACACGGGGCTGCGCCCCGGGCCCCACGGGCTGGGCCCCCACGCGGGGGTGACCCCCCACCCGGGGCTGCGCCCCGGCCCCACGGGGTTGGCTTTCGGGTGCGGGTCGTGGGTGGCTGGTCGCGCAGTTCCTCGCGCCCCTTCAGGGACCGGTTTTCGGGTGCGGGTTGTGGTCGCTTTTCGCGCAGTTCCTCGCGCCCCTTGAGAGACCGGTTTTCGGGTGCGGGCTGTGGTCGCTTCTCGCGCAGTTCCTCGCGCCCCTCAAACCCCCCTTTCGTCCGTGGGGCGTGGGTGGTTGCTCGCGTGGTTCCTCGCGTTCCTTGCTGGGGGGTGATCATCCTGCTTCGCGGGGGACGTGGCGTTCCCATGTGCGGTGGAAGACCACCTCGCCGCCCTCCCGGCACACCACCTCGTCGAAGGTGATGAAGTCCGCCGCGTCGCACGTGATCTCCGAGCGGGTGTCCACGGACACGTCCCAGCCCAGCTCCGGGCGGTGCAGCCGTACATGCCAGGTGGAGTGGGTCCGCGCGGACAGTGGGTCGTCCGACTGGATCGTGTACGTCTCGCGTGCGTCCTCCGTGAATTCGAGCCCGTCGGGATAGACCCGGGTGCCGCCGTAGCGGGGGTCGACCTCCAGGCGCCACTCGCCCTTCGCCACGTCCCGTACGACCAGCCGTTCCGGCCGGGGTTCGTCCAGGGGGGCCGGGTAGGAGACGCCGAGCGGCTCGGACTGCTCGGGGTCGGGGAAGGCGATGGTGTCGTCCGACGTCCGCTCCCGCAGCGGGAGTTCGAGCGAGGAGCCCGCCGGGTCGAGGGTGAAGCCCACCGAGTCGGCCTGCGGCCAGATCCACGGCCAGTACGCGGAGGACACCGCGAGCCGGATGCGGTGGCCCGGCCGGAAGGCGTGGCCGATGCCGTTCAGGGAGAACACCACGTCCTGCGTCGCGCCCAGCGGCCAGGCCTCCGCGCGGTCCCGGCCGTGGCGGGCGGAGAGGTTCAGGACGCCTCGCGTCACCAGCGTGGACGAGCCGTCCGGCGCCACGTCGCAGAGGCGCGCGATCGCCTGCCCGAAGGGCACGTCCATGCGCAGCCGGAGGGTCACCCGCGGGCGGCCCAGGATCTCCAGCGGGCCGGAATCCGCCGGGACGGGGAAGTCGAAGGCGGCCGAGTGGGCGTCCTCGCCGCGCTGGTCGGGCGGCAGGTCGGCGTCGTTGCCGAAGGGGAAGAAGCGGCCCGCGTCGAGCCCGGTGTGCTGCGGGGAACGCACCTGTACGGGCTCGCCGCCCAAGGCGTACGAGACGGGTGTGACGTGGGGCGAGGGCCAGGCGGGATCGCCCACCCAGCGTCCCGGGAGCTCGGCGTACACCGTGGCCGGCGGGTGCGAGTCGCTGATCCAGGAGCGCAGCAGGGGCTCCTTCATGACGCCGGTCTCCTCGCCCTTGAGGTGGTGGTCCCACCAGCGCAGGGTCTCCTGGAGGAAGCCGATCGCGGGGCCGGGCGGCAGGCCGCGGTCGGGGTACTGGTGCGACCAGGGGCCGATCAGACCCCGTACGCGGTCGGACGGCAGGTGCTCCACGAGCCGCAGCACGGTGTCCCGGTAGGGATCGTGCCAGCCGCCCACCGCGAGGACCGCCGCGTCGATCGCGGCGTAGTCCTCACAGACGCTGCCGTGCTTCCAGTAGGCGTCCCGGGTCTGGTGGGCGAGCCAGGTGTGGATGAACGGCCGCACCGTTTCGAGCCGTTCCAGCCACATTTCCCGCCATTCTTCCCCGATGAACGCCGGGTCGGGCGGGCGCGAGACGAAGGCCAGCATCGTCGCCGCCCAGGCGTGCATGTCCACGGCGAGCACCGCACCGCCCATGTAGTGGACGTCGTTGTCGTAGCGGTCGTCGGCCGAGCAGACCGTCACGACCGCCTTGAGCGGTTCGGGTGCGAGGGCCGCGATCTGGAGGCTGTTGAAGCCGCCCCAGGAGATGCCGAACATGCCGACCCTGCCCGAGCACCAGGGCTGCTGGGCAAGCCAGTTGACGACCGCGACACCGTCGGCGAGCTCCGTGGCGTCGTACTCGTCGCCCGGCAGCCCCCCGGAGCAGCCGTGCCCGCGCACATCGACGCGGACCGAGGCGTAGCCGTGCCCCGCGTACCAGGGGTGGCGCTGCCAGTCGCGCGGCGCCGTCCAGTCGGTCAGCCGGTAGGGGAGGTATTCGAGCAGCGCGGGGACGGGCTCATCGGTGACCGGGCGCCAGACGCGCGCGTACAGAAGCGTGCCGTCGGGCAGCGGGATCCGGACATCCTCGCGCTGCGTCTCGTACGGAAACTCGGTGCGGATGTGCATGACGGCGACCTCGGGGGAACGGGGTGCGTGCTCAGTGGACGGGGTGCATGGTGCGCTTGAGCCAGGGGGCGGCGACGATGACGGCGATGCCGGCGAGCACCGCGACGGCGCCGTTGACGCCGAAGTAGGCGGGGTTGGAGACCTTTCCGTACACCTTCACGGTCTGCGCCTGGATGCCGTTGGCCAGCGCGAGGGAGAGGAACCAGAGCGACATCGTCTGGCTGGCGAAGGCCCGCGGGGCGAGCTTGGTGGTGGCCGACATGCCGGAGGTTTCCAGCAGGATGTCGCCGAGCCCGAGCAGCAGGTACGAGCCGACGATCCACCAGGCCGCCATCTTGTAGGTGCCCGTGGAGTGGCCCGAGGTGGGCAGCACCATCAGGAGGAACGACAGGCCGCCCAGGATCACGCCGAAGGCGATCTTGTTGGAGCCGTGCGGCTGGCGCCGGCCCATGCGGGCCCACACGGCGGCCACCACCGGCGCGAGCGCCACCTCGAACGCGCCGAGCGCGGAGGCGTACCAGCTCGCCGGGAAGTGGAAGCCGAGGAGGGTCGTCTCGGCGTTGGTGGAGGCGAGCAGCATCATCGTCGAGTACGCCTGGAACAGGATGAAGTTGAAGGCGACCGAGGCCAGGAACAGCACGACGTACGGCCTCAGGCGGCCACGCTCATCGGCGCTCACGCGGGGGCTGGCGAACATCACCGCGAAGTAGACGACCGGCGCGATGACCGAGATCAGCGTCAACAGGTCGACGAAGCGGCCCATGGTCAGCCAGCCGCCCAGCGCGAGGAGCACGGCGAGCGCCGCCACGATCACGGCGCCGAGAATCATGAGGCGGACCGCGCGCCGCATCCCCTCGGGCGGCAGGGCGAATTCGGCCGCGTGCTTGCGCCCGGCCAGGTGGCGGCGGCCGAGCACGTACTGGATCAGGCCGAACGTCATGCCGATGGCGGCCGCCGAGAAGCCCCAGTGCCAGCCCTTGTGGTCGCCGAGCCAGCCGGTGATCAGCGGGCCGAGGAAGGCGCCGATGTTGATGCCCATGTAGTACAGGGCGAACCCGGCGTCGCGGCGCTCGTCGTCGGTGCGGTAGAGCTTGCCGACCATGGAGGCGACGTTGGGTTTGAGCAGGCCGGTGCCGGCGCTGATCAGGCCGAGCCCGATCCAGGTCGTCACCGGGGCGGGCACGGCCATCGCGTAGTGGCCGCAGGCGATGAGGATGCCGCCGTACAGGACGGCCCGGTAGGAGCCGAGGATGCGGTCGGCGAGCCAGCCGCCGGCCACCGAGACCAGGTAGACGAGCGTGCCGTACGCGGCCGATACGGAGGCCGCGGTGCCCGCGTCCATGCCCATGCCGCCGTGCGCGACGGAGTCGGCGAAGTACAGGACCAGGATCGCCTGCATGCCGAGGAAGGAGAACCGCTCCCAGACCTCCAGGCCGGAGAGGGTGAGCAGGCCGCGGGGCTGGCCGAAAAAAGCGTGGTCGTCCTGCGGCGGCGGCTGCTCCGCGGCCGGTTCTCCCGGGGTGTCGGCCATCGTTCTGGACACAAGCTCCACTCCTGGTCGTATGAGCTGATCAAGAACATACCGGGGCACAAGGGACTGTGCGCGGGAGGTGACGGGAAGGCGCCCATGGTGATCGAACAGCGACCCGATACGCTGAGTTGAGTGAAGGCAGCGACACATCGACAATCCGTGTGATCGTCAGCAGACAGGAGTACCCCTCGTGACCGTCGTCGGGCCGTTCGGGCTGAGCGTGCGGGACCAGGCACTTGAAGCCGATGTCCAGACCGGATTGGCAGCTGTCGAGGCGGGGCTGCTCGATGCCACCAAGAGCGAGGTTCCGTTCATCACGGAGGCCGCGCAGCACCTCGTCCGCGCAGGTGGCAAGCGGTTCCGCCCGTTGATCGTGATGCTGGCCGCCCAGTTCGGCGATCCCTACGCGCCGGGCATCGTGCCCTCCGCCGTGGTCGTCGAGCTCACCCATCTGGCGACGCTGTACCACGACGACGTGATGGACGAGGCCGACGTGCGCCGCGGCGTGGACAGCGCCAACGCCCGCTGGGGCAACTCCGTCGCCGTCCTGACGGGTGATTTTCTCTTCGCGCGCGCCTCGCACATACTGGCGGATCTCGGCCCCGAGGCCGTACGGATTCAGGCCGAGGCGTTCGAACGGCTCGTGACCGGGCAGATCCTGGAGACCGCGGGCCCCCGCGACGGGCGCGACCCGGTCGACCACTATCTCGACGTGCTGGCCGGCAAGACCGGGTCACTGGTCGCGGTCTCCGGCCGGTTCGGCGCGATGATGTCCGGCGCCGACGAGTCGGTCGTCGACATCCTCACGCAGTACGGCGAGCGACTGGGCACCGCCTTCCAGCTGGCCGACGACGTCCTGGACATCGCCAGCGACTCGCACGAGTCGGGCAAGACCCCGGGCACCGACCTGCGCGAGGGCATTTCCACGCTGCCGGTCCTGCACCTGAGGGCGCGGGCCGCCCGGGACGGGCGTCCGGAGGACCTGGAGCTCGTGGCGCTGCTCGACGGCGACCTCAGCGACGACGCACGGCACGCGGAGGCGCTGCGGCGGCTGCGCGTCCACCCGGCCCTTGAGCAGGCGCGCAGGGACACCGTGCGGTACGCGGAGGAGGCACGGGCCACCCTCGCTCCGCTGCCCTCCGGGTACGCCAAGGCGGCCCTCGAAGAGCTCTGTGACGCGGTCGTGCACCGCGCCGGCTGAGGATCAGTAGCCCGAACCGCCTCCCGATCCGTCACCGGTGCTGCTCGCGGCCTTCGCGCCGGTCGGGGTCGCGGCGAACCAGATGCCGCCCACGCCCTGGCCGGAGGCCTCGTGCGGCGCGACGTCCTTGGCGTACCGGTAGAGCGGCCACCCCGCCAGGGTCAGCTGCTTGCTGCCGTCGGCGCGGGTGACCGTGCCGAGGAGCGAGCTGTCGATGCCCTTCACGTTGACGCCGGCGGCGGGCGCGGGGGCCGGGGGCCACTGGGCGGCGCAGGTGCCGTAGCAGTTCGACTTGGGCGCCGGCTTGGCGGTGTCCTTGTCGAAGCGGTAGAGCACGAACCCCTTGCCGTCGACGACCACCGTGCCGACCTTGTCGGCCTTCGCGGTGGACAGGGCGGCGCCGGAGGGCTGTGAGGAGCTGCTGCCGGTCTTCGAGGGGCTGGGGGTGGAACTGGTTGCGCCGCTTCCGCAGCCGCTGACGGCGAGCGCGAGAACGAACGCACCCGCTGCGGCGCCCACGGCGTAGCGCTGGGTCCTGAGCATGGCGATCCCCCTTCGTAGTGCCGCTTGCTCTCGCACTCGGATACGGATGTGGGAGCCCTGCGATTCATGACGAACCGGATCAATTCGGGACGTACCCCGTCGCCCGGTGGCGGGTACCCCTACGGGGTGGGGAGACCGGTGCCGGTCTCCGTCATCCCAGAGAGGTACGGCGGTTGCTCCCGGGGGCTGACGCCAAAGGCCGTGCATTTTGGTCGAATGGATATCACCACTCCTGACCAATTCGGGTGAGAATGGCGGCGCGGGGTGGAACTGAGCACGACGGACGGACGCCGCCGACCACGGAGGTAGGGCACACATGGCACCGAACGACAGCGCACAGGCCACCGGCGAGGCCAAGGAGCCCGGCGCGGGCCGCCGGAAGGCCGCGCGCTATGCCGTCCCGATCGCGGTCGCGGGCGTGGCGGCGGCAACCATCGGGCTCGTCCCGGCACTCGCGGCGGCCGGTGACCCGAGCCTGCCGAAGATCAGTGCGCAGCAGCTCCTGGAGAAGATGGCCGCCTCGGACACCCAGCAGCTGTCCGGCACGGTGAAGGTCAGCACCGACCTGGGCCTTCCGGGCCTCGGCAGCCTCGGCTCGTTCATGCCCAAGGGCGGCGGCTCGGACACGTCGGCCTCCCCCGACGCGAAGCTCACCGAGCTCGCTTCGGGCACCCACACCCTGCGCGTCGCGGCCGACGGCCCCGACCGCCAGAAGGTGTCGATCCTGGAGGACGCGGCGGAGTACAGCCTGATCCACAACGGCAACGACGTCTGGGCGTACGACAGCGGCTCCAACCAGGCGTACCACTCCCGGCATTCCGCGGCCGACGCGGGCAAGGAGCACGGCGGCAGGACGCCGGACGCGGGGGTGCCGACCACGCCCAAGGCGCTGGCCGACCAGTTCCTCAAGAACGTCGACCCCACCACGGCGGTGTCGGTCGACGGCACGGTACGGGTGGCCGGGCGCGACGCGTACCAGCTCCTGATCAAGCCGAAGCAGTCCGGCTCGACGATCGGCTCGGTCCGCATAGCCGTGGACGCCAGGACGAGCGTGCCGCTGAAGTTCACGCTCCTGCCGAGCGCGGGCGGCAAGGCCGTGGTCGACGCCGGCTTCACCAAGGTCGACTTCTCCAAGCCGTCCGCGAGCACCTTCACGTTCAGCCCGCCCAAGGGCGCCAAGGTCACCGAGGACGACGGCAAGCAGAAGCAGACGTTCAAGCCCGGGGAGAACCTGCCCGGCGGGCTCGGCGGTCTGAGTGACGCCAAGGACGGCAAGAACACCAAGGTGATCGGCAAGGGCTGGAGCGCCATCGCCGAGATCCAGACCGGCGGCAAGGGCCTGCCGAAGGCGGACCAGGGCAAGGGCGGCCAGGGCGGCCAGGACGCCCAGAAGTTCCTCGACTCCCTCGGCGACAAGGTCTCCGGTCCGTTCGGCACGGGCACGGTCTTCAAGACCCGCCTGGTCAACGCCCTGATCACGGACAACGGCACGGTGTACGTGGGCGCGGTGACCAAGGACGCCCTGGTCGCGGCCGCGAACTCGGGTCACTAACCTCGGGTCACTAACAAGGAGGTTGGGGGAGGGGCCGGCCGCAGCCGGGGCGGCCCCTCTTTGGCCGGGCTCTTGCCCGGCTGCCACGGCGGGAAGGCGCGGAGTGTGGGAGATCCTGAACCGGTCATCGAGACGCACGGCCTGAGCAAGCGCTACCCCGGCGGCCGGCCGGCCGTGAACGGGCTCGACCTCACCGTGCCCCGCGGCAGCGTCTTCGGCTTCCTCGGGCCCAACGGCTCCGGCAAGACGACCACCATCCGCATGCTGATGGGCCTCATCGAGCCGACCTCCGGTACCGCACGGGTCCTCGGCAGCCCCATGCCGAAGGCGGTCCGCACCGTACTTCCCCGCATCGGCGCCCTCATCGAGGGGCCGGCGCTGTACGGCTTCCTGTCGGGCCGCGACAACCTGCTGCGCTACGACGCCGCCGACCCCACCGCGGACCCGCGCACCCGCGCCGCCCGCGTAACGGACGCCCTCGACCGGGTGGGCCTCACGGCCGCGGCGGGCAAGAAGGCGCGGGCGTACTCGCTGGGCATGAAGCAGCGCCTCGGCCTGGCGGCGGCGCTGCTCCAGCCCCGGGAACTGCTCGTCCTGGACGAGCCGACGAACGGCCTCGACCCGCAGGGCATGCGGGAAATCCGCTCGCTCATCCGGGAGCTGGCGTCCGAAGGGACGACCGTCTTCCTCTCCTCGCACCTGCTCGACGAGATCGAGCAGGTCTGCTCGCACGCCGCCGTGCTGAACCAGGGCCGGCTCGTCGTCCAGGGCGAGGTGGCCGAGCTGGCCGCGACCGCGCGCGGCCGCCTCGCCGTGACCACCCCGGACACGGGAGCCGCGGCCAGGCTCCTCAAGGAACGCGGGATCGCCGGGGTGACGGTGGCGGACGACGACCGCGTGATCGGCGAACTCCCGCCCGAGGGCGTCGAGTTGGCGGACATCAACGCCGAGCTGGTGCGGGCCGGGGTGCGGGTGCGTGGCTTCGCGGCCGAACGGGCCTCGCTTGAGGACGCCTTCGTCGCACTGACCGGGGAGGGCTTCGATGTCGCGGGCTGAGACCGAAGGCGTGGCGGTCCGGGACCCGGAGCCGCCGCCCGCGCGGAAACCGGGCGTGCTGTGGTCGCTCGGGCTCTTCCGCTCCGAGCTGGTCATCGTGCTGCGTCGCAAGCGCACCCTCGCCCTGCTCGCGGTGCTCGCCGCGGTGCCCGTCCTCATCGGCATCGCGGTGCGGATCGAGACGGGCGGCGACGGGGCGGGCGGCAGGGGCGGTGGCCGAGGCGGCGGCCCCGCCTTCGTCTCGCAGATCACCAACAACGGGCTGTTCCTGGTCTTCGCCGCCCTCGCGGCCACCCTGCCGGTCTTCCTGCCCCTGGCGGTCGGCGTGGTGGCGGGGGACGCGGTGGCAGGCGAGGCGAACTCGGGCACCCTGCGCTATCTGCTGGTCGCCCCCGCGGGCCGCACCCGGCTGCTGCTCGCCAAGTACGCCTCGGTGCTCGCGTTCTGCCTGGTGGCCACGCTGGTGGTGGCGGCGTCCGCGCTGGCGGTCGGCGCGCTGCTCTTCCCGCTCGGCGACGTCATGACGATCTCCGGCACGCACATCTCCTTCGCCGACGGGCTGCTGCGCGCCGTGGCGATCGCGGGGGTGGTCGCGGTCTCCCTGTCCGGGATGGCCGCGCTCGGCCTGTTCGTGTCGACGCTGACCAACAGCGGGATCGCGGCGATGGCCTCGACCGTCGCACTGCTGATCACGGTCCAGATCCTGGGCCAGATTCCGCAGCTGCACGCGCTCGGGCCGTACCTCTTCCCGCACTACTGGCTGTCGTTCGCCGACCTGCTGCGCGATCCCGTCTTCTGGGACCAGCTGGTGAAGAACGTCGAACTCCAGGCCCTGTACGTCGCGGTCTTCGGCTCGGCGGCCTGGGCACGCTTCACGACGAAGGACATCACGGCGTGAGCGTGCGCGGACCCCGACCGGGTCCGGGCGCTGGACCGAAACCGGGACCGCAACCGGATCCGGGACAGGGACCGGTGCGGGAACGCAGACCGGAACGGTCCGGCCGTGTCGAGCCCACCCCCGTGACAGCTCGACACGACACGTTCCGTTTCCTGCGACATTGTTGGAGCCACACGTTCTGCTGTCAATCCGGTTCCGGCCTGCTCGTAGAGTGAGGGCATGGCCGCCCCGTCCGAATCCGCCCCGACTTCCCGGCGCCGCAGCGAGAAGTCACGTCGAGCGACGCTGTCCGCCGCGCTCGAACTGTGTACGGAGAACGGATACGACAAGGTCACCATCGAGGCCATCGCGGCACGCGCGGGTGTGAGCAAGAAGACGATCTACCGCTGGTGGGCGACGAAGGGCGCGGTCCTGCTCGACGCCGTGACCGAACTCGTGGTCAACGACACACCCTTCCCCGACACCGGCGACATCGACGCCGATCTGCGTACCCACATCGGAAGCCTGGTGCACGTGTTCACCTCGCCGGTGGCGGGCCCCGCGTACACGGGGATCCTCTCGGAGGTGCTGCACGACGAGCGGCTGGCCAGGGCGGTCAACGACGAGCTCGTGATCCCGCGGGTCTCTCTCGTCCTGGCCCGCATGCGCGAGGCCCAGGAGCAGGGTCAGCTGCCCCCGGGCGCGGATCTGCATCTGGGCGTCGAGATGATGTACGGGCCGCTCTACTACCGCCACGCGCTGGGCCGGCCGCTGCCCTCCCCCGAGCTCGTGGACGCGCTGGTGACCCATGTCATGCGTGCGCTGCGGACGTCGGTGTCGAGCTGAAGAAGGTCGTGGCGCGCGTCTCGGCGCGCAGAGGGCGGGGCGGGGAGGGGCCGCGCAGGGCGGGGCGGCGCAGGGTGGGGCCGCGGGCCGGGGTGGCAGGCCGGGCGGTTGCTCACCGCGCCGGCCTGCTGTGACTCAGCTCACCGGTGTGCCCGCGCGGAGCTCCAGCCGGTCGCCGGAGAAGGCGGACCGGAATCGTTCGTCGTGCGAGACCACGACGACGGCTCCCTGGTAACCGGCCAGCGCCTCCTCGACCTCCTCGACCAGTGCGAGCGAGACATGGTTCGTCGGCTCGTCCAGGACGAGAAGGTCGGCCGGGCGGGTCACCAGGCGGGCCAGTTCGAGCCGGCGTCGCTGGCCGACGGAGAGCGCCGCGACCGGCACCGCCAGGTCCTCCTCCCGGAACAGACCGAGCGCCAGCAGCTCGTCGGCGTACTCCTCGGGGAACCCGGGGCGCCCCGCCGCGTAGGCGCCGAGGAGCGGCATGCGGCTCGGGCGGTGGCCCAACTCCTGTGCCAGGTAGCCGACATGGCGGCAGCTGCGGCGTACCTCACCCGCGTCCGGGACCAGGTCGCCCGCGAGGACGCGGAGCAGGGTCGTCTTGCCCGCGCCGTTGGGGCCGGACACGAGCAGGCGCCGGCCCGGCTTGATGGTCAGGCCCGGCACGTCGAGACGGTCGCCCACCCTCACCCCGGTCAGCTCGACGAGCGGGCCTTCGGGCGGGGCCTCCGTCGTGGTGGGGCGGGCGCTGAAACGCAGGGGCGGCGGCGGGGCGGCGACCGGCTCGCGCTCCAACTGGTCAAGGCGCGTCCTGGCCGACCTGACCTGCCCGGAGAGCTTGGCCTCCGAGGAGCGGCGGTGTTTGCCGAAGCCCTGGCGGGGGTCGCCACCGCTCGCGGCGAGCCGCCGGGCCGCGGCCTCGACCAGTTCGCGGGTGCGGGCCAGTTCCTCGACCCACTCCTGGTGTGCCAGCTCCCTGCGGCGCCGGGCCGCGGCCCGTGCCGTGCGGTATCCGGCCCAGCCGTCCCCGTAGCGGACGACCGTACGCAGGTCCCGGTCCACCTCCAGGATCGTCGTGGAGACGCGTTCGAGGAACGCCCGGTCGTGGGTGACCACCACCAAGGTGCCCCGGTGGGCGCGCAGTTGCTCGGCCAGCCAGTCGACGGCCCGGCGGTCCAGGTGGTTGGTCGGCTCGTCGAGCAGCAGCAGTTCGGGGGCGGCGGCCAGGACGCAGGCCAGCGCCAGGCGGGACTGCTCGCCGCCGGAGAGCGAGCCGAGGGCGCGGTCGCGGGTGATGTGCGCGAGGCCGAGGGCGTGCAGGGCCGCGTCGGTGCGGGCGTCGGCGCGGTAGCCGTCGCGGTCCTCGTATGCGGCCAACAGGTCGCCGTACGCGGCGAGTTGGGCGTCCGTCGCGTCGGCGAGCCCGGTCTCGGCGGTACGGATGTCCGCCTCCAGGGTGCGCAGCTCGGCGAGCGCGAGGTCCACGGCGTCCTGGACGGTGCGTTCGGGGGCCAGCGCGAGGGTCTGGGCGAGGTGTCCTGTGCCGCCGGGGAACACGGCGGTGACCTCACCGCTGTCGGGCTGCTCGACGCCGGCGAGCAGCCGCAGCAGGGTCGACTTGCCGGACCCGTTCTCGCCGATGACGGCGGCCTTCTCGCCGGGGCGGATCGTGAACGACACCTGGTCGAGCACGAGGCGGTCGCCGTAGGCCTTGCGGACGTCGCTGAGGGACAGCTGGGAAGGGTGATGGGCGCGGGAGCGCATGGGCAGCCTCTGGGGGTACTCGATGTGGACTACTTCCTGGCCGAGGGCAGCGCGGGGTTGCGCCCCGGCACGGTGTGGCGGGGGCGGGGCGCGCCGCGGGGCGGGTCAGCGGAAGTAGTAGTACGAGTACATGGGGTTCAGGTTAGCGGGGGCGGGCTGAGGTGTCCCGGGGTTTTTGACTCGGCGGGCCGGGGGGCGGCTCCCGGCCCGCCTGCTCCTGCCTGCCCGGCCGCGAGGATCGGACCCCGGCCCGGCTGGGGTGCTGCTTGCCCTGGCCGCGTGGGTCGAGCCCCGGCCCGGCTGGGGTGCTGCTTGCCCTGGCCGCGTGGGTCGAGCCCCGGCCCGGCTGGGGTCCTGCCTGCCCGGCCGCGTGGGTCAGGGGTGCGAGGTCGGTGGGGTGTTCGGGGTGTTCGGGGTGTCCGGCTCCATCCGTGGTGGCGGGGGGAGCAGGCCGCCCGTTCCCGCGGCGCCGTGCGTGTTCGGCACATTCGGCACGTTGGCGAGCGCCGCGGCGAGTGCCTTGCGTGAGAGCCGGGCGGTGTGCAGCGCGTCCCAGGTCAGCAGCGTCAGGGCCAGCCACACCAGGGCGAAGCCGGCCCAGCGCTCGGGCGGCATCGCCTCGTGGAAGTACACGATGCCGAGCACGAACTGGAAGACCGGCGCCAGATATTGGAGCAGGCCGAGCGTCGAGAGCGGCACCCGGATCGCCGCGCCGCCGAAACAGACCAGCGGTATGGCGGTCACCACGCCGGTCGCGGCGAGCAGCGCCGCGTGCCCTGCGCCCCCGCTCACGAACGTGGCCTCCCCCTGGCCGCCCAGCCACAGCAGATAGCCGAGGGCGGGCAGGAACTGCACGGCGGTCTCGGCGGCCAGCGATTCGAGCCCGCCGAGGTTCACCTTCTTCTTCACCAGGCCGTACGTGGCGAACGAGAACGCCAGCGTCAGCGAGATCCACGGCGGCTGCCCGTAGCCGATCGCCAGGACGACGACAGCCGCGGTCCCCGTCGCCACCGCCGCCCATTGGGCCCGCCGCAGCCGCTCCTTGAGGATCAGCACGCCCATCGCGATGGTCACGAGCGGATTGATGAAGTAGCCCAGCGACGCCTCCACCACGTGGCCGGAGTTGACCGACCAGATGTACAGGCCCCAGTTGACCGTGATCACGACGGCGGCCACGGCTATGAGCGCCAGCTTGCGCGGTTGGCGCACCAGCTCGCCGATCCACGCCCAGCGGCGCAGGGCGAGCAGGACGATGCCGACGAGCGCGAGGGACCACACCATGCGGTGGGCCAGGATCTCGATGGCGTCGGCGGGTTTGAGGAGCGGCCAGAACAGGGGGACGAGCCCCCACATTCCGTACGCGCCGATCCCGTACAGCAGTCCGGTCCTCTGTTGTCCCGCGGGTTCCTTGACCACTGGCCCTCCCTGTGCGCGCTCGATCCAGCAGAAGGTAGCGCCGAACGGGCCGCGGTGTCATGTCCGTACCGCGATACGGTCCTGACGGGGGAGGGCGGGGGAGAAACGCGGGTCGGGTCGGGCCTGCGGGCGGGGGTGGAGGTGGGGGCCGGGTCGTGCCGGGCCCCCGCGCCGCCGCGCCCTATGCGGTCAGTGCGGCCAGTGCCGCGCGGACCGAGGTGGCCAGCGGGGTGGTCGGGCGCCCGATCAGGCGGGAGAGGTCGCCCGGTGTGGCGGCCAGCCGGCCCCGCTCGATGGCGTGGTCGACGTCGACCAGGATCTCCGCGAAGGCGGCCGGCAGGCCCGCGCCGGTCAGCACGGCCAGGTGGGCCTCGGGGGCCACGGAGGTGTGGGTGACCGGCTTGCCCGACGCTGCGGCGACCTCGGCCGCGTACTCGGCGAACGACCACGCCACGTCGCCGCTCAGCTCGTAAGCCCGGCCCAGGTGACCGTCCTCGGTCAGGACCACCGCCGCGGCCGCCGCGTAGTCCGCGCGGGCCGCCGAGGCGACGCGGCCCTCGCCCGCGTTGGTGACGACCGCCCCGTGTGCCAGGACCGGGGCGAGGTTGGCCGTGTAGTTCTCGGTGTACCAGCCGTTGCGCAGGAACGTGTACGGCAGGCCCGACGCGAGGATCAGACGCTCGGTCTCCCTGTGCTCGTCGGCCAGCGCGAAGTCGGCGTCCGGGCCGCCCAGGATGCCGGTGTAGGCGAGCTGGGCCACGCCCGCCGCCTTCGCGGCCTCGATCACCGCGGTGTGCTGCGGAACCCGCCGTCCGACCTCGCTGCCGGAGATCAGCAGCACCCGGTCGCCCGCCCGGAAGACCCCGGCCAGGGTGGCGGGCTCGCTGTAGTCGGCCACGCGCAGCTCCACGCCGCGCGCGGCGAGCCCGGCCGCCTTCTCCTTGTCGCGTACGACGGCGACGAGCTCGCTCGCCGGTATCCGCGCGAGCAGCTCGTCCACGACGAGGCGGCCCAGTGCTCCGGTGGCTCCGGTGACGACGATGCTCATGGTGACTCTCCTTGGAGGGGGGATGGGGAGCGGGAAACGCGCTCCCTTGAACGCTTCCTGGAACGCTCTCCACGGCTTCTGGAGCGCTTTCTGGAGCGGCTTCTTGAACCACCCTACGGATCGCGCTAACCATTCGTAAGTACCCACTTTGAGGTAAGGTACTGGTATGGGAGTAAGTGAGGGCGGCGGCGCTGACTCGGCCCGGCGCGAGGAGATGTGTCCGCACCGGCTCGTGCTGGAGCACGTCACCAGCCGGTGGGGCGTCCTGGTTCTGGACGCGCTCCTTGAGCGCTCGTACCGGTTCAGCGAGCTGCGACGTGAGATCGGCAAACTGAGCGGGGTCAGCGAGAAGATGCTCGCCCAGACGCTGCGGACGCTGGAGCGCGACGGCATCGTGCACCGCGACGCCAAGCCGGTGATCCCGCCCCGCGTCGACTACTCGCTCACCCCGCTAGGACGCGAGGCGGCCGAGCAGGTGCGGGCGCTGGCCCGCTGGACTGGGGTGCGGATGGACGATGTGCAACGGGCGCGGGCCGCCTATGACGCGACGCGCAAGCCGACTCCCGCATAGGAAGCCGCGACGGCGCGTGTCGAGCGCGAAAAGGGCGCCGGCCCGGAGAGCCCCTGGGGGTTCTCCGGGCCGGCGCCCGGTGTTCATGCCACTGGATCAGCCGACGACGGTCCAGGTGTCCTTGCCCGCGAGCAGCGCGCCCAGGTCGCCCTTGCCGTTCTGCTCGATGGCGGTGTCGAGCTGGTCGGCCATCAGGGTGTCGTAGACCGGCCGGCCCACCGAGCGGAACACACCGATCGGGGTGTGGTGCAGGGTGTCCGGGTCGGCGAGGCGGGACAGCGCGAACGCCGTGGTGGGCGACGCGGTGTGGGCGTCGTGGACGAGGATGTCGGCCTCGTTCTCCGGCGTGACGGGGACCACCTTGAGGTCGCCGGTGGCCGGGTCGCGGACCACGCCCTTGGCGGCGTCGGCGCCGAAGCGGATCGGCTGCCCGTGCTCCAGGCGGATCACCGCCTCCTCCGCCTGGTCCTTGTCCTTCAGGACCTCGAAGGCGCCGTCGTTGAAGATGTTGCAGTTCTGGTAGATCTCCACCAGCGCGGTGCCCGGGTGCTCGGCGGCCTGGCGCAGCACGTCGGTGAGGTGCTTGCGGTCGGAGTCGACGGTGCGCGCCACGAACGACGCCTCGGCGCCGATCGCAAGCGACACCGGGTTGAACGGGGCGTCCAGCGATCCCATCGGCGTCGACTTGGTGATCTTGCCGACCTCGGAGGTCGGGGAGTACTGGCCCTTGGTCAGGCCGTAGATCCGGTTGTTGAAGAGCAGGATCTTGAGGTTGACGTTGCGGCGCAGCGCGTGGATGAGGTGGTTGCCGCCGATGGACAGCGCGTCGCCGTCACCGGTGACCACCCACACGCTCAAGTCCCGCCGCGAGGAGGCGAGTCCGGTCGCGATCGCGGGGGCGCGGCCGTGGATGGAGTGCATCCCGTACGTGTTCATGTAGTACGGGAAGCGGGAGGAGCAGCCGATGCCGGAGACGAAGACGATGTTCTCCTTGGCCAGGCCGAGCTCGGGCATGAAGCCCTGCACGGCGGCCAGGATCGCGTAGTCGCCGCAGCCCGGGCACCAGCGCACCTCCTGGTCGGACTTGAAGTCCTTCATGGACTGCTTGCCCTCGGCCCTGGGGACCAGTTGCAGGAGCTCGTTGCTGAGAGCGTCAGGCATCAATGGCCTCCTTGAGCGCGGTGGCGAGCTGCTCCGCCTTGAACGGCATGCCGTTGACCTGGTTGTAGGAGTGCGCGTCGACCAGGTACTTGGCGCGGATCAGGGTGGCGAGCTGACCGAGGTTCATCTCCGGCACGACGACCTTGTCGTAGCGCGCCAGGATCTCGCCGAGGTTCTTCGGGAAGGGGTTGAGGTGGCGCAGATGGGCCTGGGCGATGGGCTCGCCCTGGGCGCGCAGCCTGCGTACGGCGGCCGTGATGGGGCCGTAGGTGGAGCCCCAGCCGAGCACGAGGGTGCGGGCGCCGTCCGGGTCGTCCACGGTGAGGTCGGGCACCTCGATGCCGTCGATCTTGGCCTGACGGATACGGACCATGAAGTCGTGGTTGGCCGGGTCGTAGGAGATGTTGCCCGTGCCGTCCTGCTTCTCGATGCCGCCGATGCGGTGTTCGAGGCCCGGTGTGCCGGGGACCGCCCAGGGGCGGGCCAGCGTCTGCGGGTCGCGCTTGTAGGGCCAGAACACCTCGGTGCCGTCGGCCAGGGTGTGATTCGGCCCGGACGCGAACTGCACGCGTAGATCCGGGAGTTCGTCGGTCTCCGGGATCCGCCACGGCTCGGAGCCGTTGGCCAGGTAGCCGTCCGAGAGCAGGAAGACCGGGGTGCGGTAGGTCAGCGCGATGCGTGCCGCGTCGATCGCCGCGTCGAAACAGTCGGCGGGCGTCTTCGGCGCGACGACCGGCACCGGGGCCTCGCCGTTGCGGCCGTACATCGCCTGCAACAGGTCGGCCTGCTCGGTCTTGGTCGGCAGGCCCGTGGAGGGGCCGCCGCGCTGGATGTCCACGATCAGCAGCGGCAGTTCGAGCGAGACGGCAAGGCCGATCGCCTCGGACTTCAGGGCCACACCGGGGCCGGACGTGGTGGTGACGGCGAGCGAACCGCCGAACGCCGCACCGAGCGCGGCGCCGATGCCCGCGATCTCGTCCTCCGCCTGGAAGGTCCGCACGCCGAAGTTCTTGTGGCGCGACAGCTCGTGCAGGATGTCGGAGGCCGGGGTGATCGGGTACGAGCCCAGGTAGAGCGGCAGGTCCGCCTGCTGCCCGGCCGCGATCAGGCCGTACGACAGCGCCAGGTTGCCGGAGATGTTGCGGTAGGTGCCCGAGGGGAAGGCCGTGGTGGCCGGCGCGACCTCGTAGGAGACCGCGAAGTCCTCGGTGGTCTCCCCGAAGTTCCACCCCGCGCGGAACGCCGCGACGTTCGCCTCGGCGATGGCCGGCTTCTTCGCGAACTTGGCCCGCAGGAACTTCTCCGTGCCCTCCGTGGGCCGGTGGTACATCCACGACAGCAGACCGAGCGCGAACATGTTCTTCGAGCGCTCGGCCTCCTTGCGCGAGAGCCCGAACTCCTTCAGCGCCTCGACCGTCAGCGTCGTCAACGGCACCGGGTGCACGTTGTACGCGGACAGGGAGCCGTCCTCAAGGGGGGAGGTGTCGTAGCCGACCTTGGCCATCGCGCGCTTGGCGAACTCGTCCGTGTTCACGATGATCTCGGCGCCGCGCGGCACGTCCGCGAGGTTCGCCTTCAGGGCCGCCGGGTTCATCGCCACCAGCACGTTCGGGGCGTCACCCGGCGTGAGGATGTCGTGGTCGGCGAAGTGCAGCTGGAAGCTGGACACGCCCGGCAGTGTTCCGGCAGGTGCCCGGATCTCGGCCGGGAAGTTCGGCAGCGTCGACAAGTCGTTGCCGAACGACGCCGTCTCCGAAGTGAACCGGTCGCCGGTGAGCTGCATGCCGTCGCCCGAGTCACCCGCGAAGCGGATGATGACGCGGTCGAGGCGCCGGATTTCCTTCTCGCCGGCTGGCCTGCGCTGCTCTCCGACAAGGGCCTCTTCGGCTCCGTCGGCCTGCTCGGCTGGGCTACTGACCTGGCTGGTCACTGAACTGGACCTCCCTCGGGCGGCTGCTCGGGCGCCTCCGGCCGACCGGTAGCGCCAAGGCCCACCCTACGTCGGTAAGGGTGGCCTTCCCTGGACCGCTCATATGTTGGACGCTCTTTTGAGACGCCTCACTGCCCTGAACTGCCACGAACTGCTCGCCCCCGGACCTTCGTCAGCCGCCCGGCGATCCGCCCCCGGGCGCGGACCGCGCACCGCACCGCACCGCGCCGGGAGCCCCGCGAGGGGTCGCCCGACCCGGCCCGGCGAGCGACTTTCGCCCCTGACGGCAGGGCCCCGCTCGATCCCCGGCAGGGCGGCCGCCGGTCATGAGTTGATGTAGGTCAGCACCGCGAGGACGCGCCGGTGGTCGCCGACGCTCGGCGAGAGCCCCAGCTTCAGGAAGATGTTGCTGACGTGCTTCTCGACCGCGCCGTCGCTGACGACGAGTTGCTTGGCGATCGCGGAGTTCGTCCGCCCCTCGGCCATCAGACCCAGCACCTCACGCTCACGGGGCGTCAGATGGGCGAGCACGTCCTGCTTGCGGCTGCGCCCCAGGAGCTGGGCCACGACCTCCGGGTCGAGGGCGGTGCCCCCCTGGGCGACCCGCACCACGGCCTCGACGAACTCCCGCACGTCGGCGACCCGGTCCTTCAGGAGGTAGCCCACGCCCCGGCTCGACCCGGCGAGCAGTTCGGTGGCGTACTGCTCCTCCACGTACTGGCTGAGCACCAGCACCCCGATGCCGGGATACCGCGCGCGCAACAGCACCGCCGCGCGCACACCCTCGTCGGTGTGGGTGGGCGGCATCCGTACGTCCGCCACCACGACATCGGGCGGCGCGCCCTGTTCCGCCAGCTCGCCCACCGTCTTGACCAGCGCATCCCCGTCGCCCACTCCCGCGACGACGTCATGCCCCCGGTCGGTCAGCAGCCGGGTCAGGCCCTCCCGAAGCAACACCGAATCCTCGGCGATGACCACCCGCACCCTGTCCTCCACGACTCCGCTGCCCCCCGCGCTCCATTGGCTCCCCAGGCGGGCACCCGTCCAGGGCGCCCGCCCCACGGCTCTGTGCGAGCTGTGGCGTGTGCCCGTCCAGCATCCCAGCATTCGGGCAAGAATCCGCCCCCGCCAGGCAAAAACCCCCGGCCCCGTGTGTGCGGGGCGGGGGCCGGACCGCGGTGCCGGGCCGCCCGGGGGGCGGCGGGCGACGCCGGATCGGGGCGCCGGAGGTGGCAGGCGGCGCCGGATCGGGGCGCCGCGGGCGCCGGGCCGTGTCGTCGCAGTCCCGTCCGGCCGACGGGCAGCCGAACGGGACTGCGGGCGGGACTGTGGACGGCACTGCGGACGGCACTGCGGACGGGACTGCGGACGGGACTGCGGCGAGGGCAATCCCTAGGCGCGCCAGGGCAGTTCGGCCGTGATGGTGGTCGGGCCGCCGGGCGGCGAGTCGACGACCAGGATCCCGTCCACCGCGTCCAGCCGCTCCGCGAGCCCCGCGAGGCCCGACCCGGCCGCAGCGTCCGCGCCGCCGCGTCCGTTGTCACCGACCTGGAGCATCAGCCGGTTCCCGGCCCGCCACACGTCGACGGTGGCCCGGCCCGCGCCGCTGTGCTTGCTGACGTTCTGGAGCAGTTCGGACACCGTGTAGTACGCGATGCCCTCGATGGCCGGGACAGGCCGGCCCGGCAGGTCCACCTCGACCCGCACCGGGACCGTGCAGCGGGAGGCGACGGAGGAAAGGGCCGCGTCCAGGCCGCGGTCGGTGAGCACCGCCGGGTGGATGCCCCGGGCCAGGTCGCGCAGCTCCTGCAACGCCACCTTGACCTCGCCGTGCGCCTCACCCACCATCACGGCGGCCGCCTCGGGGTCTTCGGCCAGCTTCTCCTTTGCCAGACCCAGGTCCATGGCGAGGGCCACCAGGCGGGCCTGCGCACCGTCGTGCAGATCGCGCTCGATACGCCGCAGATCGGCCGCCGTGGTGTCCACCACGATCCCGCGGTCCGACTCCAGCTCCGTCACCCGCTCCTCCAGGCGGGACGGGCCGAGCAGGCCGACGACCATCACCTTGTCCACCGTGGCCAGCGCGCGGATCAGCCACGGCACGACCAGCGTGATCAACAGCCCGACCAGGCACGTCAGGGCGACCGTGGAGGGCGTGTCCAGGTAGACGTCGCGCTTCTCGCCGCCGTAGATCTGGATGCCGTCGTGGTTGGTGTAGGTCGGGAACACCCACTGCCACAGCGGGTACGAGAACAGCGTCCAGCCCACCGTCCATGTCGTCAGCGACGTGACGAAGGCGAAGATCGCCCAGGGGAAGTGCAGGACCGAGTACAGCAGGTGGCGCCAGGAGACCCCGCTCTTGAGCACCCCGCCGACCCACGACATGACGCCGCCGCGCGAGCGCACCGACTGCGGCTCGGCGATCTCCACGCCGAGCAACGCCCGTGCCCGGGCCCGCTCCATCACTCCGAAGCCCCGGCAGCCCATCAGGCTGACCGCCATCAGCGGGATGCCGAGGAAGGTGACGAGCAGACCGGCGCTCATCGACACCATGACGACCGCCCAGCAGAACAGCACGATGCTGATGGGCAGGCTGAGCAGCAGATGGCCGAACTCCCGGAAGGTGCGCCCCTCGAACGGCGCCCGCAGCACCGGCGGAACGAGGTGCCGCCGCGGCTCGCGGGAGCGTGACCCGCCGTACCCGTACTCGGTCTCCATGGTCATCGGCCCTGTCCGTCCATTCCGTGTGATGCGACCGCCGTCTTGACCGTCGCCCCCTCTTGCACACCAGCCTGCCGTGCGGCGCCGCCCGCGACCATGCAGCCGGTCACCCTCTTCGGCCGGGGGTTTTCCCTACCCCGGCCCCCGGCCCCCGGCGGGACGGGACCAGGCCAGGCCCACGGCCCCGATCGCCCCCCCGCCAACGCCGGGTCAGCCCTTCGCCCCCGACAACGCCGGGTCAGCCCTTCGCCCCCCGACAACACCGGGTCAGCCCATAGCCCCCGACAACGCCCGGTCAGTCCTTCGGGCCCCGGTCGCGCCACGGCAGTTCGGCCGTGACGACGGTCGGCCCGCCGACGGGCGATTCGAGGACGAGCAGCCCGTCCACCGCGCCGAGCCGCTCGGCGAGACCCGCCATGCCGGTGCCGCCGTCGATCCGCGCACCGCCCACCCCGTCGTCCTCGACCTGGATGAGCAGCCGCTCGGCACTGCGCCACACCTCGACCGACGCGGCCCGCGCCCGGCTGTGCTTGCTGACGTTCTGCAACAGCTCGGAGACCGTGAAGTACGCGATGCCCTCGATGGCCGGGGCCGGGCGCGCGGGCAGGTCGACCGCGACCTTGACCGGCACCGTGCAGCGGGAGGCGACGGAGGAGAGCGCCGCGTCCAGACCGCGGTCGGTGAGCACCGCGGGGTGGATGCCGCGCGCCAGGTCGCGCAGCTCCTGGAGGGCCAGCTTCACCTCGCCGTGCGCCTCGTCGACCATCGCGGCCGCCGTGTCCGGGTCGTCGAGCAGCTTCTCCTTCGCCAGGCCAAGACCCATGGCGAGCGCCACCAGGCGGGCCTGCGCCCCGTCGTGCAGATCGCGTTCGATACGGCGCAGGTCGGCGGCGGCGGTGTCCACGACCACGCCCCGGTCGGACTCCAGCTCGGCGATCCGCCGCTCCAGCTCGTCCGACGGCGAGAGCAGCGCGCGCACCATCATCCGGTCGCCGTTGGTGAGCCCGCGGGCGACGAACCCGAGCACCGGCCACGCCACGAACAGCGAGACCATCGTCACCGCGAAGGTCAGGATGCCCCAGGGCAGCCGCACGAACTCGTACAGCACCCCGCGCCACGCGACCGGGTCCCGCAGGCTCGTCCACAGCCAGGGGAAGAAGCCGCCGTGCCTGCCCGGGCCCGCCGGGATGGGGGTGGGCTCCTCGACCCGCACCCCCAGCAGCGCCCGCGCCCTGGCCCGCTCCACCTTGCCCAGCTGCCGCGCGCCGAGCAGGCCCACCGCGAGCAGCGGAAGACCGATCACGGTGATGGACAGGCCGAGCCCGAGCATCACCATGGCGACGACGTAGACGAAACCGAGGATCCCCAGCGGCAGGTTGGTCAGGAGGTGGGCGATCTCCTTCCAGGTGTGCCGGTCGTAGGCGAACCGCACCGCGGGCGGTGCGGCCGTCTCGTCGCCGCCGGCGTCACCTGCGGGTCGTGCTGCGTACCACTGCTGGTCGCGGAGGGTCCTGGTCATGGTCCCAAGACTGCCGGGCCGCGATCGGCGACGCCATGGGGTGCCGCACCCTCTTGTACGGGGGAAAACCCCACCCCGGCGGCCCACACCGTGAGACGCGCCTGCCAAGGGCCCCCTTAGCAGGGCCTAGACTCCCGTCCGTACACAGCGTCGAACAGGGCGCGACGAGATCATCGAGACCATCGAGGCCAGGGAACGAGGGGCGCGACGTGCCGGAACCGACCGTGCGCCAGACGCAGGTGTTGGCTGCCGACTACTTCCACAGCTATGCGGTCGTCGGCCTCCTGGCCGTGATCGGCGTGCTGTTCGTCGCCGCGGCCTTCGGAGCCGGGCGGTTGCTGCGGCCCGCCGTGCCGACGCCGGAGAAACTGCTGACGTACGAGTGCGGCGTCGACCCCGTCGGCGAGGGCTGGGCCCACACCCAGGTCCGCTACTACGTCTACGCCTTCCTGTACGTGATCTTCGCCGTCGACTCGATCTTCCTCTTCCCCTGGGCGACCGTCTTCGCCGCCGCGGGCTTCGGCGCGACCACCCTCGTCGAGATGTTCATCTTCCTCGGCTTCCTGGCCCTGGGACTGCTCTACGCATGGAAGAAGGGCGTCCTGGAATGGACGTGACCAACCCCCAGCGGGTGCCCGACCCCCAGCCGCTGTCCGAGCCCCAGCGGCTCGGTGTCCTCTCGCGGCTGGCCCCCGAGCCGATGAAGGTGGTCCTCAACTGGGGCCGCCGCTACAGCCTCTGGGTCTTCAACTTCGGCCTCGCCTGCTGCGCCATCGAGTTCATCGCCGCGTCGATGGCCCGCCACGACTTCATCCGGCTCGGCGTGATCCCCTTCGCGCCGGGCCCGCGCCAGGCCGACCTCATGATCGTCTCCGGCACGGTGACGGACAAGATGGCGCCCGCGGTCAAGCGGTTGTACGAGCAGATGCCCGAGCCGAAGTACGTCATCTCCTTCGGCGCCTGCTCCAACTGCGGCGGCCCGTACTGGGACTCGTACTCGGTGACCAAGGGCGTGGACCAGATCATCCCGGTCGACGTGTACGTGCCAGGCTGCCCGCCCCGGCCCGAGGCGCTGCTCCAGGGCATCCTCAAGCTCCAGGAGAAGATCGCCCGCGAATCGCTCGGCGAGCGGTACGCGCACACGGCCACCCCGGCCCAGCTGACCAGCGGGCTCGTCGCCGCGCCGCCGACCTCGGGGGAGGACCGGGCGTGAACGCGTACGACACCCTGCCCGACGGCGTCACCGACGTCTTCGGCGAGCAGGCCACGGCTGCCCGGGCGTACGACCTGCTCACCGTCGACGTGCCGGCCGACGCCTGGATCGCGGCGCTGCGGACCGCCCGTGACGAGCTGGGCTGCACCTACTTCGACTGGCTGAGCGCGGTCGACGAACCCGGCACGGGCTTCCAGATCTGCGCCCACGTCGTGGCACTGGGCGACGGCACGGTCCGCCGCCTGCTGCTGCGCACGACCGTCCCGCACGCGGCTCCCGTGCTGCCCTCCGCGGTCGACGTGTACGCGGGCGCGGCCTGGCACGAGCGCGAGACGCACGAAATGTTCGGCGTGGACTTCACCGGCCACCCGCACCTGGCCCCGCTGCTTCTCCCCGACACCTTCGAGGGCCACCCGCTGCGCAAGGACTTCGTGCTCGCGGCCCGCGTCGCGAAGGCGTGGCCGGGCGCGAAGGAGCCGGGCGAGCCTGCGGCGGGTGCGGCGCATGGCGGCCCCAAGCGCCGCCAGATGCTCCCGCCCGGCGTCCCCGACCCCAACGAGTGGGGCCCCCTGAAGGGCCAACTCCCCCCGGCCCCAACCCGCCCGACCCGCACCCCCCGCGCGGCGGGCGACCGCCCTGCCCGCGCGGCGGGAGAGCGCCCTGTCCGCGCGGCGGGAGAACGCCCGGTGCGGCGCGCCCGCAGCGTGTCGGAGGGCTCGGCATCCCAAACGCCGACTCCGCCCACACCGTCCGCCCCGGGGACTCCGGCGACCCCGGCGACCCCGGCGAGCGAGGCGACCCCGACCGGCCCGGCGAGTACGGCGACCCCGGCCGGCCCGGCGGCTCCGGTCGCCCCGACGACTTCGGACGCACCCTGGCACAACCCGAAACCGGCTTTCACCGAAGACGCCCCGGCACCCGCTCCGGCTGCGAAGCCCACCCGGGAGGGGAAGCCCACCCCGGCTGCGAAGCCCGCCGGGGAGGAGGAGCCCGCCTCGGCTGCGGGACCCGCCCGGGAGGCGGAGCCCACCCCGGCTCCGGAGCCCACCCGGGAAGGGGAGCCCGCCCCGGCTGCGGAGCCCACCCCGGCTCCGGAGCCCACCCGGGAAGGGGAGCCCGCCCCGGCTGCGGAACCCACCCCGGCTCCGGAGCCCACCTTGGAGGGGGAGCCCGCCCCGGCTCCGGAGCCCACCTTGGAGGGGGAGCCCGCCCCGGCTGCGGGCCCCACCTTGGAGGGGGAGCCCGCCCCGGCTGCGGGCCCCACCTCGGAGGGGGAGCCCACCCCGGCTGCGGAAGCCGCCCCGGCTGCGAAGCCCGCCCGGAAGGGGGAGCCCGCCCCGGCTGCGGGCCTCACCCAGGACGGGGAGCCCGCCCCGGCTGCGGGCCTCACCCGGGAAGGGGAGCCCACCCCGGAAGGGGAGCCCGCCCCGGCTGCGGAACCCTCCCCGGAAGGGGAGCCCACCCCGGAAGGGGAGCCCACCCCGGCTCCGGAACCCACCCCGGAGGGGGAACCCGCCCCGGCCGCCGGAATCGGCGTACCCGAATCGTCCGACCCAGCCGAACCAACCGACCCCGCCGGAGGCGACCCGCGTGAATGACGCACTCGACGTCGCCATCCGGCTGGTCGTCGTCTTCGTCGTGTTCCTCGTCCTGCCGCTGGTGGTGGGGCAGACCGAGCACAAGGCGATGGCGCACATGCAGGGCCGGCTCGGCCCCATGTACGCCGGCGGCTTCCACGGCTGGGCCCAACTCGTCGCGGACGGCGTGAAGTTCGCGCAGAAGGAGGACATCGTCCCGGCCGCGGCCGACCGGCGGATCTTCCAGCTCGCGCCCGCCGTCGCCCTGCTGCCCTACCTCCTCGTCCTCGTGACGATCCCGATCGGACCGAGCGAGGGCGCGGTCGGCCAGGCCGTCGACGCGGGCATCTTCTTCGTGCTCGCCGTGATGGGCGTGGGCGTGCTCGGCTCGCTCATGGCGGGCTGGGCGTCGGCCAACAAGTTCTCCCTGCTCGGCGGATTGCGCACCGCCGCCCAGCTCCTGGCGTACGAGCTGCCCATGCTGCTCGCCGCCGCCTCCGTGGCGATGGCGGCCGGCACGGTCTCGCTGCCCGGCATCCTCAACGCCTTCCACTGGTGGTGGCTGCCCTGGCAGATCGTCGGCGCGCTCGTCTTCTTCGTCGCCGGTCTCGCCGAACTCCAGCGTCCCCCCTTCGACATGCCCGTCGCCGACTCCGAGATCATCTTCGGCGCGTACACCGAGTACACGGGTCTGCGCTTCGCGCTGTTCCTGCTCGCCGAGTACGCCGGCATCGTCGTCCTGTGCGGCCTGACCACCGTCCTGTTCCTCGGCGGCTGGCACGGCCCGTGGGGCGCCGACGGGCTCGGCTGGGTGTGGACCCTGCTCAAGACGGCCGTGCTCGCCTTCGTGGTGATCTGGCTCCGGGTCAGCTACCCCCGGCTCCGTGAGGACCAGTTGCAGAAGCTCGCCTGGACCACGCTCATCCCGCTCGCGCTCGCGCAGATCGCGCTCACCGGCATCGTGAAGGTGGCGATCAGCTAATGGCTCTCCCCGGTTCCGGCCTCGCCAAGGGCCTCGCCGTGACGCTCCGCACGATGACGAAGAAGACCGTCACCGCGCAGTACCCCGACGTCCAGCCCGAACTCCCGCCCCGCAGCCGGGGCGTGATCGGCCTGTTCGAGGAGAACTGCACGGTGTGCATGCTGTGCGCCCGCGAGTGCCCCGACTGGTGCATCTACATCGACTCCCACAAGGAGACGGTCCCGGCGGCCGTCGAGGGCGGCCGTGAACGCAGCCGCAATGTCCTCGACCGCTTCGCCATCGACTTCTCGCTCTGCATGTACTGCGGCATCTGCATCGAGGTGTGCCCCTTCGACGCGCTTTTCTGGTCCCCGGAGTTCGAGTACGCGGAGACCGACATCCACGAACTCACCCACGAGCGCGACAAGCTGCGCGACTGGATGTGGACCGTCCCGGCCCCGCCCGCGCTCGACCCCGGAGCCGAGGAGCCCAAGGAGGTCGCCGCCGCCCGCAAGACCGCCGACAAGCGTGCCGCCGCCCAGGCAGCGGAAGCCGCCCAGGCAGCGGAAGCCGCCCAGGCAGCAGAAGCCGCCCAGGCAGCGGAAGCCGCCCAGGCAGTTGATGCCGATGCGGCAGCCGCGCCCGAGGCGGCAGCCGCGCCCGATGCGGCCCCCGCTCCCACGGAGCCCACCCCGGATTCCCCCCTCGGCTCCGAAGGAGGGCAGGCATGAGCGCGATCCTCGCCCAGGCGGCCCTCACCGCGCCCCAGGGCTTCCTGTCGCCGACCGGCGTGGAGATCGCCTTCCTCCTCGTCGGGATCGCCACCCTCGGCGCGGCCGTCATGACCGTCACGACCCGGCAGCTGGTGCACGCCGCGCTGTGGCTCGTCGTGGCGCTCGGCGGCCTTGCCGTCGAATACCTCCTGCTCACCGCCGAGTTCATCGCCTGGGTGCAGGTCCTCATCTACGTCGGTTCGATCGTGGTGCTCCTCCTGTTCGGGCTGATGCTCACCAGGGCGCCCATCGGCCGCTCCCCGGATGCCGACTCCGGCAACCGCTGGGCGGCGCTCGCCGTGGCCGTCGCCGCGGCCGGGACCCTGGTCTGGGTCGTCGTGGACGCGTTCCGTACGAGCTGGATCGACCTCGGCGGACCCGCCCAGGGCTCCACCAAGGTGTCCGGAGAGATCCTTTTCCGGCACTGGGTGCTGCCCTTCGAGGCGCTGTCCGTGCTGCTGCTCGCCGCGCTGGTCGGCGCGATCGTGCTGTCCCGCAAGAGCGGCGAACCCGGCGACGCCCCGGCCACCGGCGACGCCCCCCGCACCGGCGGCGCCCCCCACACCGGCGGCGCCCCCCGCCCCGGCCAGACCCCCGCCACCGACCCAACCCCCGGCTCCGCCGCCTCCGCCCCCGCCCCCGCCCGTGAGACGGAGTCGCGCTGATGCACCTCGCCTATCCCGCCGTGCTCGCCGTCCTCCTCTTCTGCACCGGCCTCTACGGTGTGCTCGCGCGGCGCAACGCGATCCTGGTCCTGATGTCCGTCGAGCTGATGCTCAACGCCGTCAACCTCAACCTCGTCGCCTTCGACGTGTGGCTGCGCGACAGCCTCCACGCCGGCCAGGCGCTCACCCTGTTCACCATCGCCATCGCCGCCGCCGAGATCGGTATCGGCCTGGCGATCGTGCTCGCCGTGTACCGGGACCGCGGCACCTCCGACATCGACCGGCTCCGCGACACCGCCGAGGGCGCGGGCCCCGACCCGGCCGACCCCGAAGACCCCGCCGCCCCGGCACAGAAGGCTGAGGCCGCCGCGTGACCACCACGACCCTCGCCGTCCTCGTTCCGCTCCTTCCCTTCCTGGGCGCCGCGGCCGGCCTGCTGCTCGGCCGCCGAGCCCCCGGCTTCGTCCGGCCGCTCGCGGTGCTGCCCACGTTCGCCGCGTTCGTGCTCGCCGTCGTCGTCGCCGTCGACCAGGGCGGCGACAAGGCGATCGATGCGGCCACCCGGCTCACCCCGACCGGCTCCGTACCGATCGACCTCGCCCTCCACCTGGACGGGTTCGCGGTCCTCGTCGCCGTCCTGGTCGGCCTGGTCGCGACCTGCGTCCAGCTCTACTCGACGGGCTATCTGCGCGACGACCCGCGCTACACCTCCTACGCCGCGCTCGTCTCCCTGTTCACCTCCGCGATGCTGCTCGTCGTCTACTCCGGCGACCTGATGGTGCTGCTCGTCGGCTGGGAGATCATGGGCATCTGCTCGTACTTCCTGGTCGGCCACTACTGGGAGACCCCCGAGGCGCGGGCCGCGTCCCTGAAGGCCTTCCTGGTCACCAAGCTCGGCGACGTCCCCTTCCTGATCGGCCTGTTCGCGCTCGCCACCGACGCCGGTACGTTCCGGATCACCGGCGTCGTCCAGGCCGCCCTGACCGGCGGCATCGCTCACCCCACGCTCATCGCGCTGCTGCTGCTCGCCGGGGTGGCCGGCAAGTCCGCCCAGTTCCCGCTGCACACCTGGCTGCCCGACGCGATGGCCGGCCCGACCCCGGTCTCCGCGCTGATCCACGCCGCGACGATGGTCGCCGCCGGCATCTACTTCGTGGCCCGGCTGCTGCCCGTCTTCGCCGCGTCGGCCGCCGCGATGACCGTGCTCGCCGTGATGGCCGCGATCACCATGGTGGGCTCGGCGCTGGCCGCGCTCGCCCAGGACGACATCAAGCGCGTCCTCGCGTACTCGACCATCGGCCAGCTCGGTTACCTCTCGGGCGCCCTGGCCGTCGGCGACCGCGGGGCCGCCGTCTTCCACCTCCTGTCGCACGGCGCCTTCAAGGCGCTGCTCTTCCTCGCCGCGGGCGTGGTCATCCACGCGACCGGCACCAACTCCCTGACCGCCATGTCCCGCATGGGCGGCCTTGCCAAGCGCATCCCCGACGCGTTCTGGACGATGACCGTGGCCCTGCTCGCGCTCGCCGCGATCCCGCCCTTCGCCGGCTTCTTCTCCAAGGAGGCCGTCCTGTCCGCCGCCGAGCACACCGCGCTCGGCGAGAGCCAGGTCGCCCCGTCCGGCGCCGGCTGGACCGTGCTGGTCGCCGGTCTGCTCACCGCCCTCCTCACCGCCGCGTACGCGACGCGCCTGTGGCTGCTGGCCTTCCGTGGTCGGGGCGCCGAGGCCCCCGACCACGGCAAACAGCCCGTCGTCATGAACGCGGTGCTCTGGGTGCTCGCCATCCCCTCCATCGGCTTCGGTCTCACCACCGGCTACCTCGGCGACTGGTTCGACGGGCGGGCCCTCACCCCGGCCGTCACCACCGCCGTCCTGTCCACGGGTGTCGCCCTCGTCGGCGGCCTGGTCACCTACGCGGCCTGGCGCCACACCTCGGCGCTTGCCGCCCGCACCCCGATGGGCGCCGTCGCCGCCCACCCCGAGGGCGACGGCAGCCTGGTCGAGGAGGAAGCCATCGCCAGCCACACCGAGGTCTACGGCTCCATCGCGTCCGCGCCGGACCCCGCCGACCCGGGCCGTCTCCTGCTCGGCCCGCTGCACCGCCACGCGGCCACCGGCTTCCACCTGGACGCCGTCTACCACGCCCTGTTCGTGCGCCCCGTCCTCGCCGCGGCCGGCCTGGTCCGCTTCCTGGACCGGGAGGTCGTCGAGACGTACGTACGCGCCGCGAGCGCCGGACCGCGCTGGCTCGGCTGGGCCGTGCGCCGCGCGCAGAACGGCAATGTGCAGAGCTACCTCAGCGCGCTGCTTGCCGGCTCACTCGTCCTGGCGGCCGCCGTGGTCGTCCTTGCCAACGTCACCGCGGGGTCCTGAGCCGTGATCGATATCAGCGAGTCCGTGATGCAGTTCCTTCTGGCGTTCATCGTCGTCGTCCCCCTCATCGGCGCGGTCGCCGCGCTGCTGCCCGCCCCACCCGGCCTGAAGGGCAAAAGCCCGGACCAGGCCGTGCTGCGCCACGGCGTCACCGTCACCGGCGTGATCCTGCTCGCCGCGATCGTCCTCGCGCTCGGCTTCGACCACGGCCACCCCGCCAAGATGCAGGCCACGACGGACGTCCAGTGGATCCCCGCGCTCAACGTCCACATCCACCTCGGCATCGACGGCATCTCGCTCCCCCTGGTCGTCCTGACCGCGCTGCTGACCTTCCTCTGCGCGCTGTACAGCTACTTCAACATGCCTTCGGGCCCGTCCCCGAAGGCGTTCGTCGCGCTCCTGCTCGTCCTGGAAGCCGGCACCCTCGCCACCTTCGCCGTCCTCGACCTCGTGCTGTTCTTCCTCGCGTTCGAGATGGTCCTCATCCCGATGTACTTCCTCATCGCCCGCTGGGGCGGCGCCGAAAGGGCCGCCGCCGCCTGGAAGTTCATCCTCTACACCCTGCTCGGCTCGGTCGTCATGCTGCTCGGCCTGCTCCTGATCGGGGTCAAGGCGGGCACCTTCGACATGGTGGCACTCGCCACTGACAACGGCCGGGGCCTGACCACATCCGTGCAGGTCATCGCCGTTCTGGCGATCGGGATCGGGCTCGCGGTCAAGACCCCGATGTTCCCCCTGCACAGCTGGCTCCCGGACGCCCACACCGCCGCGCCGACCGTCGGCTCGGTGCTGCTCGCGGGCGTGCTCCTGAAGATGGGCACGTACGGGTTCGTGCGCATCGTGCTGCCGATCGCACCGCACGGCATGCACACCTTCGCGCCCTACCTGGCCGCGTTCGCGGTCGCCGGGATCATCTACGGATCGCTGGCCTGCCTCTCCCTCGCCAAGCAGGGCAACAAGGGCGACCTGAAACGGCTCATCGCGTACTCCTCGGTCGGCCACATGGGCTTCGTACTGCTCGGCATCGCCTCGATGACCCCGACGGGCGTCAACGGCGCGCTGTTCGCCAACATCGCCCACGGCCTCATCACGGGCCTGCTGTTCTTCCTGGTCGGCGCCCTGAAGGACCGGTACGGCACCGCCGACCTCGACACCCTGGCCGGCGCCACCGGAGCCGCCCTCTACGGCCGGGCCCCCCGCCTGGGCGGCCTCCTCGCCTTCGCGGCGGTCGCCTCGCTCGGACTGCCCGGACTCGCCGGGTTCTGGGGCGAGATGCTCTCGATGTTCGGCGCGTTCGACCCGGCGCCGGGCCTCAGCCGCCCCGCCTTCCTCACCTTCGTGGCGATCGCCGCGTTCGGCACCCTGCTCACCGCCGCGTACCTGCTGGTCGTCGTGCGCCGGGTCTGCATGGGCGGCAAGCCCGCCGAAGGTCCCGTGCTCGCCGACATCCAGGGCTACGAGTTCGCCGCCTGGAGCCCGCTCGTCGCGCTCACCGTCATCGGCGGGCTCTGGCCCGCGGTCCTCCTCGGCCTCACCGACCCGGCCGTCCAGAAGCTCCTCGCAGGAGGCAAGTCGTGACCCCCGACGTCACCACCGCGGCGGCCGGCACCGCGAGCCTGGTCCAGTCCGTCGACTGGGTCGCGATCGCACCGCCCCTGATCGCCGCGGCCCTCGCTCTTGTCGTGCTGCTCGCCGACCTGTTCCTGCCCCCGGCGCGCAAGCCGCTGCTCGGGTGGATCACCATCGGGGGCCTGGTCGCCGCGCTCGCCTCGCTCACGCCACTGCGCACCGGCAGCCGCTCGACCTTCTGCCTGACCGCCAATCCGGACGCGTGCAGCTACACCGTCGACCAGTTCGCCTTCGTCATCCAGGTGCTGGTGCTCGGTGGCGCGCTCCTGACGGCGCTGCTCTCGATGAAGGACACCGAAGAAGACCTCCCCGCCGGTGAGTTCTGGTTCCTGCTGCTGTCCTCCGCGGCAGGCGCCGCCCTGCTGCCCGCCGCGCGCGACCTGGCCACCCTCGTCGTCGCCCTGGAAGTCGCCTCACTGCCCGCGTTCGCCCTGGTCGGGCTCAAGCGCGGCGACCGGCTCTCCTCCGAGGCGGCCCTGAAGTTCTTCCTGTCGTCGGTCACCGCGACCGCCGTGATGCTGCTCGGCGTCAGCTTCGTGTACGCGGCGACGGGCACCCTGCACCTCACCGAGCTCGCCACCGAACTGGCCACCGTCCCCGGCCAGTTGGGGACCGTCGCCGAGACCGGCGTCGTGCTCACCCTGGTCGGCTTCGCCTTCAAGACGGCCGCGGCGCCCTTCCACTTCTGGGTGCCCGACACCTATGTGGGCGCGCCCCTGCCCATCGCCGCGTACCTCTCCGTCGTCGGCAAGGCGGTGGGCTTCTCCGGGCTCATCCTGGTGACGGTCGTCGCCTTCCCCGCGTACGCCGACGTGTGGGGCCCGGCGCTCGCCGTGTTCGCCGCGCTGACCATGACCCTGGGCAACGCGGCCGCCCTGCGCCAGTCCGCCACCCGCGCCCACAGCGCGGTCCGGCTGCTCGCCTGGTCATCGGTGGGCCAGGCCGGCTACCTCCTGGTGCCGATCGCGGCCGCCGCCTACTCCAGCGACAGCAAGGTCGGCGCCACCGTCGCGTACGCCCTGATGTACGCCGTGGTGAACCTGGGCGCGTTCGCGGTCGCCGTGCTGGTGGCCCGGAGCAAGCCCCTCAACCGCCTCAGCGACTACCGGGGGCTGTACGCCGAGCACCCCCTGGCCGCCCTCGCGCTCGCCTTCTTCCTGCTGTGCCTCGCCGGGCTCCCGCCGGGCATCATCGGCCTGTTCGCCAAGGTCACCGTGTTCTCGGCGGCCGTCGACGCGGGCCTGGGCTGGCTCGCGGTCGTGATGGCGGTCAACGTCGTCGTCGCCCTCTACTACTACCTGCGCTGGACGGCGATCCTGTTCCGGCCTGCGGAGGTGGCAACGACGGCGGAGACAGCGGCGACCGCGGAGACAGCGGCGACCGCGGATCCGGCGGAGGCCGTGGAAGCGGCGGACGAGCGGCCCCCGGCCCAAGCCGCGACCTCGGGCGGGGCCCCGCGTCCCGCCCGCCCGCGCATCCCGGCCCCGCTCGCCGTCGCCATCGGGCTCACCGCGCTCGGCGGGGTCGTTCTGTCCGGTCTGCCCCAACTCGCCCTGCACTTCGCCACGGTGACCCTCTTCTGAGCTTTTGGGCCGCCCGCGGCGAGGGCACGGTTTGCCGCACAGGTGCTTGGGACGGCACTGTCGTACGCGCACATCCGGGACGGGAGCGCACGGTCACGTGCGACGGCGCGGAACCAGACGAGAGACATCAGGGAGCAGAGCGGTGCTGAGCGGGTTCAAGGACTTCATCCTGCGCGGGAACATAGTGACGATGGCGGTCGGTCTGGCCGTCGGGTCGGCCTTCACCGCGGTGGTCACGGGATTCAGTACCGCGTTCATCACCCCACTGATCGGCCTGGCCACCCGCTCGACCGGTGACTACAGCGCGGCGACCTTCACCGCCGAGGGCGTGACGTTCCCGTACGGGAAGTTCATCAGCGCGGCCATCGCCTTCGTGGTCACCGCCGCGGTGCTCTACTTCATTGTCGTCGTGCCCATGATGAAGGTGCAGGCCCGCTTCGACCGGAAGGACAAGCCGGTCGACATCAAGGCCGCGCTGCGCGACTGCCCCCGCTGCTACTCCCAGGTCCCCGGCATCGCGACCCGCTGCTCGCACTGCACCAGCGACCTGGAGCCCGACCCGAGGGCGCTGGAGATGGCCGGGCTGCCCGCCCCGCGCTGACGCGCCCCGGACGGCGTAACGCGCCCTCCAGTGCGCACAAGGGAACCTGCGCCTCCCGCCTGGCGTTGACCAGTACGGGAGAGTCCACTGGACAGTGGAACGACCACCAGCGAAGGCTCCCCACCGCACCATTTGGAGGGCGTACCGTGCACCGCCGGCACAACGGGCTGAAGACCGCTGTCCTCCTCGGAGGACTGTCCGCGCTCATCATCGTCATCGGCAGCTTCTTCGGGCGTACGGGGCTGATCGTCGCGGTCCTCGTGGCGCTGGGCACCAATGCCTACGCGTACTGGAACAGCGACAAGCTGGCGCTGCGGGCCATGCGCGCGCGGCCGGTCAGCGAGTTCGAGGCCCCGGAGCTCTACCGGATGGTCCGCGAGCTCTCCACACAGGCCCGCCAGCCCATGCCCCGGCTGTACATCTCGCCCACCCAGGCGCCGAACGCCTTCGCGACGGGCCGCAACCCGCGCAACGCGGCGGTGTGCTGTACGGACGGGATCCTGGGGATCCTCGACGAGCGTGAGCTGAGGGGCGTGATCGGCCACGAGCTGAGCCATGTCTACAACCGCGACATCCTGATCTCCTCGGTCGCCGGCGCCCTCGCCGCGGTGATCATGTTCCTGGTCAACTTCGCGTTCCTGATCCCGATCGGCCGCTCCGACGACGACGACGGTCCTGGCATCTTCGGCGTGCTGCTGATCATGATCCTGGGCCCGCTCGCGGCGTCCGTGATCCAGCTCGCGATCAGCCGTTCCCGTGAGTACGAGGCCGACGCGTCCGGAGCCCAGCTCACCGGGGACCCGCTGGCCCTCGCCAGTGCGCTGCGCAAGCTCGACGCGGGCACCAAGCAGCTGCCCCTGCCGCCCGAGCCCCGGATCGAGACGGCGAGCCACATGATGATCGCCAACCCCTTCCGTCCAGGTCAGGGAGTGTCCAAACTGTTCTCGACCCACCCGCCCATGGCAGAACGCATCGCCCGACTCGAACAGATGGCAGGTCGCCGCCCGTGAAGACAATCCTGAACGTCATCTGGCTGATTCTGTGCGGCTTCTGGATGTTCCTCGGCTACCTGCTCGCGGGCCTGCTGCTCTGCATCACCATCATCGGGATCCCGTTCGGCCTGGCGGCCTTCCGTATCGGTGTGTACGCCCTCTGGCCGTTCGGCTACACCGTCGTCGACCGGCGCGACGCGGGCGCCGCCTCCTGCGTGGGCAATGTCCTGTGGCTGATCCTTGCGGGCTGGTGGCTGGCGCTCGGCCACGTCGTCACCGGCATCGTCCTGTGCGTCACGATCATCGGCATCCCGCTGGGCATCGCCAACTTCAAGCTGATCCCGGTGTCGCTGCTGCCCCTGGGCAAGGAGATCGTCCGCACGGACCAGCCGTTCGCCGCGCGCTGAGCCTACGGCGGGCGCCGGTCTGGTGAACCGACGTGCTGCGCGGGCCCGCCCGGCATGCGGCGCCCCGCGCCCGGGCGGCGCCGCTCAGGCTCCGCACTCCTGTGTCACGGACCGCCCCCGGACCCCGCATGCAACCCCGCATGCAACCGCGCGTGCCCCCGCCCGCGTCCTCCCGTACGAACACGACAGTTGCGCGGTTACGCAACACGGCAGGTACGCCGCGGCGCGTACGGACGAAAGGCGGGTCTCCGGCATGGACATCCTCAGCTGGATCATTCTCGGCCTGCTCGCGGGAGCCATAGCCAAGATCCTGCTCCCCGGCCGCGACCCCGGCGGCTTCGTCGGGACGGCCGTCATCGGGGTCGCGGGAGCCTTCGTCGGTGGCTGGATATCGGCCCGCTGGCTCGACCGCCCCATCGCCAACCACTTCTACGACGGCGCGACTTGGGCGGCGGCGATCGGCGGCTCGCTCGTCCTGCTGATCATCTACCGCATCCTGTTCGGCAATTCGCGCAGCCGCTGACCACCGGGGCACGGACCACGCCGCCTTGAGCGGATCAGCCGTCGAGCCCCGTCTCGCGCAGGGTGATGTTGAGCCGCCCGCCGGTGAGGCCGGCCGCCGGATCACCGTTGCCGGGCAGCACCTTGGGGACCCCGTGGTACGCGAAACGGGACGGCCCCCCGAAGACGAACAGATCGCCGGAGACCAGCTCCACGTCCGTGTAGGGCCGCCCGCGGTTCTCGGTGTTGCCGAAACGGAAGACGCAGCTGTCGCCGATGCTGATCGAGACGACGGGCGCGTCGGACCGCTCCTCCTTGTCCTGGTGCAGGCCCATCCTGGCGGACCCGTCATAGAAGTTGATGAGCGCGGTGTCGGGGGAGTAGCGCGCCGCCGCCTCCGGATCGCCGTACGCCGCGGCCACCGCGGACCGCCCCAACTCGCCGAGCCAGCCGGGGAACGCGGCGACGGGCCGCCCGTTCACGTCCGCCGCGGTACGCGTGTACCGGTAGGGCTGCCAGTGCCATCCCACGCACACCGTCTGCACGGACATGACACCGCCGCCCGGCAGCCGGGTGTGCCGGATGGGCACGGGCCCGCGCGCCCACTCCCGGCAGGCCGCCACCAGCTCGCGCCGGCCGTCGGGCGAAAGCCAGCCCGGCACATGGACCGCGCCGGGCGCGATCTCGGCGCGGTCGGGCCGTGGCAACCGGAACAGCCCCTCGCTCACGACGACAGCGCACCCTCCAGCCCGAGCAGCGCCTGCTTGCGCTCAAGTCCGCCGGCGTACCCCTTCAGGCTGCCGTCGGAGCCGATCACGCGATGGCAGGGCCGCACCACGAGCAGCGGATTGCGCCCGATCGCGGTGCCGACCGCACGCACCAGCACCGAGGACGCGCCGATCCTGCGGGCGATCTCCCCGTACGAAGTCGTCGTCCCGTACTCGATGGCGTCCAGCTCGGCCCAGACCTGGCGCTGGAAAGCGGTGCCGGGCGCGCCGGCCGCGTACTCGATGTCGAACCGGGTCAGCTCGCCCGCGAAGTACGCCCGCAGCTGGGCGGCGACGGCGGCGAACGCGCCGGGCGCGTGCCGCCACCCGTCCCGCACGACAGCGCCGCCCTTCTGCCCGGGCACGGAGAGCGAGACCAGCGCGGTCCCGCCCGGCGCGGTCGCCGATTCCTCGCCCACGAGCAGCAGCTCACCCAAGGGGCTGTCGAGGGTCGCGTAGACAGTCATCGCACATTCCCTTCTTCCTGTACGACACCGAGTCTGCGACCCCCGACCGCCGGGTGCTGGCGGAAATCGGACACCACGTCCGGACGTCGGGCGAGCGGTGCGAACGCGGGTCAGCGGTAGTTCACGAACTGGATGGCGAAGTCGAAGTCCTTGCCCTTGAGCAGGGTCTGGACGGCCTGGAGGTCGTCGCGGCTCTTCGACGAGACGCGCAGCTCGTCGCCCTGCACCTGCGCCTTGACGCCCTTGGGGCCCTCGTCGCGGATGGCCTTGGCGACCTTCTTGGCGTTGTCCTGGGAGATGCCCTCCTCGATGGAGGCGAAGATCTTGTACTCCTTGCCGGACAGCTGCGGCTCACCCGCGTCCAGCGACTTCAGGGAGATGCCGCGCTTGATCAGCTTGGTCTGGAAGATGTCGAGGATCGCCTTCACGCGCTCCTCGCCGTTCGCCTGCATGAGGATCTTCTCGCCGGACCACGCGATCGAGGCGTCCGTGCCCTTGAAGTCGTAGCGCTGCGAGATCTCCTTGACGGTCTGGTTGAGGGCGTTGTCGACCTCCTGCCGCTCGACCTTGGAGACGATGTCGAAACTGGAGTCGGCCATGTCCTGTGGCTCCTTGGATCGGGGGTGTGTCGGGGTGCGCACGAGCCCTGCGGCCGAACGCGCGGCGACCCGGCCCCACTGCCGAACCACCGCCCCAAAGCCTAGCCATCCCCTGCCCGGCCCAGCGCTGATCAATGGGGTGGCGAAGCACCCCTGAGCATCAGGTATCGTTTACGTCGTTGCCACGGAGCACCGCCTCACAGCGGGAAACCGGCGGCGACATCCCATGGCGGTGTGCCCGAGTGGCCAATGGGAACGGACTGTAAATCCGTCGGCTCTGCCTACCCAGGTTCGAATCCTGGCGCCGCCACACTGGGTGAGACCCCGGGTGACCTGCAAAGGTCACCCGGGGTCTCTTCGTTGCCGGGCCCCGGCGGGACCGGGACGGTCGGCTCAGTTGCCCGCCACGCCCTTCACCGCGACCGCCACCGGCGCCGAACCGGTGATCAGTTCCAGGGTCAGGCCCGCTGTCGCAGGGGTGTCCAGGAGCTCGGCCAGCACGGCGGCCACGTCGTCGCGGGGGATGGGGCCGCGGCCCGTCGACGCGGCCAGCGAGACCAGGCCCTTGCCCGCGTCGTCGGTCAGCGATCCGGGCCGCAGGACCGTCCAGTCCAGGGCCGCCCGGGAGCGTACGGCGTCGTCGGCGGCGCCCTTCGCGCGCAGATAGGCGTCGAAGACGCCGTCACCGGTGTGGGAGGCGTTCGCGCCCATGGACGACACGATGACGTAGCGGCGCACGCCCGCCCGTTCGGCCGCGTCGGCGAACAGGACGGCCGCCGCGCGGTCCACGGTCTCCTTGCGGGCGGCGTCACTGCCGGGGCCCGCGCCCGCCGCGAAGACGACCGCGTCCGCGCCCCGCAGCACCTCGGCGACGGCGTCCACCGTCGCCGATTCCAGGTCGAGGACCACCGGCTCCGCGCCGGCCGCCCGCAGATCGTCCGCCTGCTCGCGCCTGCGGATGATCCCCGCCACCTCGTCGCCGCGCGCGGCGAGCAACCGCTCGAGCCGCAGCGCGATCTGACCATGACCTCCAGCGATGACAATGCGCATGGTCACGACGGTACGCGCAGATGCCGCGGCCCGCTGGCGGAGCGGTGATCCTGCCCCCGGTGTGCCCGGCCGTCAGCCGGGGTCGGTGCGCCCGGACTCCGCGCGGCCCTGGCGGGGGAGGTCGAGTGCGACGGCCGCGGCCGAGTCGCAGTACTCGCGCACCGCGCTCGTGCGGGCCACCACCCGGCCCCGGTGGATGACGATGCGGCTGTAGGCCAGCGACAGGACGCCCGCGATGCGTTCGCCCCGTACGGCGAGCAGTTCGGCGGGGAAGCCCGCCTCCACGCGCACCTCCGGCAGGCCCATCGTCTCGCGGGCCACCGTGCTGACCGCCGCGTACGCGTCCTCCGGGCGCAGGCCGGCCTGGGAGGCGAGCAGGTAGGCGGCCTCCAGGGGGTCGCCGCGGCCGACCGGGTTGGACACGTCGCGCAACGCGCCGCTCCCGGCCGCGATGCGCACCCCGGCGGACCTCAACAGGCGTACGGGCGCGACGGATTGACGATCCGTCATGCCGCAGCCGCCCTGCGGGAGGCAGGTCACCGCGACTCCGGCGGAGGCGAGTTGGCCGGCGGCGCGGGCCGCGGTCTCGCGCGGGAGCCGCGACAGGCCCCCGCACGGTCCGATCACGACGCCGGGGCGCAGCCCGCCGGACATGGCCGCGAGCCGGGCCAGGCGCGCCGGGTCGGCGGCGTCGGTGTGCAGGTCGACCGCGCAGCCGTGCTCGGCGGCGAGTTCGAGCACGGCCTCCGCGTAGCCGGCCGGGTCGGCGTCGAGGTCGGGGCAGCCGCCCACCACGGACGCGCCCATCTTGACCGCGTCACGCAGCATGGCGAGCCCGTCGGCGCCGGCCACCCCGGTGAGCAGGCGCGGCACCGCGACCACCGCGAGCTCGGTGAGGCCGCGCAGGGAACGGCGGGTCTGGAGCACGGCCTCCAGCGGGTCAAGACCGCTCACCTCGTCGATGCGTACGTGCGAGCGCAACGCCGTCGCTCCGTGCCCGAGCTGGAGCAGCGCGGCCTCGGTGGCCCGGCGCTGCACCTCTTCGACCGCGTACGAGACGGGCCCCTCCGCGCTGAACGCGGTCAGGGCGGTGTCGCTGTGGGCGTGCGGCTCGACGGGGGCGGGCAGCAGCAGGAAGCCGTTGAGGTCGACCCGGGAGGCACCGTGCGCGGCGAGGCTGCCCGCGGTGCCCACCGCCTCGATGCGACCGCCCCCGAGCCGCACGTCCACGCTCCGCCCGTCGGGCAGCAGGGCGCCGCACAGCAGCAGCGAGGAGCCTGCGGTCGGGTCGGGGCCTTCGCCGGTGCCGGGGGAGTGGGCCGGCTGCTGGTGGCTGTCGGACATCGCGCTCCTGATCGGGCTCGGGTGATCGGGCTCGGGCGGGCATGATCACGCAGCGTGAGGCGAGCCTAGGGGCGCCCCACCCGCGCATCGAGGAGGAGCGAAATAGTCGTACCGGTGTGGCCCTGAGTGGCCTACGGGACCGGTGGGGCGGGCCCTCGGGAGACCGCTGGTGGGGCGGCACGAAACGGATTTGGGCGATCGGCGAGGGAGCGTGTAATGTCTTCCTCGCTCGCCCCAATAGCTCAGTCGGTAGAGCGTCTCCATGGTAAGGAGAAGGTCTACGGTTCGATTCCGTATTGGGGCTCTGGTGCGGAAGCCCTCACCTTCGGGTGAGGGACTCCGTGTCAAAGCGGTGTAGCTCAGTCGGTAGAGCAAGCGGCTCATAATCGCTGTGTCACCGGTTCAAGTCCGGTCACCGCTACACACAGTAGCCGATTGTGGGGTCGGTCCTTCGATCGGCTACTCTTTCATGCGTTCATCCGTCAACCCGTCCGTCAAGGAGCACTCACGTGGCTGCCACCGACGTCCGCCCGAAGATCACGCTGGCCTGCGTGGAGTGCAAGGAGCGGAACTACATCACCAAGAAGAACCGGCGTAACAACCCGGACCGACTGGAGATGAAGAAGCACTGCCCGCGCTGCAACTCGCACACTGCGCACCGCGAGACCCGCTAATCACGGCGTCTGGCATTCAGGCTCGTTCGAGAGGCCGTTCCCCATACCGGGGAGCGGCCTCTCGGCGTTGATCACACCAACACTCCCGTTCCTCATTCGCAGGAGGTAGCCAGCCGATGGCGCTCGACCAGTCCTTCGTGGGGCGGACCTATCCGCCCACCGACCCGTACGAGGTCGGCCGCGAGAAGATCCGCGAGTTCGCCGTGGCGGTCGGGGACGACAACCCCGCGTACACCGACCCGGAGGTGGCCAAGTCGCTGGGCCACACCGATGTGATCGCGCCGCCGACCTTTGTGTTCGCCATCACGTTCACCGCCGCCGGCCAGGTCATCGAGGACCCGCAGCTGGGCCTGGACTACAGCCGGGTGGTGCACGGCGACCAGAGGTTCGCGTACAGCCGTCCCGTCCGTGCGGGCGACCGGCTCACCGTCACCTCGACCATCGAGGCGATCAAGTCCCTTGCGGGCAACGACATCCTGGACATCCGGGGCGAGGTCCACGACGAGGCGGGCGAACACGTCGTGACCGCCTGGACCAAGCTGGTGTCCCGAGCGGCCGAGGGGGCCTGAGATGACCGCGAAGATCCGTTACGAGGACGTCGAGCCCGGCACCGAGCTGCCGGCCGCGTCCTTCCCCGTGACCCGCGCCACGCTCGTCCGGTACGCGGGCGCGTCCGGCGACTTCAACCCGATCCACTGGAACGAGAAGTTCGCGAAGGAGGTCGGGCTGCCCGACGTCATCGCGCACGGCATGTTCACGATGGCCCAGGCGGTACGCGTGGTCACGGACTGGGTGGGCGACCCGGGAGCGGTCACCGAGTACGGCGTCCGCTTCACCAAGCCGGTCGTGGTCCCGAACGACGACACCGGCGCGCTGATCGAGGTCAGCGCCAAGGTGGCGGCGAAGCTGGACGACGAGGCGCGCACGGTCCGGGTGGACCTCATCGCGATGAGCGCGGGCCAGAAGGTCCTCGGCATGTCGCGTGCCGTAGTGCGACTGGCCTGAGAACGGCGCTCCGGCACCCGTGTGAGCCGGTACGACGCATGGCGACGGCGGGCGGACGTGATGCGGTCGGGTGGGGACGCGGCGGGGTGCCCCCGCAAGGAGGAGCGCCGATACCGGGCGCCCTCTCGGTGGGCACAACCGCGCGACGTATGAGGAAGTACCCCGCCGCGTTCACGCCCCCCACCCCGCAACGACGCGCTCCGTGCCGCCGAAGCCGCAGCCCCGGCCCGCCGCATCTGCCCGCACGGCCGCCCGCAGGGCGGCGCCCCCCGAAACGGGCCCGCACCCGACCGCGGCCGACCCGCGCCCCCGGCCCCGCCCCACCCCCGTACGCTGGACCCCGTGCAGGAACTCCACGACGCCCCCCTCGCCCCCCTGACCACCCTCCGCCTCGGCGGCCCGGCGGACCGCCTGGTGACGGCCACCACCGACGCCGAGGTCATCGACGCCGTCCGTGAGGCCGACGCCGCCGGTACGCCGCTGCTCGTCATCGGCGGCGGCAGCAATCTGCTCATCGGGGACAAGGGCTTCGCGGGAACCGCCCTGCGCATCGCCACCCGCGGCTTCGACCTCGACGGCACCCGCCTCGAACTCGCCGCCGGTGAAGTGTGGAGCGACGCCGTGGCCCGCAGCGTCGAGGCGGGCCTCGCCGGCATCGAGTGCCTTGCCGGCATTCCGGGCTCCGCGGGCGCGACCCCGATCCAGAACGTCGGGGCGTACGGCCAGGAAGTCTCCAGCACCATCACGCACGTCGTCGCCTACGACCGCCGTGACCGCACCACCGTCACCCTCACCAACGCCGAGTGCGACTTCTCGTACCGCCACAGCCGCTTCAAGCGCCACCCCGACCGCTACGTCGTCCTGCGCGTCGTGTTCGGTCTTGAGGACGCCGGGGGCCTCTCCGCACCCGTCAAGTACGCCGAGACCGCCCGCACCCTCGGCGTCGAGCCCGGTGAGCGCGTGCCCGCCGCGACCGCCCGCGAGACCGTCCTGAAGCTGCGCGCCGGTAAAGGCATGGTGCTGGACCCCGAGGACCACGACACCTGGTCGGCCGGCTCGTTCTTCACCAACCCGGTCCTGCCCGACGAGGCGTACGCGGCTTTCCTCGCCCGCGCCCAGGAGCGGCTGGGAGCCGACGTGGCTCCCCCCGCGTGGCCCGCGGGCGAGGGGCACACCAAGACGTCCGCCGCCTGGCTGATCGACAAGGCGGGCTTCTGCAAGGGGTACGGAAGCGGCCCGGCGCGCATCTCCTCGAAGCACACCCTCGCGCTCACGAACCGCGGCGGCGCCACCACCGAGGACCTGCTGGCGCTCGCCCGTGAGGTGGTCGCGGGCGTCGAGCGGGCCTTCGGGGTGACGCTGGTCAACGAGCCGGTGGCTGTCGGCGTGGAGATCTGACGGGCCCGAAGGGAAGCGCCCCGTGACGCTCCCGTTCGCCCGCTCCCACCACCCACGCCCCGCTCAGTACGCCACTCCCACCCCCTGCTTGACCGTGGCCGGATCGTCGACGCACGCCAGCATCGCGTGGGCCACATCCGCCCGGGCGATGGTCCGCCCGGCCCTGGGATTGCCGCCGACGACCCGGCGGTAGGTCCCGGTGAGCGGCTTGTCGGTCAGTTTGGGCGGCCGTACGGACGTCCAGTCCGTGGCGCCGGCCGCCAACTCGGCCTCCATGGCCCGCAGATCGACGTACACGTCCTTCAGGATCGCGCTGATCATGGACCGCATGCCCCGGTCGAGCAGCCCGTCGCCGGGTGCCTCGGGCCCGACCGGCGCCGCGCTCACCACGACGATCCGCCGGGTCCCCTCGGCCTCCATCGCGGTGAGCACCGACCGGGTGAGCGGGGTCGTGATCCCGGCGTCCGATCGCTTGCGGGCGCCCAGCCCCGACAGCACCGCGTGCCGCCCGGCGACCGCCTCGCGCAGCGCCCCGGGGTCGGTCAGGTCGGCCCGGAAGACGCTGAGCCCCGCGCCGGTCACGGCGAACCGCGCCGGGTCGCGCACCACGGCCGTGACCTCGTGCCCCGAAGCGAGGGCCTGTTGGACGATTTCCTGTCCGATGCCGCCCGTGGCACCGAAAACCGTGAGCCTCATGCTGCGCCCTCCTGGGGTGGGTAAGTATTCACTCACCCCTAGAGTGGGTACGTACTCACCCACGCGTCAAGCCTTTTGGAGCACACATGCAGGTGCCGTCGCGGTCGCCGTCGCCCTCGCCGCCGCCCGCCCGCGTCCGCATCGTCGACGCCGCGCATCGGCTGATGCACACCATCGGGCTCGCCCGCGCCACGACGAAGGAGATCGCCAAGGCGGCGGGGTGTTCGGAGGCGGCGCTCTACAAGCACTTCGCCAGCAAGGAGGACCTGTTCGTGACGGTCCTCAAGGAGCGGCTGCCCAAGCTGGGGCCGCTGGTCGAGCGGCTTGCGGCGGAGCCGGGGGAGCGCTCGGTCGAGGAGAACCTGACGGAGATCGCCCGCCAGGCGGCGTTGTTCTACGCGGAGAGCTTCCCGATCGCGGCGTCGCTGTACGCGGACCCCCAGCTCAAGCGCCGCCACGACGAGGCCCTGCGGGAACTGGGGTCCGGCCCGCATGTGCCGATCGAGGGGGTGGACGCGTATCTCCGTGCGGAGCAGCGAGCGGGGCGGGTCGGGGCGGACGCGGACACGTACGCGGGCGCGTGTCTGCTGCTCGGCGCGTGCGCTCAGCGGGCGTTCGCGTACGACATGACGCCGGGCGGGGTGCCGCCGCAGGGGCTGGACGATTTCGCGCGGGCCGTCGCGCGGACGGTCCTGCGGGGGGTCGCGTAGCGGCCGGCCCCCAGCGTCCGCGCCGTTCCTCGCGCCCCTTGGCGGTACTGGTGCCGGGCGGCATGCGCATCCCCTGGGCGCCCCCGCCTTCGCCTGCGGGTTGTGTCCGGGTCTCGCGCAGTTCCCCGCGCCCCTTGGTGGGACTGGTGCTGGGCGGCATGCGCATCCCCTGGGCGCCCCCGCCTTCGCCTGCGGGTTGTGTCCGGGTCTCGCGCAGTTCCCCTCGCCCCTGACTATGCGATGCAGGGTGGCGTGCGCATCTTCAGCCCGTCCGGCGTTTGAGGACGAGCGCCCTTAAGGCGCGTAGGGGTCTGGGGCGGAGCCCCAGTGACCCCGCCGCATTCGGGTGCGGACCGTGCTGGGGCACTCGCGCAGTTCCCCGCGCCCCTGTAGGGCACCCGGCGCGGACAGCCCCGGTTGCCGTGGCGCGGTCAAGGGGTTAGCCACCGGTCCACCCCCGCCAGAAGCCCCTCCCGCACCCCCGCCGGCGCAGCCGACGCGCGGATGGACTGGCGGGCCAGTTCGGCCAGTTCGGGGTCGGTGAAGCCGTGGTCGTGGCGGGCGATCTCGTACTGGGCCGCCAGGCGCGAGCCGAACAGGAGGGGGTCGTCCGCCCCCAGGGCCATCGGGACCCCGGCGTCGTACAGCACCCGCAGCGGCACGTCCTGCGGCTTCTCGTAGACGCCGAGCGCGACGTTGGACGCGGGGCAGACCTCGCAGGTGATGCCCTTCTCGGCGAGGCGGCGCAGGAGGCGGGGGTCCTCCGCCGCCCGCACCCCGTGCCCGACCCGCTGCGCGTGCAGGTCGTCGAGGCAGTCGCGTACGGAGGACGGGCCGGACAGCTCGCCTCCGTGCGGCGCCGCGAGCAGACCGCCCTCGCGGGCGATCGCGAAGGCGCGGTCGAAGTCCCGCGCCATGCCCCGGCGTTCGTCGTTGGAGAGGCCGAAGCCGACGACCCCGCGATCGGCGTAGCGCACCGCGAGCCGGGCCAGGGTGCGCGCGTCGAGGGGGTGCTTCATGCGGTTCGCCGCGACCACGACGCGCATGCCGAGCCCGGTCTCGCGCGACGCCGAGTCGACCGCGTCCAGGATGATCTCAAGGGCCGGGATGAGCCCGCCCAGCAGCGGGGCGTACGAGGTCGGGTCGACCTGGATCTCCAGCCAGCCGGAGCCGTCCTTGACGTCCTCCTCGGCGGCCTCGCGCACCAGGCGCTGGATGTCCTCGGGGGCCCGCAGACACGACCGGGCCGTGTCGTAGAGGCGCTGGAAGCGGAACCAGCCGCGCTCGTCGGTGGCCCGCAGCTTCGGCGGCTCCGCGCCGGTCAGCGCGTCGGGCAGCCGTACGCCGTACTTGTCGGCGAGCTCCAGCAGGGTCGAGGGCCGCATGGACCCGGTGAAGTGCAGATGCAGATGGGCCTTCGGCAGTGCAGAGACATCACGTACGTGCTCCATCCCAAGATCCTGCCGCACGCCCCCGCCACACCGGTAGGGCTTTCCCTGAAGGTGGTCCCGCTCGTACACAGAAACGGAACAGGGCCACCTACCAGAAAGTGGAGGTGACCCTGCCGCGAGCGGATCGGAACTCAGTCCCTGGCCTCCGCCAGCAGCTTCTGGATCCGCGAGACACCCTCGACCAGGTCCTCGTCGCCGAGCGCGTACGAGAGCCGCAGGTAGCCCGGGGTGCCGAAGGCCTCGCCCGGGACGACCGCGACCTCGGTCTCGTCCAGGATGAGCGCGGCGAGCTCCGTGGAGGTCGCCGGGCGCTTGCCGCGGATCTCCTTGCCGAGCAGGCCCTTGACCGACGGGTAGGCGTAGAACGCGCCCTCGGGCGTCGGGCAGACCACGCCCTCGATCTCGCTCAGCATGCGCACCATGGTCTGGCGGCGCCGGTCGAAGGACTCCCGCATCGTCGCGACCGCGTCCAGGTTGCCGGAGACGGCGGCCAGCGCGGCGATCTGCGCGACGTTGGACACGTTGGACGTGGCGTGCGACTGGAGGTTGGTCGCGGCCTTCACGACGTCCTTCGGGCCGATGATCCACCCCACCCGCCAGCCGGTCATCGCGAAGGTCTTGGCGACACCGTTGACCACGATGCACTTGTCGCGCAGCTCGGGCACGATCGCGGGCAGCGAGGTGAACGCGGCGCTGCCGTACACCAGGTGCTCGTAGATCTCGTCCGTCATCACCCACAGGCCGTGCTCGACGGCCCAGCGCCCGATCGCCTCGGCGTCGGCCTCGCTGTAGACGGCGCCCGTCGGGTTGGACGGCGAGACGAACAGGACGACCTTCGTACGCTCGGTGCGGGCCGCCTCCAGCTGCTCCACCGAGACCCGGTAGCCGGTCGTCTCGTCGGCCACGACGTCCACCGGGACACCGCCCGCGAGCCGGATCGACTCGGGGTAGGTGGTCCAGTACGGCGCCGGGACGATGACCTCGTCGCCCGGGTCGAGGATCGCGGCGAAGGCCTCGTAGATCGCCTGCTTGCCGCCGTTGGTCACCAGGACCTGGGAGGCGTCGACCTCGTACCCGGAGTCGCGCAGCGTCTTGGCGGCGATCGCGGCCTTCAGCTCGGGCAGGCCCCCCGCCGGCGTGTAGCGGTGGTACTTCGGGTTACGGCAGGCCTCGACGGCGGCCTCGACGATGTAGTCGGGCGTCGGGAAGTCGGGCTCGCCCGCGCCGAAGCCGATCACCGGACGCCCGGCGGCCTTGAGGGCCTTGGCCTTGGCGTCGACGGCGAGGGTCGCGGACTCGGAGATGGCGCCGATGCGCGCGGAGACCCGGCGCTCGGTGGGGGAGGAGGACGAGGGAGTTGCAGCGCTCATGCGGGCCATGCTCCCAGACCCCCCGCGGCCGGAGCACCCGCGTTTCACGGACCGGTCAGCGTGTGGACAGGCGTCCGAGCCGCCTTCGAAACCATGGTGGGGCAGCGGCGGGGCAGCCGTGGAGCGGCGGTGTTGCGGCGTTGGCGGGGAGGCGGGCCGTGAGGGGGCGGCCGGGGGTGACCGGGGGTGTCCGGGGGGAAGCTGTTCGACGCCGGGCCGCCGACCACGTACACTCACTGCCTGTTGGCCCTCACCGACCACACCACCACATGCGGTAGGTTGGGGGAACCACAAAGGGTCGTAGCTCAATTGGTAGAGCACTGGTCTCCAAAACCAGCGGTTGGGGGTTCAAGTCCCTCCGGCCCTGCTACACACACCTTCGCCAGGGTGTGTGCGCATGTACGTACTTCAATGCACCGCCGTGCGGCTCCACCGGGCGCGGCACGGCCATGACCCGGAATCAGGTGAGAAGCGTGACGGACGCCGTGGGCTCCATCGACATGCCTGATGCCCAGGACGAGGCAGCGGAGTCCAAGGATTCGAAGAAGAAGGCCCGCAAGGGCGGTAAGCGCGGAAAGAAGGGCCCTCTGGGCCGTCTCGCGCTCTTCTACCGGCAGGTCGTCGCCGAACTCCGTAAAGTTGTCTGGCCGACACGCAGCCAGCTGACGACGTACACCTCCGTGGTGATCGTGTTCGTCGTCATCATGATTGGCATCGTGACGTTGATTGACTCCGGCTTCTCGCAGGTAGTCAAGTACGTCTTCGGCTGATCCGCGAAGGGCGCCCCTTTTGGCGCCCCTTTCGCATGTTCCACCCCATCTGTAGCCAGGAAGAAGCAGCCACCGTGTCTGACCCGAACCTGAACGACGCCTCCGAGTCGGTCGAGTCCGTCGAGGACGAGCTCGACATCATCGAGGCGGCCGACGAGGACGAGGCCGAGGCTGCCGACGCCGCTGCGGGCGAGGCGGCCGAAGAGGCTGCCCTGCACGTCGAGTCCGACGACGCCGAGGCCGAAGAGCCCGAGGCCGCCGAGGCGAGCGACACCGCCGACGACGAGGCTTCCGACGAGGACGCCGCCGCCGAGACCGACGAGGAGTCCACCGACTCCGACGAGCCCACCGACTCCGACGAGGACGCGGCGTCCGACGAGGCCGAGGAGCCGGCGGAGCCCGCCGCCCCGGTCGACCCGGTCGAGGCCCTGCGCCAGGAGCTCCGCTTCCTGCCCGGCGAGTGGTACGTCATCCACACGTACGCCGGTTACGAGAAGCGCGTCAAGGCCAACCTCGAACAGCGTGCCGTCTCGCTGAACGTCGAGGAGTTCATCTACCAGGCCGAGGTCCCCGAAGAGGAGATCGTCCAGATCAAGAACGGCGAGCGCAAGAACGTCCGGCAGAACAAGCTGCCCGGTTACGTTCTCGTCCGCATGGATCTGACGAACGAGTCGTGGGGCGTCGTCCGCAACACCCCCGGTGTCACCGGCTTCGTGGGCAACGCCTACGACCCGTACCCGCTGACGCTGGACGAGATCGTCAAGATGCTCGCCCCCGAGGCCGAGGAGAAGGCCGCCCGCGAGGCAGCCGAGGCCGAGGGCAAGCCGGCGCCGCAGCGCAAGGTCGAGGTCCAGGTGCTCGACTTCGAGGTGGGCGACTCGGTCACCGTCACCGACGGCCCGTTCGCGACGCTTCAGGCGACCATCAACGAGATCAACGCCGACTCGAAGAAGGTCAAGGGTCTCGTCGAGATCTTCGGTCGCGAGACCCCGGTCGAGCTCAGCTTCGACCAGATCCAGAAGAACTAGGGCCGCACGGCCGACCACTTCTGGAACCAGCACTTCCGAGCAGGTCAGAGAGGCTGTCACAGCCCCTCTGACCTGCTCGGTTTTTAGCCGCGCAGCTATACCCGTTATCGTTGTGCGGTATGCCTCCATCCGGTTGATCGGATGAAGGCGGTTCACTCTCACTAGGACCCGGAGAGAGCAATGCCTCCCAAGAAGAAGAAGGTCACGGGGCTTATCAAGCTCCAGATCAACGCCGGTGCGGCGAACCCGGCTCCGCCGGTCGGTCCCGCGCTGGGCCAGCACGGCGTCAACATCATGGAGTTCTGCAAGGCCTACAACGCCGCGACCGAGTCGCAGCGTGGCTGGGTGATCCCGGTGGAGATCACGGTCTACGAAGACCGCTCCTTCACCTTCATCACCAAGACGCCGCCGGCCGCGAAGATGATCCTCAAGGCCGCTGGTGTCGAGAAGGGCTCCGGCGAGCCCCACAAGACCAAGGTCGCCAAGATCACGCAGGCCCAGGTTCGCGAGATCGCCACGACGAAGCTGGCCGACCTGAACGCCAACGACCTCGACGCCGCGTCGAAGATCATCGCTGGCACCGCCCGTTCCATGGGCATCACGGTCGAGGGCTGATCTCAGCTCACCCCCGTTTGACCTCCAGTGGTAGGGCCAAGCGCTGGCCCGCACCACGACTCCATGCCTGCCACGCGGCGTCAGCCGCATGGTGTTACTCCATACAGGAGCAGAAGTGAAGCGCAGCAAGACTCTCCGCGCTGCGGACGCCAAGATCGACGCGGACAAGCTGTACGCGCCGCTCGAAGCGGTCCGTCTCGCCAAGGAGACCTCCACGACCAAGTTCGACGGCACCGTCGAGGTCGCCTTCCGCCTGGGTGTCGACCCGCGCAAGGCCGACCAGATGGTCCGTGGCACCGTGAACCTCCCGCACGGCACCGGTAAGACCGCCCGGGTCCTGGTCTTCGCGACCGGCGACCGTGCCGAGGCCGCGCTTGCCGCGGGCGCCGACATCGTCGGCTCCGACGAGCTCATCGACGAGGTTGCGAAGGGCCGTCTGGACTTCGACGCCGTCGTCTCCACCCCGGACCTCATGGGCAAGGTCGGCCGCCTCGGCCGCGTGCTCGGTCCCCGTGGTCTGATGCCGAACCCGAAGACCGGCACGGTCACCCCCGACGTCGCCAAGGCGGTCGAGGAGATCAAGGGCGGCAAGATCGAGTTCCGCGTCGACAAGCACTCGAACCTGCACTTCATCATCGGCAAGGTGTCCTTCGACGACACCAAGCTGGTGGAGAACTACGGTGCGGCCCTGGACGAGATCCTTCGTCTGAAGCCGTCCGCCGCCAAGGGCCGGTACATCAAGAAGGCGACCATCACCACCACGATGGGCCCCGGTATCACCCTGGACCAGAACCGCACCCGCAACCTCCTCGTCGAGGAGGACCCGGCCGCCGTCTGATCCCCCGGATCACCGGCAGTCGCGGGTTCGCGTACGGAGACGTACGCCGCGTACCGAGACCGGCCCCCGCACCTCGTCAGAGGCGCGGGGGCCGGTTTTTTGTGGTCGGCCTGTCAGCGTCCTGAGCTACGGTTGTGAAGATCTCGTCGTAGTTGAGTCAATGGGGTGGGGACAACATGAGCAGGTCGGTCAAGCGCGCCGGTATATCCCTGGCAGCGGTCGCGGTACTGGTGGCGGGGGCCTCCGCGTGTCAGAGCGGAGGGGATTCCAAGAAGGGCGCCCAGGAGCCGAGCCCGAAGGCGGCTCGCACGGCGCTCCAGGCGGCTTACAAGAAGACCTCGGCGGCCAAGTCGGCCAGGTTCACCATGAAGATGTCGATCCCGAGTGGGACCCAGGTCGCTCCGGGTGTCGTCGGCGGCGACATGGAAATGTCCGGCGTCCAGTCCTGGGACCCGGCCGCGATGGACATGACTATGGGCGGTCCGGCCCTCACCCAGACCGAACCAGGCCTCCTGAACAAGATCCATGTGGTCCAGCTGGACAACGTCATGTACATGGACATGGGCGCCGCGGTGGCCAAGGAGATGGACGGCAAGCACTGGATGAAGATGGACCTCGGCGCCATGGCCGCAGCCGGGGGCGCCACCCAGGGTGCCACCACGACGCTGGCCGGGGGCGCCCAGAAGCAGGACCCGGCCCAGCAGCTCGCGCTCCTGACGAGCTCGCCGAACGTGAAGCACCTCGGTACCGAGCAGATCGACGGCGCCCCTGCCGAGCACTACAAGGGCACCCTCAGCATCGACGAGATGGCCGCCGGCAACCAGACGCTCGACGGCATGTCCGCCCAGGACCGCCAGAAGTTGATCGACACCGCGAAGAAGGGCGGTATCACGGGCTACGACACCGAGCTCTGGATCAACAAGGACGGCTACCCGGTCCAGACGAACGTCGGCATCGACGTCCCGATGGGCAGGATGACCATGAAGGCGCACTACTCGGACTATGGCGCCAAGGTCGCGGTCAGTGCTCCGTCGGAGAACGAGATGTTCGACTTCGCCGACATGATGAAGGGCGCCGGCGCAGGCGCAGGCAAGAGCGCCTGACAGGGCTTCACCAGGTCCGTACGAGCGGATTTGCTTGACACGGACGCCGTACCGTACGCTTCACCAGAAGCCAAAGACCGCTGGTCGTTGCCGTGCCTTCATTCGAGGGGGCGGTGGCCGAAGGATCCGCTCAATGCGGACGACCCGCGCAGGTGACCGTGGAAAGTTCCCAGGATTCATTCTGGTTGAGCTACGCCCCGTGCGCCTGCGCCGGGGCGTTTCGTATTGTTCAGCCCCTTCTGAGCGGTCCTCATCACCCGGAAGGAGGCCGACGCTCTATGGCAAGGCCCGACAAGGCTGCCGCGGTAGCCGAGCTCGCGGACCAGTTCCGCAGCTCGAACGCCGCCGTGCTGACCGAGTACCGGGGTCTCACCGTGGCGCAGCTCAAGACGCTGCGTCGTTCGCTCGGTGAGAACGCCCAGTACGCCGTGGTGAAGAACACGCTGACCAAGATTGCGGCCAACGAGGCCGGGATCACGTCGCTGGACGACCAGTTCACTGGTCCGACGGCGGTTGCCTTCATCACCGGTGACCCGGTGACGTCGGCGAAGGGTCTTCGTGACTTCGCCAAGGAGAACCCGAACCTGATCATCAAGGGCGGTGTCCTTGATGGCAAGGCGCTGTCCGCCGATGAGATCAAGCAGCTCGCGGACCTCGAGTCCCGCGAGGTTCTGCTCAGCAAGCTGGCCGGCGCGTTCAAGGGCAAGCAGTCTCAGGCTGCCTCGCTCTTCCAGGCGCTGCCGTCGAAGTTCGTCCGCACCGCGGAAGCGCTTCGCGTCAAGCTCGCCGAGCAGGGCGGTGCCGAGTAATTCGGCTCGCGCATTGATCGTGGCCCGCTAGGGCGACGGTCGCAGCGGGCCGAACGTACGCCCGCCTACATGTACATCCGGCACCCGCCGAATTAGTGGAAGGATCGCCCATCATGGCGAAGCTCAGCCAGGAAGACCTGCTCGCCCAGTTCGAGGAGATGACCCTCATCGAGCTCTCCGAGTTCGTGAAGGCCTTCGAGGAGAAGTTCGACGTCACCGCCGCCGCGGCCGTCGCCGTTGCCGGCCCCGCGGGCCCCGGCGCCGTTGAGGCCGTCGAGGAGCAGGACGAGTTCGACGTCATCCTCACCGGTGCCGGCGACAAGAAGATCCAGGTCATCAAGGTCGTGCGCGAGCTCACCTCCCTGGGTCTGAAGGAGGCCAAGGACCTCGTCGACGGCGCTCCGAAGCCCGTCCTGGAGAAGGTCGCCAAGGAGGCCGCGGAGAAGGCTGCCGAGTCCCTCAAGGGCGCCGGCGCCTCCGTCGAGGTCAAGTAACACCTCGCGGGTCCCAACGGGTCCCGCACCCGCCCGGCAGGCGCGCTCGCGCGCCGCTGGGCACCGCCAAGGGCGATCACCCATCCGGGTGGTCGCCCTTCGGCGTACCCGCGACGCCTGCCTTGCACGGGGCCCCTCGGGGAGTATGGTGATCTTCGCCGTCTGCTCGGCGAGAACGCAGGCGCAGGCCCCGCAACGGCTCCCGCGGCGATCTCCGGGGAGCGGAGGGGTCTTGACGAACCGCACGCAGCGCGCAATTCTCAGGACGCGTCGTCACAACGATCCGCATCCGAGGCATGGATCGACGGCGAAGAGGGCAGTACTAATCTGCGTCTGCGCGGCGCACGGCCGACCGAGGTACCGAGGTACTTGAGAAGAGCAACGCGGGTGTCGAAAAATCCGCCCTGGACATCAGTGAGCCGAGTGGCTACACTGTCCCTTTGCGCTGCCTGTTAGCTGTCCCCTGCCCGTCACCAGGGGCATGCCCTCGCTTGAGCATCTTTGATGGAACCGCCCCGGCCCGGCCGTCTTCGGTCAGATCGGGAAACGTCTCTCTCTGTGCCCACGTGGGACCGGTACGCGCGTAGTGAGTCCGAGCCCTCGGAAGGACCCCCTCTTGGCCGCCTCGCGCAACGCCTCGACCGCCAATACGAACAACGGCGCCAGCACCGCCCCGCTGCGCATCTCCTTTGCAAAGATCAAGGAGCCTCTTGAGGTTCCGAACCTTCTTGCGCTGCAGACCGAGAGCTTTGACTGGCTGCTCGGCAATGCCGCTTGGAAGTCTCGCGTCGAGGCCGCTCTCGAGAGCGGACAGGACGTCCCCACCAAGTCCGGTCTGGAGGAGATCTTCGAAGAGATCTCTCCGATCGAGGACTTCTCCGGGTCGATGTCCCTGACCTTCCGCGACCACCGCTTCGAGCCGCCGAAGAACTCGATCGACGAGTGCAAGGAGCGCGACTTCACGTTCGCGGCCCCGCTCTTCGTCACCGCCGAGTTCACCAACAACGAGACCGGCGAGATCAAGTCCCAGACGGTCTTCATGGGCGACTTCCCGCTCATGACCAACAAGGGCACCTTCGTCATCAACGGCACCGAGCGTGTCGTCGTGTCGCAGCTGGTCCGCTCGCCGGGTGTCTACTTCGACTCCAACATCGACAAGACGTCCGACAAGGACATCTTCACGGCCAAGATCATCCCGTCCCGGGGTGCCTGGCTCGAGATGGAGATCGACAAGCGCGACATGGTCGGTGTCCGCATCGACCGCAAGCGCAAGCAGTCCGTCACCGTCCTGCTCAAGGCTCTCGGTTGGACGACCGAGCAGATCCTTGAGGAGTTCGGCGAGTACGAGTCGATGCGCGCCACCCTGGAGAAGGACCACACCCAGGGCCAGGACGACGCGCTGCTCGACATCTACCGCAAGCTGCGTCCGGGCGAGCCGCCGACGCGCGAGGCCGCTCAGACGCTGCTCGAGAACCTCTACTTCAACCCCAAGCGCTACGACCTCGCCAAGGTCGGCCGCTACAAGGTGAACAAGAAGCTCGGCGCGGATGAGCCGCTGGACGCCGGCGTGCTCACCACCGACGACGTCATCGCGACCATCAAGTACCTGGTCAAGCTGCACGCCGGTGAGACCGAGACGGTCGGCGAGTCGGGTCGGAACATCGTCGTCGAGACCGACGACATCGACCACTTCGGCAACCGTCGTCTGCGCAACGTCGGCGAGCTCATCCAGAACCAGGTCCGTACGGGTCTGGCTCGTATGGAGCGCGTCGTGCGTGAGCGCATGACGACCCAGGACGTCGAGGCGATCACGCCGCAGACCCTGATCAACATCCGCCCGGTCGTGGCGTCGATCAAGGAATTCTTCGGCACCTCGCAGCTGTCGCAGTTCATGGACCAGAACAACCCGCTGTCGGGTCTCACCCACAAGCGCCGTCTGTCGGCGCTTGGCCCGGGTGGTCTCTCCCGTGAGCGGGCCGGCTTCGAGGTCCGTGACGTGCACCCCTCGCACTACGGCCGCATGTGCCCGATCGAGACCCCGGAAGGCCCGAACATCGGCCTGATCGGTTCGCTCGCCTCGTACGGCCGCGTCAACGCGTTCGGCTTCATCGAGACGCCGTACCGCAAGGTCGTCGACGGCCAGGTCACCGACGAGGTCGACTACGTCACCGCCGACGAGGAGGACCGCTTCGTCATCGCGCAGGCCAACGCCGCGCTCAGTGACGAGATGCGGTTCACCGAGCCGCGCGTCCTGGTCCGCCGTCGTGGCGGCGAGGTCGACTACGTGCCCGGCACCGAGGTCGACTACATGGACGTCTCGCCGCGCCAGATGGTGTCGGTCGCGACCGCCATGATCCCGTTCCTCGAGCACGACGACGCCAACCGTGCCCTCATGGGCGCGAACATGATGCGTCAGGCCGTGCCGCTGATCACGTCCGAGGCGCCGCTCGTCGGCACCGGCATGGAGTACCGCTGCGCGGTCGACGCCGGTGACGTCATCAAGGCGGAGAAGGCGGGTGTCGTCCAGGAGGTCTCCGCGGACTACATCACCGTCGCCAACGACGACGGCACGTACACCACGTACCGGATCGCCAAGTTCTCCCGCTCCAACCAGGGCACCTCGGTCAACCAGAAGGTTGTCGTCGACGAGGGCGCCCGCGTGATCGAGGGCCAGGTCCTGGCCGACGGTCCCGCCACCCGCGAGGGTGAGATGGCGCTGGGCAAGAACCTGCTCGTGGCGTTCATGCCGTGGGAGGGTCACAACTACGAGGACGCGATCATCCTGTCGCAGCGCCTCGTGCAGGACGACGTCCTCTCCTCGATCCACATCGAGGAGCACGAGGTCGACGCCCGTGACACCAAGCTCGGCCCGGAGGAGATCACCCGGGACATCCCGAACGTCTCCGAAGAGGTCCTTGCCGACCTCGACGAGCGCGGCATCATCCGGATCGGTGCCGAGGTCGTCGCCGGCGACATCCTCGTCGGCAAGGTCACGCCCAAGGGTGAGACCGAGCTGACGCCGGAGGAGCGCCTGCTGCGCGCGATCTTCGGTGAGAAGGCCCGCGAGGTGCGTGACACCTCGCTGAAGGTGCCGCACGGCGAGACCGGCAAGGTCATCGGCGTCCGCGTCTTCGACCGTGAAGAGGGCGACGAGCTGCCGCCGGGCGTGAACCAGCTGGTTCGTGTCTACGTGGCGCAGAAGCGCAAGATCACGGACGGCGACAAGCTGGCCGGCCGTCACGGCAACAAGGGTGTCATCTCGAAGATCCTGCCGATCGAGGACATGCCGTTCCTGGAGGACGGCACCCCGGTCGACATCATCCTCAACCCGCTCGGTGTCCCGTCCCGAATGAACCCGGGGCAGGTCCTGGAGATCCACCTCGGCTGGCTCGCCAGCCGCGGCTGGGACGTCTCCGGTCTGGCCGACGACTGGGCGCAGCGCCTTCAGGCGATCGGCGCCGACCAGGTCGCCGCCGGCACCAACGTCGCCACCCCGGTGTTCGACGGCGCCCGCGAGGACGAGATCACCGGCCTCTTCGAGGCCACGATCCCCAACCGCGACGGCGACCGTCTGGTCCAGCCCTCGGGCAAGGCCAACCTGTTCGACGGCCGCTCCGGCGAGCCGTTCCCGGACCCGATCTCGATCGGGTACATGTACATCCTCAAGCTGCACCACCTGGTCGACGACAAGCTCCACGCCCGGTCGACCGGTCCGTACTCGATGATCACCCAGCAGCCGCTGGGTGGTAAGGCCCAGTTCGGTGGCCAGCGCTTCGGTGAGATGGAGGTGTGGGCGCTGGAGGCATATGGCGCCGCGTACGCACTCCAGGAGCTGCTGACCATCAAGTCCGACGACGTGACCGGCCGCGTGAAGGTCTACGAGGCCATCGTCAAGGGCGAGAACATTCCTGAGCCCGGCATTCCCGAGTCCTTCAAGGTGCTCATCAAGGAAATGCAGTCGCTCTGCCTCAACGTGGAGGTGCTGTCCTCGGACGGCATGTCCATCGAGATGCGCGACACGGACGAGGACGTCTTCCGCGCTGCGGAGGAGCTCGGTATCGACCTGTCCCGGCGCGAGCCGAGCAGCGTCGAAGAGGTCTGACGGGTCTGACGGGGGCTCGCTAAGAGCCCCCGTCTTCCCCGGGACCCCCCTCAGACCATCTTGAAGAATCGACCCCGAAAGAGGGATTGACGACAAGTGCTCGACGTCAACTTCTTCGACGAGCTGCGGATCGGCCTCGCCACTGCTGACGACATTCGTCAGTGGTCCCACGGTGAGGTCAAGAAGCCGGAGACCATCAACTACCGCACCCTCAAGCCCGAAAAGGACGGACTCTTCTGCGAGAAGATCTTCGGTCCGACCCGGGACTGGGAGTGCTACTGCGGCAAGTACAAGCGCGTCCGCTTCAAGGGCATCATCTGTGAGCGCTGTGGCGTAGAGGTCACGCGTGCCAAGGTGCGCCGCGAGCGGATGGGCCACATCGAGCTTGCCGCTCCCGTGACCCACATCTGGTACTTCAAGGGCGTCCCGTCGCGTCTTGGCTACCTGCTCGACCTCGCGCCGAAGGACCTCGAAAAGGTCATCTACTTCGCCGCGTACATGATCACGTTCGTGGACGAGGAGCGCCGTACGCGCGACCTGCCGTCGCTGGAGGCGCATGTCTCCGTCGAGCGTCAGCAGATCGAGAACCGCCGCGACTCCGACCTCGAAGCCCGCGCCAAGAAGCTCGAGAGCGACCTGGCCGAGCTTGAGGCCGAGGGTGCCAAGGCCGACGTGCGCCGCAAGGTGCGCGAGGGTGCCGAGCGTGAGATGAAGCAGCTGCGCGACCGTTCGCAGCGCGAGATCGACCGTCTCGACGAGGTGTGGAGCCGCTTCAAGAACCTCAAGGTCCAGGACCTTGAGGGCGACGAGCTGCTCTACCGCGAGCTGCGTGACCGTTTCGGCACGTACTTCGACGGCTCGATGGGTGCCGCTGCGCTGCAGAAGCGCCTGGAGACCTTCGACCTCGACGAGGAGGCCGAGCGCCTCCGCGAGATCATCCGCACCGGCAAGGGCCAGAAGAAGACCCGTGCGCTCAAGCGCCTCAAGGTCGTCTCCGCGTTCCTTCAGACCAGCAACAGCCCCAAGGGCATGGTGCTGGACTGCGTGCCGGTCATCCCGCCGGACCTGCGTCCGATGGTGCAGCTGGACGGTGGCCGCTTCGCGACCTCCGACCTGAACGACCTGTACCGCCGCGTGATCAACCGCAACAACCGCCTGAAGCGACTCCTTGACCTCGGCGCCCCCGAGATCATCGTGAACAACGAGAAGCGCATGCTTCAGGAGGCCGTCGACGCGCTCTTCGACAACGGCCGTCGTGGTCGCCCGGTCACGGGCCCCGGCAACCGTCCGCTGAAGTCGCTGTCCGACATGCTCAAGGGCAAGCAGGGCCGCTTCCGTCAGAACCTGCTCGGCAAGCGTGTGGACTACTCCGCGCGTTCCGTCATCGTCGTCGGCCCGCAGCTCAAGCTGCACCAGTGCGGTCTGCCGAAGGCCATGGCGCTTGAGCTCTTCAAGCCGTTCGTGATGAAGCGCCTGGTCGACCTGAACCACGCGCAGAACATCAAGAGCGCCAAGCGGATGGTCGAGCGCGGCCGCACGGTCGTGTACGACGTCCTCGAAGAGGTCATCGCCGAGCACCCGGTTCTGCTGAACCGTGCGCCCACGCTGCACCGCCTCGGCATCCAGGCCTTCGAGCCCCAGCTGGTCGAGGGCAAGGCCATCCAGATCCACCCGCTCGTCTGCACCGCGTTCAACGCGGACTTCGACGGTGACCAGATGGCCGTCCACCTGCCGCTCTCCGCGGAGGCGCAGGCCGAGGCCCGCATCCTGATGCTGTCCTCGAACAACATCCTGAAGCCGGCCGACGGTCGCCCCGTCACCATGCCGACCCAGGACATGGTGCTCGGCCTCTTCTTCCTCACCACGGACGAGGAGGAGCGCGAGGTGAAGGGCGCCGGCCGCGCCTTCAACTCGACCGCCGAGGCGATCATGGCGTTCGACGCCCGGGAGCTCTCGCTCCAGGCGAAGATCGACATCCGCTTCCCGATCGGCACCGTCCCGCCGCGTGGCTGGACCCCGCCGCTCGACGAGGACGGCGAGACGACCTGGCAGCAGGGCGACTCGTTCCGTCTGCGGACCTCCCTCGGCCGCGCGCTCTTCAACGAGCTGCTGCCCGAGGACTACCCGTTCGTCGACTACTCGGTCGGCAAGAAGCAGCTCTCCGAGATCGTCAACGACCTCGCCGAGCGCTACCCCAAGGTCATCGTGGCGGCGACGCTCGACAACCTGAAGGCGGCAGGCTTCTTCTGGGCGACCCGTTCCGGCGTCACCGTCGCCGTCTCGGACATCGTCGTCCCGGAGGCCAAGAAGGCCATCGTCCAGGGCTACGAGGCCCAGGACGAGAAGGTGCAGAAGCAGTACGAGCGCGGCCTGATCACCAAGGACGAGCGCACGCAGGAGCTCATCGCGATCTGGACCAAGGCGACCAACGAGGTTGCCGAGGCGATGAACGCGAACTTCCCCAAGACGAACCCCATCTTCATGATGGTTGACTCGGGTGCCCGAGGAAACATGATGCAGATGCGTCAGATCGCCGGTATGCGTGGTCTGGTGTCGAACGCGAAGAACGAGACCATCCCGCGTCCGATCAAGGCGTCCTTCCGCGAGGGCCTGACCGTTCTGGAGTACTTCATCTCCACGCACGGTGCCCGTAAGGGTCTGGCGGACACCGCCCTGCGTACCGCCGACTCGGGTTACCTGACCCGTCGTCTGGTGGACGTCTCGCAGGACGTCATCATCCGCGAGGAGGACTGCGGCACCGACCGCGGCCTCAAGCTCAAGATCGCGGAGCGGGGCGCCGACGGCGTGCTGCGCAAGACCGAGGACGTCGAGACCTCCGTCTACGCCCGCATGCTCGCCGAGGACGTCGTCGTCGACGGCAAGGTCATCGCGCCGGCCAACGTGGACCTCGGTGACGTGCTCATCGACGCCCTCGTGGGTGCGGGTGTCGAGGAGGTCAAGACCCGCTCGGTCCTGACCTGTGAGTCCGCGGTCGGCACCTGTGCCTTCTGCTACGGACGCTCGCTCGCCACCGGCAAGCTGGTCGACATCGGTGAGGCGGTCGGCATCATCGCCGCCCAGTCCATCGGTGAGCCCGGTACCCAGCTGACGATGCGTACCTTCCACACCGGTGGTGTGGCCGGTGACGACATCACGCAGGGTCTGCCGCGTGTCGTCGAGCTCTTCGAGGCCCGTACGCCCAAGGGTGTCGCGCCGATCTCGGAGGCCAGGGGCCGCGTCCGCATCGAGGAGACCGAGAAGACCAAGAAGCTCGTCGTCACCCCGGACGACGGCAGCGAGGAGACGGCGTTCCCGATCTCCAAGCGTGCCCGTCTCCTGGTCGGCGAGGGCGACGCGGTCGAGGTGGGCCAGAAGCTCACCGTCGGTGCCACCAACCCGCACGACGTGCTGCGGATCCTCGGTCAGCGTGCGGTCCAGGTGCACCTGGTCGGCGAAGTCCAGAAGGTCTACAACAGCCAGGGCGTGTCGATCCACGACAAGCACATCGAGATCATCATCCGGCAGATGCTGCGCCGCGTGACGATCATCGAGTCCGGCGACGCGGAGCTGCTGCCGGGCGAGCTCGTCGAGCGCTCGAAGTTCGAGACCGAGAACCGTCGTGTGGTCACGGAAGGCGGCCACCCGGCCTCCGGCCGTCCGCAGCTGATGGGTATCACCAAGGCCTCGCTGGCGACGGAATCCTGGCTGTCGGCCGCCTCCTTCCAGGAGACGACCCGAGTCCTGACGGATGCGGCGATCAACGCCAAGTCCGACAGCCTCATCGGCCTCAAGGAGAACGTCATCATCGGTAAGCTCATCCCGGCCGGTACGGGTCTGTCCCGCTACCGCAACATCCGGGTCGAGCCCACCGAAGAGGCCAAGGCCGCGATGTACTCGGCCGTCGGCTACGACGACATCGACTACTCGCCGTTCGGCACCGGCTCCGGCCAGGCCGTTCCGCTGGAGGACTACGACTACGGTCCGTACAACCAGTAAGGCGTACGTCTGACGTACTGAAGGGCGCCCACTCCGCTTCGCGCGGGGTGGGCGCCCTTCGGGTTTTCAGTGGGCCGCCACCTGCCACAGGGCCACGGCGGTGCCCGTCACTGCGGTGAGCGCGGCGATGCTCGCCACCGGCCAGCGGGAACGCTCCAAAGCGTCAAGCCGTGCCTCGTGGTCGGCGAGCTGGCGGTCGGTCTGGTCACTGCGCTGGACGAGCAGGGCCAGCGCCCCGTCGACCCGGGCGAAACCGGCCTCCAGGGTGCCGCGCAGGCGCTCAAGCTCCACCGCGACCGCGACCGGGTCGTTCTGATCAGACTCGGCCATCGGCGGCACCCGTGTCATCGCCCTCGGTGCTCAGCCATCCCGGCAGCAGGGCCTGGACGCGGGGCAGGGCCATGACACGGGCCAGGCCGCCGGCCACGGCCAGCGCTCCGGCGATCCAGGGCAGGTCGGCGGGCAGACCGGACGCGTCCACGAGTGCGGGCAGCGCGACGGCCAGGGCGACGGCGGTCTGTACGACGGTGCGCAGGGTGCGCTTGGCGGCTTCGGACATGAGGGTTCTCTTTTCCTGGGAGGGGGCGGGGAGGGGGAGCTGCGGGCTCGGGCGGCGGTGCGGGTCAGCCGGTGTAGGGGACCTTCAGCGCCTCCCAGGAGGTGCGGCCCGGCACGCCGTCGGCGTCCGCGCCCTGGAAGCCGAGCTTGCGCTGCCAGCGGGCGTAGGAGTCGCGGTCGGCGCCGGTCCAGCGCGGGCCCGGGCCCTCGGAGTACGCGGAGCAGCCCTCGGCGACGAGCCGTCGGCCCATCGCGGTGATCACCGCGGAGTCGGTGCCCTCGGCGAAGAAGCCGGCGCCGGGGAACGGCTGGTAGCCGCGCGAACCCATCGCGTCGTGGACGCTCGCGGGCCGGTAGACGGTGGGGCCGGACGCGAGCCGGGCGGCGACGCGCGAGCGCATCGAGGGCATGGTGAAACCGCGCGGGTCGTTCTTCCAGTCCGACCACTCCAGGTGGCCGATGACACTCTTCGCGGACCAGCCGTGCACCCGGCACAGCGCGGTGGCGACCCGCTCGATGGCGTCCAGCTGGGCGTCGGGCCAGGGGTCGGCGCCGTCGCCGAGGTTGATGCACTCGAAGCCGTAGAAGTGGGCGTTGCCGTCGACCGCGCCGGCACTGCCCTCGTGCTCATGGGTGGCCGGGGGCCGGTCGCCGTAGTCCTCGGAGATGACGGCGTTCAGGACGGCGGGGTCGCCGCCGCCCGCGTGGTTGGCGCGGCCGTTGCCCACCAGGTGGACGGTGCCGTCCTTGGCGATCACGCCGTGGCAGAGCGGGCCGGGGAGCTCGGCGTAGCCGTCGTAGCACAGCCGCACCGAGGCGTCGGTGCCGCTGCTCACCGTGTGGTGGACGATGACGCCGTTCACCGGGCCCCAGGCGCCCTTCTGGTTGCGGTTGTGCTCGCGCCAGCCGTCGACCTCGACGACATTGACGCCTTCGGCGCGCAGGGCGGCGACAAAGGCGTCCGCGGTCAGGGGAGTTGACATGGTGGGTGGTCCCTTCGGTGGGGGTGTGAAGCGCGACGGCCCCCCGCGCCGGAGCGCGGGGGGCCGTCACAGGGGAGAACAGAGGAGAGGAGAACAGGGGAGAGGAGGGGGAGCGGCGCCGGTCAGGCGACGGCCGCCCACAGGGCGTTGGTGTCGTTGACGACGGTCTTGGGTGCGAAGCTCGTCGGCAGGGCGGCCTGGCCCGTGGCGGGCAGCCGGCCGTAGCGGGCGAAAGCGTTGGGCATCCGGGCGGCGCCGGCCGGCCGGTCGCCGGCTCCCGCGGCCATGGCGAACGCGGGGCCCTTGGTCGGCTCGGTGGGGCCGTTGATCAACAGGGCGACCCAGTAGTTGCCGGCCGGCGCGTCATACGCCTTGGTCAGCGGGCACACCGCGGTGGCACTGTCCTTGATCACGTCCTTGAGTGACCCGGTCAGCCCGACCCGGGTGCCGTTGGCGTCGTACAGGCCGGCGTAGGTCGCCTCGCTGAGGGTGCCGCCGACGTATCCGGTGCAGTAGAAGACCACGTTGTTGAGGGTGGCGGGCGTCGTGAGGCGGATGCCCATCAGATAGACCGAGCCGGCGCCGCAGTACTGCGAGCGGGTGCCGGACGTCGTCGCGGGATCGAAGCCCCATGCCTTGAAGCCCACGTCGGCGGGGGCCCAGCTGCCGGGGGTGGCGACGGCGTCCACGTAGTCCTTGCGCGTCAGATGGGCCGCGGCGGTGGGTGCGGCGCCCGACGCGGGGACGGCCGTGAAGGTCTTCGCCCCGTCGATGCTCTGCGCGCCGGTCACCAGGACCGCCGCGTTCAGCGGGGCCGCCCCGAGCGAGGCGGCGTCCAGGACCACCTTGCCGGTGCGGTCGTTGACGGACAGCACCGGAAGGCCCTCGGGACGTACGTAGCGCAGGTCGGCGGCCGCCTGGTCGAGCGCGCTGACGTCGGCCGCACTCAGCACGACCACGCCCTTCTTGCCGTTCACCGACGACACCGGGTCGACGGCGCCCGGCGGCAGCTGCGCCGCGGGGACCCGCCCGGCCGCGTCCAGCGCGGCCACCCCGTTCGGGGCGCCGACCGACGCCGCGGGGACCGCCTGCACGTCGGCGGGTGACAGGACGATGTCGGCGGTGTTCCTGCCGTTCACGCTCCGTACGACGCCGGGGGCGCCCGCGGGACCGGCCGGGCCCTGCGCGCCGGGCGCCCCGGGAGGCCCGGGCACCGCGACGTACTCCGGTGCCTTCGGGTCGGCGGGCGCGAGGTCGGCCAGGTCGACCGTGGGCCGCGCGGCCGGCAGGACGATGTTGTACGTGCGGTTGGCGGGCAGCCCGGAAAGCTGCTCGGTGACGGTGTACTGCCAGGTCACCGGGTTCATGCCCGGGGCATCGGTGGCCGGCAGCACCGCGTTGATGCGGCCGTCGGCGTCCAGCGGGGCGACGATCGGGCCGCCCAGGATGACGTCGCTGCCGGTGTGGGTGAGCAGGGTGGGAGCGCTGAAGGTGACGGTGCCGTTCAGGGCGACGCCCGCCGGGGTGAGATAGCGGGCGGTGACGGTCACCGTGGGAATGGTGGTGGGCAACACGGGATGGCTCCTAGAGCTGGGGATCAGGACTTGACGCCGTACAGCGCGCGGGGCGAGCAGCGCACGGTGGCGCCGGCGGCGGTGGCCCTGGCCTGCACCAGGAAGGTCACCGGGCTGTCGTAGGCGACTGTGACGGGGGCGGTGAACTCCAGCGTTCCGGCGCTGCTCGGGCCCACCTGGACACCGTTGACGAGCAGCCGGACCTCGCCGCCCTGGGTCGCTGCGACCAGGCAGTACAGCTGGGGGTGCTGGACGATCGCGTTGCCGTTGTAGAGGGTGGTCCACTCGGTGGCGGCGGTCGACTCCCAGTGGCCCGTGTCCTCGGGCGTGGGCAGCGGATAGGGGATGTAGGGGCGGGCCAGGCCCTCGCCGCCGGTGTCGTCGCCGAACAGGGCGTTGCCCTTGCGGTCGAAGACCTTCACCGACTGGTTGGGCTGGAGGTCGGGCGCGTCGGCGTGCACGGTGAGCGCCTTGGAGCCGTCGTCGCGCCGCACGAAGAAGCCCTGCTGTTCCTCGCCGCCCGGCCGGGACGGCGAGACCTGCCCGATGTACAGGAGCTCGGCGCCCTTCTGCTCGTCGCGGTTGCGGACGGCCAGCTGCCCGCCGTCGCTGATGACGACGTTGCCGCCGCTGATCCGGTCCATGGCGGGCCGGGTGTTGGCGCTGCCCATCAGGGCGCGTACCTGGCGTTCCAGGGCGCGGATGCGGTCGAGGAGGTCGGTGGGGATCGCGGCCATCTAGGCGTCCTCCAGTTCCAGATAGAGCTTGGCGGTCTCGCCGCTGCCGCGGCCCGGCGGTGTCACGGTCAGGCCGACCACCCGGTAGCGCGGGTCGGTGCCGTCGGGGTGCCAGCCGTCGCGGATGCGCAGCAGCACCGACGCGCCGATGAGGGCGGGGGAGATGCGGCCGTCCACCCGGATGGTCACCTCGGGGATGATCTGCGGGCGCCGGGCGCGGGAGAGTTCGGCCCGGGCCAGGCTGTTGAGCACCGCCCGGTCCGAGATGCCGCTGTGGTCCGACGACCCTTCGAGGCGGGGCCAGCCCGCGTCCAGGTCGTCGGCGGCGACCGCGGCGTCCGACATCTCGGGCAGCGACGCCGCGGCGTTGTTGTTGTTGGCCGTCTCGCCGCGGGCCAGCCACACATTGGCCTGCACGGTCGAATCGGTCGGCAGGCTGTAGGTGATGACGGGCCCGGGCCGGTCGAGCACGATGGGTACCGCACCGGTACGGATCGTGGGGTGGCCCAGCTGGAGCTTCTTGACCCGGGCGCCCGTCGCGGAGTCGCGGTAGCACTGGACGCGCCACTCGAAGCCGTCCTGAAGGGCGCCCAGCGCGTCGATCAGCTCCCGGACCCGGGCCAGGTCGGTCCGGGTGTACGAGGCGCTGCCGGTCACCCCCGAGGCGCGGTCGTCCATGGTGATGCCGATGTCACCGCCGGGCTGTTCCTGTACGTGCCGCACCAGGGCGCGGACCATGTCGAACTGGTCGGTGCCGGCCGGGAAGGACAGGTCCGTGGAGAGGATGCGGTGGTCGAGGTAGGAGTCGAAGGTGCCGGCCTGGATCTCCACGTCGAGCCGGCCGCGCTCGTCGCCGGCCGGCGTGCACGTCCACAGGATGCCGCCCCACCAGATGTCGGAGCCGCGCTCCAGCCAGACCGCGGTGCGGCCCGGCCGCAGCGCCTCGCGGGCCCGGCGTGCCAGCGCCGCATCGGGCAGCGGCACGGTGGCGCGCAGCTGGCCGGGCTTGCCGATGAAGTCGTCGAACTCGACCTCGGTGAGCGGCAGCGTGTCGATGACCCGGTCGGTGCGCAGATCGCAGAACAGGGCGCGGTAGGTGACCGTGCCCGTCGGGGTCACCGGGTTCACGGTGCGACCTCGTAGGTGCCCCACACCTCGTACCAGCTGCCGGCCACCGGCGTCATCGGGTCGTCGGCGTCGACCCACACTCCGGTGGGCTTGCCGTTGGCCTGGATGGTCGACCAGTTCCGCGCCACACCGTTGGGGTGGTAGACGGTGCTGGTCTCGGCGCCGCCGTAGAAGTAGCCGCCGGGGTCGCCGCCGGTGCGGGCGCGGAAGTTGACGGTCAGTCCGTGCGGGCCCGCCGGGCGGACCGGCAGGCTGAGGTACCAGTTGCCGTTCTTGTTGGGGCCGCCCCAGTCGGTGGTGGAGCCGATGTTCAGCGCGGCCTGGAAGTGCACCATGGGGCCGTCCTTGATGTACCGGCCCCACAGCGAGCCGTTGCCGAGCTTGGGCACGGGAGCGCCGGCGGTGGCCTGGCCCCAGGCGGGGGTGTAGTCCTGCCAGACCGCACGCGGCTCGGGGTAGGGACGCCACTCCGTGCCGCTCCAGCGCTCCAGGCTGCCGCCGTTGTCGCGGTACTGGCCCGGGTAGGAGCCGCGGTAGGCGGCGCCGCCCGCCGGGATGATGCCGCCGACCGCCGCGGTGGGCCGGCGCAGGTCCTTGACGGCGGTGGCCCAGTCGATGCCGCCGCTGCCCGACGAGGTACCGGCCGGCACCCTCACCTCGGCCAGCGCGAGCGCCGCGGGCGGCACCTGGGGGGCGACCGGCGAGGCGGCGTACTCGCCCTGGATGACCTCAAGGACGGCGGCGGTCGTGCCGCCGTTGTCCTTCGGGTCGTCGTACACCCGCACCACCACGAGGTCGACGCGGGGCAGCCCCGGGTCGCCGTCGAGGAAGGTCAGGCTCGTGTACTCCGCTATGTAGACGGGGTAGGCGCCCGCGCCGGCGCCCCCCTGGACGACGGCCCGGCCCGGCGCCACGAGCGCGCTCATGCCCGCCTTGTCGCCGTAGACGTACAGCCCTGCCATGAGGAACTGGCCCTCGGGAGAGCCGGGGATGACGCCACCGTGGGTGGCGAGCGGCCCGTCGGGGGCCATGGTGCCGATCGGGGCGAGCCGGGTGTCGAGCCGGGTCTGTCCGCCGTTGCCGTCGGTGCTGTTGAGCAGCCAGGCACTGCCGATGTTCATGCGATCTCCAAGGGGGTGTACGGGTGGTGGGGTGCGGCGGGCGCGGCCTACCAGTTCGCGTCGCGCCAGGTGACCGTCGCCGAGGGCTGCGGCTGGTCCGCCGCGGGGGCGCCGGTCCCGGAGGCGCACCGGAAGCTGAGCGTGTTCTGGCCGGGCTCCAGCTGGAAGAGCTGTTCCGGCGTCGACCAGACCGATGCGGTGTGGATGCGCGAGGTGGTGCCGTTGAGCAGGACGGTGCCGGCGCCGGTGTCGACGGTGAGCACGTCGGACGCGGCCAGCACGATGTCGTACTCCAGGCGCAGCCCGTCGCTGAGCCGGGTCAGGGACGGTCCGCTGACCGGGCCGCGGAACTCGATGACCGGGTTGGCGGAGGCGTCGCCCCCGTTGAAGGCGGTGACGAGCCCGGTGGAACGTGCGGTGCCCCAGCCGAGCGGCCAGGTGAGGCCGGGTGCGGCGGGCGCGGGATCGGTGGGTGCCGGGCCGGTGGGTGCCGGGCCGGCCGCGGTGGCGAGCGGGCTCGGGCCCGGCACCGGGCCGCCGCCGGGACGGGTCTCGTGGTCCGGGGTGGGCGGCGGCTGGTTCGGGTCGGGCTTCTGCGCGGGCGGACGCTCCCACGTCAGACCCGTCTCGGGGGAGGGGAGACCGGTGTGGACGGACTGCACGGCGAGCGCGAACCTGCGCGGGTCGGCGCAGACCCACTGCACGGTCGCCTTCGCCGCGCCCCGGGTGACGTACATCCGGTCGTGCGGGATGGCGCGCTGGCTGACCCGGGCGAGGCAGGCCAGCGTCTCGCCGTGCAGCCGCACCGCGAGCCACTGCTCGCCGACGTGCACCGAGGTCGCCGCGCGGAAGCGCCGCGCCACGGCGGCCGCCTGGTCGCGCTGGTCGGGCAGCAGCCAGATGGGAGCCGTGATGATGCGGGCCTGGGCCCACTGGGCCCCCGGCCAGGCGCCGTGCTGATCGGGCCGCAGCACGTCGCCGCTGTCGAGGCCGGGCAGGTCGGCCCAGCCGGTGAGGCCGCCGTCGGCGATCTCGTAGTCCGTGCCGGGCCCGAAAAGAAGTCCGGCCCACTGGATCTGCCCGTCGCGGGTGATCAGTGAGCCGGGAGGTTCGGTCGTATTGGTCAACTGTGCTGGGGGCATGGGTGGTTGGCCCTCACCTTCTGGGTTACGTGGTGTGCGCCAGGAAGAGCAGTTCCTCGGCGATGCCGTACGGGCCGCGGCCCTCGGGCTCGTGGTAGTGCTCGATGCGGGGGGTGCGAAGACCGGGCCGCGCGGCCTCGGCGGTGCGGGCAAGGAGCGCGTCGAGCGTGGACAGCGGCAGGACGACCTCGGCCTCACCCGCCTCGGCGAGCAGCACCGGCACCCCGCCCGAGCGGGGCGCCACCACACCGCCCGCGGCAAGCATCGGGATCCTGTCGAGATCCACGCCGAAGTGCTTGCCGAAGACCGAGAAGCTGAGGCTGTTGAGGCCGTCGATGACCCAGTTGGCGAAGGCGATCAACCCGTTGAGCGGGCCCTTGACGACGCCGACGACCATCTGGAAGCCGCTCTCCAAAAAGCCGCCCATGCCGTGCAGGGCCCTCTCCATCGCGGAGTTGACCGAACGGAAGCCGCTGGGAAGGGACTTGGTGATCCAGTCGATGGGATGCGCCAGCACCTGTGCGAAGCCCTTCCAGAAACCGAGGACGACGCTGAGGTACCCGGTGATGACGGGAGCGACATAGGTCAGGGCGGTCTCGATCAGGCTGCCGACGGTGGAGAAGACCGTGTCCATGAGCTGCTGCCCGAGCTGCGAGTTCAGCGCGAGGTCGATCAGCTGCTCGGCGAACGGCGCGAGCAGGGTGGCGACCAGGACCCACGGGTTGGCCTTCATGACCAGGTTGACGGCGGTCATGACGCCGCCCGCGATCTTCAGATTGCCGCCGAAGAGCGTGGTGACCTTGCCGAGGGTGCCGGACCCCTTGCCCGCGAGGCCGATGGCCTTGGCGACGCCGTCGGAGCCGAGCTTGAGGTTCTTCAGCTCGCGGGAGGCCCGCTGAGTGCCGGACGACGCCTTCAGGATCTTGGTGCCGGCGCCGGGCGCCTGGCGGCCGAGCGCTGCCACCGCGCGCCCTGCGGTGTCGGCGCCGGTCGCGAACTGCTTGATGTCCTTGCCGGCCTGGGCGGTGGAGGCCCTGATCCGGTCGACGGCCCGGGTGGCGTCGGTGACGCCCGTACGGGCGGTCCCGACGGACCGTGCGGCCTGCGCGGCCGCGGCGCCGAAGCTACGGAAGGCGCCGCTGGAGTTGGCGAGCGGGTCGGCGCCGGTACGTACTGTCGCCATGGGGTGACCTCCCCTCAGGGGGTATCTGCCGGCGGATGGAGAGCGGGGTCATCCGCGGGCCTTGGCGAGGAACAGCAGGGCGCGGGCGGTGTCCTGGGGGTCGGTGGACCGGGTGGCGTAGTAGTTCTCGATGTGGAACCCGTCGCCGTAGCCGCGCGACCCGCCGAGCGGGATGCGCCCCTGGGTCGCGGTACGGCTCAGCAGCCGGTCCAGCCTGGACAGCGGCATGACCGCCTCCGATTCGCCCGCCTCCGCGACGATCGCGGGGACGCCGCCGCTGCGGGGCGCGACGATGCCGCCCTCCGCCAGCATCGGGATGCGCGGGATGTTCACCCCGAAGGTCTTGCCGCCGACCAGGGGGACCCAGCTGGGGATCGAGACGCTGATGCCGTTGAGCGCGCCGATGGCGGAGTTGATGAGCCCGATGACCAGGTTGAGCGGGGACTTCACCGCCGACAGGATGCCGTCGAACACCCCGCCCGCGAAGCGGGAGAGCCCGCCCCAGGCGCTGGACAGGGCGTTCTTGACGGTGTCGAACGCGCCGGGAATGAAGCTGACGAGCCACAGGGCGACGGGCAGGATCGCGCCCTTGATGCCGTTCCACACCTGGGAAATGATCTTCCCGGTGCTCTTCATGAGCGGCCCGATGGCCTTCATGACGGTGTCGACGACCTTGCCGATGACGTCGAAGGCGACCTTCATGATCTTCTGCATCGCCTTCGACTTGGACGCCATGGCGACGACCTTCTCGATGAGCGGGGCGAAGAGTTCGAGCAACATCCCGATGACGTTGCCCTTCATGGCCTTGTTGAGCCCCTTGAACCCGCCGTCGGCCTTCTTGAGCCCACCCTGCAACTTGCCCATGGAGACCCCGCCGGTCCCGGCCTCCTTACCGGCCTTCCCGACCGACTTCGCCGCCTGGTCGGCGGCGGTCTTCATCCCCTTGAGCTCCTTGGCGGACTGCTGCGCGGCCCCCTTGATCCGCCCGACGTTGGTGTTGGCCGTCCCGGCCTGCTTACCGAGCGTGCCGGCGGAGCGGCCGGCGCCGTCGATTCCTGTTTTGAACCCTTTGAGAGAGCCGGAGGCTCTGGTGAGGGATTGTACGAGAGACATTCTCTAGCAACCCACTTTGCGTTGTGTGAACAGTTTCAGCCCAGCACTCTGACCAAGCTGTTGACGCGCGCTTCCAGGTCCCGGATTCTCGAAGCCTGGGTATCTGCTGCAGAGCTTCCCCGGCGCTGTCCGGTGAGGCGTCGCTCCTCACCGCGTGCCCCCCTGCGGAGGCGGTTCTGGTCGGCAGCGAGACGGTCGAGGCGGTCCACCCGCTTGTTGGTGGCGACGGATTTGCGCTGGAGTTCCTCAATCGCCTTGGCGGTCTTGTCGACGCCGGCCTTCCATAGAAAGCCCCACTCGTTGCGCTTTATATTGAGCTTTTTTTCGAGGAGGGTGTCGAACAGCTTGCTGGAATCGAAGAACGACGGAAGCATGACTTTGGCGAGAGTGAGCGCCTTTGTGACTACGATGATCTCGAAAACCTCAAGACCGATCGCCTTCCACTCCTTGGACTCCCAGAAGTCACTGTCGAACGGGTTCAACTTCGGCAGCTTGTCCTGCTTGTACCCGGTGTTCGGGCCGACTTTGTCGGCCTTCTTTTCCAGATCGGCCTTGTCGGCCTTGGAGGCAAGAGCCGCTTCGGCGTCCTTCAGCCTCTCTTCAAGTGTCGCCATCCGGATGCTCCCTTCCGTGGCAGGTGGGAGAAGTCCTTTCGTCGGGACTCGATGAATTGACGGGGCGTCACGCAGGGATCTAGAATGCGGAAACTATTCCGAACCTTCAGGAAAGCTGGCGTGCCGTGACAACTCTTGCCCTGCCTGAAACGATGATTATCGGGCGGTTGGTGCTTCTTGTTTCTGCGCTCGCATGGTTAATTCTCGCCGCGTCCCTTGCCATCTCTAATACGCGTTCTTATCGGCGGAGCGTAACCGTCACTGCCCGATGCATATTCGTGACGAGGCTGTCGCGCGACAAATTTTCCTACCTCTTGCGCAGAAAATCGGTGCGAGGTGAGGAGAGGGATGTCCGATTGCTTGGCGGCAGGGAGCCGCGCCACAAAGTGGACGATGTGCTTGAGATTACCTACGACCCCAAGAGCGCGGACGTGGTTTACCCCGGGCGGGTCTATCCGCGTTTCACCCATGGAAGAGCCATCGTACTTTTTCTGGCCCTCGGAATCGCCTTCCTCCTGGCCGCGGTTTTGGTGTGAGCGTATAGAGGTGGCTCAGGCGAAGAACTGGGACAGCTGCCCCGGTGTGGGGAATTCCGCAGGCGAATCCGGGACCGCCGCGCCATCCGGGTCGTCCGTCGATGCGGCTCCCGCAGAGGCCGGCCGCGGCACGGCCTCCGGATAGTCCAGCGGGTCCGCGTCCTCGCCGGAATTGATCGTCGCCGTCATCCAGTTCGCCACCGCCAGGTGGTCCACCGCGGCCGCGAGGAGGTGCGTGGAGGAGTCCCACTCCACCGCCTCGCCGTGCAGGTCGCGGTTGACCGCGCTGTCGCGTGGCAGGTGCTTGACCAGGATGGCCAGGCGGCGGGACGTCAGGGTGCCGCGGTGCCAGTCCAAGAGGTCAACGGCGTAGTGGCGCAGCAAATCGGCTTCCAGAGCCTCGGCGTGTTCTTCGACGAACGCGTCGAGGCTCAGTCTTCCCCCAGGCCGAGCCCGGTCTCCTGGCCGTACGCCGCCAGGATCGCGGCGATGTCCTGCATCGTGATGTCGTGCTCCAGGAACTTCTTGAACTGCGCCTCGCCGAGCAGCAGTCCGAGCAGCCCGTCGACGTCGCTGTCGTCGAGGTCGCGCAGGGCGCGGGCCGTGCGGTGGCCGATCTCGGTGGGGAGTTCGAAGGTGTCGCCGTCCAACTGGAAGGACCACGCGGTCCCGTGCGCCTCCAGGCGCTGGGCGCGGGCCGCGTTGACGTCGAATCCGGACATGGTGCTGCTCCTAAGCAGTCGAGGGAAGCGGGGGTGGCGCCGCCCCGGGGAGGGGAGGCCAGGGGCGGCGCCGATTCAGGTGGTACGGAGACGGCGCGGGGCCGGCGCGTGAGCACCGGCGCCCGCCCCGATGTGGCGGGAAGGGGGCTCGCCCCGAAGGAGGCGCGAGCCCAACTCGGCGCCCTGAAGGGCTACTTCGTGCCGAACGCCTTGTCCTTCATCAGCCACGTCGCCAGCGGCGCGTCCGGCTTCGAGGCCATCGCGGTGAAGGTGACGCCCAGCTTCACGGCGCCCTTGCGGTTGAGGTCGACGTCGTCGGAGACGGTCACCAGGCCGCGCGGGACCACGAAGCGGTAGTGCACCTCGGTGCCGTCGGTGAACTCGACGCCGAGCGCGCGCTCGTCCTCGCCCTGGTCGCTCTGGATCTCGTACTTGTAGAGGTCCAGGTTCGGGGCGATTTCCTGGACCGCGCCGCCGCCGAAGAAGAACGGCAGGGTGTCCTCGTTGAGCTGGAGCATGCCGAACTTCAGGGTGAGCTCGCGCTCGGTGTAGATCGTGCGGGCCGGGGTCAGCGACTGCCAGGTGTCGATGTTGGCGGTCTTGCCCTTGCGGCCGAACTTCACGCCGTCGGTGCTGGTGTAACCCAGCTCGTGCCAGGCCGGGCCCCATTCGGCGGTGGTGTCGGCAGGCGCGTCGGTACCGGGCTTGGCGAGGTAGATACGGCCGGTGCCGGCCACACGGATCTCGCTCGGGTTCATTCCGGACATGCTGGTTCTCCTTGGTGGGTGGTGCGGGATGTACGAAGGGCCCCGCCGGATCGGCGGGGCCCTTCGGTGCGGGGGCGGGTCAGGACGGGCGGAGCGAGAGGCGCACCGTGGTGCGGTAGCGGTTGCCGGCCGGCCGGTTGTAGTCCGGCAGCCAGCGCACGGCCTCGGTCTCGACGACGTCGGTGACGACCGCGGTGCCGTAGGTGGTGCCGCGGAGCTGGAGGAGCGCGGCGCGGACCGAGAGCGACAGGGTGTGCGCCTCCGTCTTGGTCGGGCCGTACACCTCCAACTCGACGAGAGGCTGGTCGAGGTGGAGGTCGTCGACCCAGGCGCCGCCGGTCCGGGAGACCAGCACCGCCTGTTGCGTACCGTCGAAGACGGCGGGCGGCCGGTTGTCGATGGCCACCCCGGACAGTTCCGGCAGGTACTTGAGGTGGTCGACGATCAGGCGTTCCACATCCGGGAACGCGAGCAGGGCCTCGTTCAATTGAGCCTCCTTTCGGTGGTCGGGGCTTGAGGGCCCGGCCGTCCGGCGGACGACCGGATCGCGTGGGGCGGCCGGTGGGAGAGGGCCGCGCGAGCAGTGCGGAAGGCGGAAGTCATGGGCTGCCGTCCGGCCGTGCGTACCGGGTCGCCCCACGCGAAACGGCGGACGCCGATGCCCGGTCGAGGGGCACAGCTCCGCCGCTGCACTTATTGTGAACGAGATCGCGCGAGCGCGCAACTTCAGGTTTCTCGTGCGCAATTAGAGGCCTTCGCGGGACGGTCCCCGGGTACGCGCCACGGGGCCGGCCGGGCTCCTCGCCGGGGCTCGCCGACGTCCTGACCGGGGCCGGCCAGGGCCCTGACCGGGGCTATCGCCGGGGGCCCGGCCGCCGCTGCCGGCAGGCTTCCGGGCTCGCCCCCGGCCGCCCTCGCCCGGGCGGGAGGGGGGAGGAGGCGCCCAGACAGGGAACACTGTGTCAGTTCCACGGGTTAGGTTTGTGGTTGACGCCCACTCCGGGGCATCTCGTGACAGATGCCGGTGAGTGGCACGGAAGGGCCGATGAGCCGGCGAAGAGCACCTGGGGGTGGCATGAGCGAGCAGGTCGTGGGGTGCGGAGGAATCACGCGGTGAGCGAGCACAGCGAGCGCGTCTCGGACGTCGTGATCGCCACCGTTGAGGTGGCCGCCGACACGGCCACCGCCGGGTCGTTCACTCCCGAGGTCGCCCGGGCGCTCACCGCGGTCGTCGGCAAGGTGGCGGAGCGGGTCATAGGGGACGCCGAGCTGAGCGGCTTCGTCGCCGGATGGCAGGAGGCCGTGGCCACCCTCGACGACGACGCGTCGGCCGACGCGCAGGTCTACCAGGTGCCCGCCTGGGACGTGCGGGGCCCGGTCGGCCGCAACGGCCCACGGCCCAGGGTGCGTTGACCGTCCGGCCGGGGGCAGGACCCCATCTCGCTGGGGGAGCGGGATCCGGTCCCGGTGGGGCGCCGTCCCTCAGGTGAACGCAGGAGTGCCCCGCAACCACACCGGTTGCGGGGCACTCGTTTCCGTAGGGTCTTGTCCGGGGGACGCGGTGTCCCGGGGGCGTCCGGGCGGCGTCCGGGGTGCGTCCGGGAAGCGGTACGGCTGTCAGGTCCTGAGCTCGTGCGCCCTGCGGGTCGCGCGTTCCGCGGCGAAGACGTCCGCCAGATGGAAGAGGTGGGAGCGCCCGCGCCGGCCGGCCGGAGCGATGTGCCCGAGCTGGACCCACTTGCGGATGGTGTCGGGCGCCACCGCGACCTCGTCGGCCGCCATCGCCGTGGTGATGAGCGCCGCGGCACCCGGCGCGCGCCCGGCGGCCGAACGCATCGTGCCGACCGTGGTCATCGGACACCTCCCGCGACACCGACAGCGGAGCCGGCCGCAAGGGGCGCGGCGCCGACAGCCGGGCCAGGAGCCGGGCCGGCAGCGGGGCCGGTGCCGCCGGAACTCGCGGCGCGGGCCGCGCCAGTAGCGGGGCCGGTGCCGCCGGAAGTCGCGGCGAGGGCCGGGCCGGCAGCGGGGCCGGTGCCGCCGGAAGTCGCAGCGGGAGCCACGCCACTAGCCGCGCCGGTGCCGCAGGAAGTCGGGTCGGTCGCGGTGGAGGTCGCGGCGGGGACCGCGTCCGGGCGAGGCTCGACCCCGTCCCTGGTCTCGACCCCGTCCCTGGCCTCGGCCGTCCGCCCCGGAGCCGCTTCGGCGTCCTGGGCCGACGTCAGTTCCGCCAGGTCGCCGTCGGCCGCCCGCGCGAGCCCTTCCCACTCGGCGCGGACCCAGGAGTGCCGGTGCGCCTCGTCCGTACGGCAGCCGCACTCAGGGGCCGCGCAGCGGCAGCCGGGATTGACGCACAGTACGGCCTCGTGGTGCGGGAAGACCCGCAAGGAGACGGAGTCGCAGTGCGGGCAGCGGCCACTGACGCGGACCGGGGCCTCGGCGTCGCCCAGGGCCATGGAGCAGCGCCGCGCCATCCGGCGCGCCTCGCCCCGTACATGCTCGGCGAGGACCGGCCGCGCGGCGATCCGGTCGAGCAGACCGACCAGCCGGCGCAGCCGCTCCAGGACGGTGCCGCGCGGCGGACGCGGCAGGCGCAGCTTCTCGCACACCGCCTCCTCCAGCTCGACCACCCCGTCGGTGATGTCCCGGATGGTGTCGGAGACGAAGAGGCGGATCGGCGCGGCGGGGGCGGTGGGCCGGCCGGAGCGCGGTGCGCCGAGCGGGCGGGCGCCCCGCGACGGGGCGAGTTCCCGGTGGAGTTCGGGGAACTGGCGCCGCAGGATCCCCAGCCAGACGGCGGCGGGGTCGGGACGGTGGCTCATGACTGCTGCTCCTGGAGACGGACGGCGCGGGGCCGGGTGGGCAGGGTGACTTCCTGGCCGTTGCGCCACAGTCGTCCGCCGCTGACTCCGTCGAACCAGCTGCGGCGCGGCTCGACCGCTTCCAGACAGGAGCGGCGGACCGGGCAGATGGCGCAGGCGCGCAGGGCGGGCAGGGCGGCCTCGGGATCGCGGGCGAAGACGGCGCGGTCGGGCAGGCCGATACAGGCGGCGTGGGTGCGCCAGTCGGTGGTGCGCCGGGCGGCGGGGTGGGCGCCGCGGGACAGGGAGGGACTGACGAGCGCTGGTGCGGGCATGGGATCCCTCTCGGGACGACGGGGAGGCCGAGATCGCCGGCGGGGAGGTTGCGGGCTCCGGCGGGGAGGTTGCGGACCCCGGGGGGAAGGCTGAGATCTCCGACGGGAGGTTGCGGTCTCCCTTGTTGCGGTGGCGCAATCAACTCTACCGATATTGCGTGCGAGCTCGCAACAAACGTCCCAATGACCACGCCTTCACCACGGCGTTAGCCCTCCTTTCCCTTGGGAATGCCGGGTTTTTGCCTACCGGGGTGGCTAGTTGCGGACACGCGCAGCATGCTGGTCATTGCGCGCGCGAACGGACGGTAGGGTCGGCGTTGTTGCGGAGGGAGCGTGCTGTGGGTGAGAAGAGCTCTGACATGGAACGGTTCGCGAGCTGGGTCGAGGACCTGATGCGCGAACGCGGATACGACATCGACAGTCCACGCGGCGGCGGCAGATCCCGGCTCGCCGAGGACGCGGGCGTGCACCGGGCCGCAGTGACGCGGCTGCTCCAGCGGCAGAGCCTGCCCGACCTGGAGACCATGCGCGCCCTCGCGCGCGTCCTCGGAGTGGGGCTCCGGGACATGCTGATCGCTTCGGGCCGGGTGACCGCCGAGGACCTGCCGCTGCCCGAAGGCGCCGCGCAGGGCGGCGGACGCGACGACCAGGGGCGCGTTACGCCCGCGGAGGCGGCCGCGCTCCTCGGTATCCCGGACTCCCACCGGCGCCAGTTCGTCGAGATGGCAGAAATGATCATCGCGGTGAGCCGGACCCGGCCCGAGGGCGTACGGCCCCGGCAGCGCGACATCTCGGCGAGCAGCTGAGCGCACGGCTGTCGGCCGCGATCAGTCGCGGTCGGCGGTCACCGCCGTCGCGGCACCCGGCGCCCAGAGTCGGCCACATCAGCCGCCACCGCCGCCGTGGCGCCCGTCACGGTCGGTCGCGGTCGGCCGTCACGGCCGTCACCGCCGTCGCGGAACCCGGCGGCCAGGGTCGGCTACGGTCGGCCAGGTTGGCCGTCACCGCCGTCCTGGCGCCCGGGAGCCGGCCCTCGCCCGGCCGCCCGCCGGAGGGCCGGGAATCCGGCTCACGGGCGGGCGGCCGGGAATCGTGCGGCGCCCGGCGTGTCGGCGTGGACGGCATTTGTTTTGACCCAAGTCGATGCGGTAGGTACGCTCAGACCTTGTGCCTGGGGTGTGCCTGGGCTCCGCTGCGTGCCTACGTCCGCAGCGCGAGCTTCTGGACCGGCCACCGCAATCCGCGCTTCTCCCGCCTTCGCGGCGGGGGTCCGCGGTATTCGACACACCCGACCGCGTGGGTCGGTGACGTGTTCCAGGTTAGTTTTACTACGGCACACAGAAACCGGAGAAGTAGTGCCTACGATCCAGCAGCTGGTCCGGAAGGGCCGGCAGGACAAGGTCGAGAAGAACAAGACGCCCGCGCTCGAGGGTTCGCCCCAGCGCCGTGGCGTCTGCACGCGTGTCTTCACGACCACCCCGAAGAAGCCGAACTCGGCGCTCCGTAAGGTCGCGCGTGTGCGTCTGACCTCCGGCATCGAGGTCACGGCTTACATCCCGGGTGAGGGACACAACCTGCAGGAGCACTCGATCGTGCTCGTGCGTGGTGGCCGTGTGAAGGACCTGCCGGGTGTTCGTTACAAGATCATCCGCGGTTCGCTCGACACCCAGGGTGTCAAGAACCGCAAGCAGGCCCGCAGCCGCTACGGCGCCAAGAAGGAGAAGTAAGAATGCCTCGTAAGGGCCCCGCCCCGAAGCGCCCGGTCATCATCGACCCGGTCTACAGCTCTCCTCTTGTCACCTCGCTGATCAACAAGATCCTCCTGGACGGCAAGCGCTCCACCGCCGAGCGCATCGTCTACGGCGCCATGGAAGGCCTCCGCGAGAAGACCGGCGCTGACCCGGTCATCACGCTGAAGCGTGCCCTTGAGAACGTCAAGCCGTCTCTTGAGGTCAAGTCCCGCCGTGTCGGTGGCGCCACGTACCAGGTGCCGATCGAGGTCAAGCCCGGCCGCGCCGCCACCCTCTCGCTCCGCTGGATCGTGGGTTACTCCCGCGCCCGCCGTGAGAAGACCATGACCGAACGCCTCATGAACGAGCTGCTCGACGCCTCCAACGGCCTCGGCGCTGCGGTCAAGAAGCGTGAGGACACCCACAAGATGGCCGAGTCCAACAAGGCCTTCGCGCACTACCGCTGGTAGTCGCTACCCACATCGAGACCGAGAGAAGACTGAGCCGATATGGCTACCACTTCACTTGACCTGGCCAAGGTCCGCAACATCGGGATCATGGCTCACATCGACGCGGGCAAGACGACCACCACCGAGCGGATCCTGTTCTACACCGGTGTGTCGTACAAGATCGGTGAGGTCCACGACGGCGCTGCCACGATGGACTGGATGGAGCAGGAGCAGGAGCGCGGCATCACCATCACGTCCGCCGCGACGACCTGCCACTGGCCGCTTGAGGACGTCGACCACACCATCAACATCATCGACACCCCGGGCCACGTGGACTTCACGGTCGAGGTGGAGCGTTCGCTCCGCGTCCTCGACGGTGCGGTCACCGTGTTCGACGGTGTCGCCGGTGTGGAGCCGCAGTCCGAGACGGTCTGGCGTCAGGCCGACCGTTACGGCGTCCCGCGCATCTGCTTCGTCAACAAGCTCGACCGTACCGGCGCCGAGTTCCACCGTTGCGTGGACATGATCGTGGACCGCCTCGGCGCGACCCCGATCGTGATGCAGCTGCCGATCGGTTCCGAGGCCAACTTCGAGGGCGTTGTGGACCTGGTCCGCATGAAGGCCCTCGTGTGGTCCGCGGAAGCGACCAAGGGCGAGATGTACGACGTCGTCGACATCCCGGCCACGCACACCGAGGCCGCTGAAGAGTGGCGCGGCAAGCTGGTCGAGACCGTCGCGGAGAACGACGACCAGATCATGGAGCTCTTCCTTGAGGGCGTCGAGCCCACCGAGGAGCAGCTGTACGCCGCGGTGCGTCGTATCACCATCGCGTCCGGCAAGGGCGGCGACACCACCGTCACCCCCGTGTTCTGTGGCACCGCGTTCAAGAACAAGGGCGTCCAGCCCCTGCTCGACGCCGTGGTCCGCTACCTGCCTTCCCCCCTGGACGTCGAGGCCATCGAGGGCCACGACGTCAAGGACCCGGAGGTCGTGGTCAAGCGCAAGCCGTCCGACGAGGAGCCCCTCTCGGCGCTGGCGTTCAAGATCGCGTCCGACCCGCACCTGGGCAAGCTCACCTTCATCCGGATCTACTCCGGACGCCTTGAGGCCGGCACCGCGGTGCTGAACCCCATCAAGGGCAAGAAGGAGCGCATCGGCAAGATCTACCGTATGCACGCGAACAAGCGTGAGGAGATCGAGTCGGTGGGCGCCGGTGACATCGTCGCCGTCATGGGCCTGAAGCAGACCACCACCGGTGAGACGCTGTGTGACGACAAGGCCCCGGTCATCCTGGAGTCCATGGACTTCCCGGCACCGGTCATCCAGGTCGCCATCGAGCCCAAGTCCAAGGGTGACCAGGAGAAGCTGGGTGTCGCCATCCAGCGTCTCGCGGAGGAGGACCCCTCCTTCCAGGTGCACTCGGACGAGGAGACCGGCCAGACCATCATCGGTGGTATGGGCGAGCTCCACCTCGACGTCCTCGTCGACCGTATGCGTCGCGAGTTCAAGGTCGAGGCGAACGTCGGCAAGCCGCAGGTCGCCTACCGCGAGACGATCCGCAAGGTCGTCGAGCGCGTGGACTACACCCACAAGAAGCAGACCGGTGGTACCGGTCAGTTCGCCAAGGTGCAGATCGCGATCGAGCCCATCGAGGGCGGCGAGGCGTCGTACGAGTTCGTGAACAAGGTCACCGGTGGCCGCATCCCCCGGGAGTACATCCCGTCGGTGGACGCGGGTGCGCAGGAGGCCATGCAGTTCGGCATCCTGGCCGGCTACGAGATGACTGGCGTCCGCGTCATCCTTCTCGACGGTGGCTACCACGAGGTCGACTCCTCCGAGCTCGCGTTCAAGATCGCCGGTTCGCAGGCCTTCAAGGAGGCCGCGCGCAAGGCTTCGCCCGTGCTCCTTGAGCCGATGATGTCCGTCGAGGTCACCACGCCCGAGGACTACATGGGTGAAGTCATCGGCGACATCAACTCCCGCCGTGGCCAGATCCAGGCCATGGAGGAGCGCAGCGGCGCCCGCGTCGTGAAGGGCCTCGTGCCCCTCTCGGAGATGTTCGGCTACGTCGGCGACCTCCGCAGCAAGACCTCGGGTCGCGCAAGCTACTCGATGCAGTTCGACTCCTACGCCGAGGTTCCGAGGAACGTCGCCGAGGAGATCATCGCGAAGGCCAAGGGCGAGTAACTCTTCCGAGTTCACGCTTTAGGCTTGTCACCGGAGCCACTGGGGCATTCGGCGTAAACCATCAGGTTTACGGTGAATGCCCCGGGCGGACCCGGCATCCCAGCAAAGATCACCTGGCGCCGATGAGTAAGGCGTACCAGAACCACTCCGCAGGAGGACCCCAGTGGCGAAGGCAAAGTTCGAGCGGACTAAGCCGCACGTCAACATCGGCACCATCGGTCACATTGACCACGGTAAGACGACCCTCACGGCCGCCATTACCAAGGTGCTGCACGACGCGTACCCGGACCTGAACGAGGCCTCGGCCTTCGACCAGATCGACAAGGCTCCTGAGGAGCGCCAGCGCGGTATCACGATCTCGATCGCGCACGTCGAGTACCAGACCGAGTCGCGTCACTACGCCCACGTCGACTGCCCCGGTCACGCGGACTACATCAAGAACATGATCACGGGTGCCGCGCAGATGGACGGCGCGATCCTCGTGGTTGCCGCCACCGACGGCCCGATGCCGCAGACCAAGGAGCACGTGCTCCTGGCCCGCCAGGTCGGCGTTCCGTACATCGTTGTCGCCCTGAACAAGGCCGACATGGTGGACGACGAGGAGATCCTGGAGCTCGTCGAGCTTGAGGTTCGTGAGCTCCTCTCCGAGTACGAGTTCCCGGGCGACGACCTGCCGGTCGTCAAGGTCTCGGCGCTCAAGGCGCTTGAGGGCGACAAGGAGTGGGGCCAGTCGGTCCTGAACCTGATGGCCGCCGTCGACGAGGCGATCCCGCAGCCCGAGCGTGACGTCGACAAGCCGTTCCTGATGCCGATCGAGGACGTCTTCACGATCACCGGTCGTGGCACCGTCGTCACCGGTCGTATCGAGCGTGGTGTCCTGAAGGTCAACGAGACCGTCGACATCGTCGGTATCAAGACCGAGAAGACCACCACCACGGTCACCGGCATCGAGATGTTCCGCAAGCTGCTCGACGAGGGCCAGGCCGGTGAGAACGTCGGTCTGCTGCTTCGTGGCATCAAGCGCGAGGACGTCGAGCGCGGCCAGGTCATCATCAAGCCCGGTTCGGTCACCCCGCACACCGAGTTCGAGGCCCAGGCGTACATCCTGTCCAAGGACGAGGGTGGCCGTCACACGCCGTTCTTCAACAACTACCGCCCGCAGTTCTACTTCCGTACGACTGACGTGACCGGTGTCGTTACCCTCCCCGAGGGCACCGAGATGGTCATGCCGGGCGACAACACCTCCATGAACGTCTCGCTGATTCAGCCGGTCGCCATGGAGGAGGGCCTCAAGTTCGCCATCCGTGAGGGTGGCCGGACCGTGGGCGCCGGCCAGGTCGTCAAGATCGTCAAGTAAGTACTTGACTGTCTGACCTGGTAGCTCGCTGAGCTGTCAGAAGAGCCCCGCACCTTTCGAGGTGCGGGGCTCTTCGCGTTGTCCGCGGGTCGCGTCGTGCGCGGATGGCGTCGTGCGCCCGGCATGGGGCGCCGCCGAGGCGTGGGGCGCTCGGGGCGTTACGGGCGCCAGCTCCAGGGCGTGGCGTCGACGCCGAGACCCATTGCGAGGGGGTGCCCGTCGCGGACGTACAGCGTGGGCGGCCCCACCGGGACGGCGCCCCGGGTCCGCTTGGACACCCGCCCCGCGCCCGCGAGCGCGCCCGCGAGTTGGACCCGCCCCTGCTCGTCCGTGCCCAGCACGTGGCCGCCCGCCGCGGCGACCGGGCCGTACCCGTCGAGCGCGACCGGCCGCGCCGGGCTGCCGTCCAGGCGTACGGAGGTGAGGCGCGGGGACGCGGGGGAGCCGGGGTCCTTGCGGGCCTTCGCCGGGTCGGCGCAGGTGCGGTACAGGAGCTGTACGCCGTCGCCGTCACCGGCGCTGTCACCGAGTACGACCGGCGCCACCGGGTCGACGGCGAGCGGCAGCCGGGACGGCACGGGGCCGAGGGGCGCGCCCGGGGCGCTCTGCGTCCAGTGGTGGACGGTGTCGGCGCCGGCCGCGAAGACATGCACGCGCCCGCGCCCGTCGACGACCCCGCTCAGACCCTCCTGTACGGATTCCCCGCCCAGATCGCGCCAGGGCGACCAGGCGCCGTCCCCGCCCCGGATGCGGGAGCTGATGCCACGGTCGGCGTTGCGCACGAAGAGGTGGACGCGGCCGTCCGGCGCGGTCACGGCGACCGGCGGCCCGATCCGCCGCCCCCTGTCGTCCCCGCGCTCGGGGTTGCCGAGCCCCTTCCAGGCGGTGAACTCCCCACCGGGCGCGGCCTGTTCGAGCAGCACGACCTCGCGGGTGTTGGCGCCGGCCCGCCCTTGGAGCGAGGAGAAGCGCAGCGCGAACAGCAGCTGTCGTCCGTCGGGCAGGGTGGCGCCGCCGAGGACGGGAGCGAGCGGCGATCCGCCGAGGTCCTGCGGCGCGCCCCACTGATCGTCGCCGCTCCGGCTCCAGCGCACCGCCCGCAGCCCGAGCACGCCGTAGGCATGGGCGCCGTCCTCGGAGACGAGCAGCCGGGCGCCGGGATGCCGGTGGTGGGTGGACCGCACCCAGCCCTTCCAGTTGGTCAGCGGCCGCTTCCCGCCGACGTTGTAGTCCCCGCAGCCGCCGGGGTTCCCGCACTGCCAGTCCTTGCTCCCGCCGTACGGAACGAGGTGCGCCGCCTTCTCGGCGAGGACGCCCGCCGGGAGGTTCTTGGGCCAGTGGCGGTTGTAGTACGCGCGGTAGGCGGTGGCGAGGAAGGCGTTGCCGCGCTCGGCGTGCCGGATCAGTGCGGCCCAGGCGAAGGATGCGGCGGCGGTGTGGTCGGCGTGGTCGGCGTACCCGGGCTGCTCGGAGTCGTGGGCGCGGTCGGCGGGGGAGCTGTGCTGGATGTCCGGGTCGGGGTCGAGGGTCTGGACGAGGGTGGGGGAGTAATCGGCGAGGAGCCCGGCCAGCACGTCGACGAGGTCGTCGTACGTGTAGGACTTGGCCCGGGTGAGGGGCGACCCCTCGGCGATGACGACGGGGAGCTGGAGGCGGTGGTCCTCCCAGAGGCTGGGCAGCCCCATCCGCCCCCCGAGCGGGGTGTGCATCGCGGTGTTGAGAAACACCAACTCCACGCTGCGGCCCCGGTGTTGGAGCCGGTTGACCTCGGCGCGGTGCCCGCCGCGCAGCTCGGCGACGGACTTCTCCCAGGGGGCGTACTTGTCGAGCCCGAGCAGGACGGCGTACGCCTGCCGCAGCCCCTGGTGCCGGGCGGACGAATAGGCGGCCTTGTCGTAGACGTGCGGCGAGGTGTCGCTGACGACCCGGTTGTCGCCGTTGGCCTCGCCCCCGGTGACGTACACGCTGACGAGCGGCACACCGGAGTCCAGGGCGTGCTGGGTGTCCGGGTTCATGAAGTACAGGTCGTCGTCGGGGTGGGCGAGGATCTGGAGGAGGAGGGGTGTGCGCGGGGCGGAGAGCGGGGCGGCCGGGGCCGCCGTCCTTCCCCGCCCCGGCGGGGGCACGGCACACCCCGCGACGGTGACGGCGAGCCCCGCGGCGACGGCACCCCCGAGCACGACCCGCCGCCCCGGCCCCCCGAGCCTTGCTGTCTCCTCCACGTGCGCCCCGTCCATCGCTCGCTCGTCCCGGTCCACGCGTCCAGGGCGGGCGCGCCCAGTGAGACGGGGGAGCGGGCGACGGGGTTGCCTAGGGGGCGGGGCATGCCTGCGGCGTGGGTCGGCCTCCCCGCCAAGGCCTGGCTACTCGTCCCTGAAGATGTCTTCAGCCGTCGGAGCCGTGACGGCGCGCCGGAGCCAGCGGCGCAGGATCTCGGGATCATCACAGTCGGTGATGCGTTCACGAGCTTCCTCGGGGACGTCGATGCCGCGCTCGGCCAGGACTGCCAGGACGTCCTCGGCGGCCCGGTGCGTCTCGCCCTCGACCCGGGCTTCGTCACGGATTTCCTCGAAGAGGGGCGACTTGTAGAAAGAAAGGTCCACGGCCACTGGTTTCCTTTATGGCGCTGCGGCGGGCTTGCGTGCCCGGGTACGTCAGGGGTAGCGGGGCAGCGATTCGGTGGAGATCGTCCAGTCGGCGATGGTGACGTCCTCGCCGTAGACGAAGTCCTTGCGGGTCGCGTAACGCGGGCCGTCGGGGGTGGAGTGGATCTCGGACAGGACGGCGCCGGTCCCCGTGCGGGGGTCGAAGATCGCGTAGACGGGGACGCCGAGCAGGGGGTAGTCCCGCATCTTGCCGACCCAGTCGTTGTCGGGGTTGGAGCGGGAGACGACTTCGATGGCGGCGATGAGGGTGCGGGGGTCGAATGACGCCGGAACCTCCATATCCGCTTCAGCGATCACCATGATGTCCGGATGCCGCAGGATTCTCTCGTTCTCGATCTCCACATCGGGTGTGCCCGTATGGGCGACGAACTCGTCCGGCATCACCTTCTCCAAACGCTTGCGCACGCGTAGGGCGGTGAGTTCATGGGGGCCGACGGGCGCCATCATGTCGTGGACGATCCCTTCCTTGGTGATCTCGAACTTGCCGGGGAGGGTGTCGTCCATCGACTCAACGAACTCCCGCATCGTCCGGTACAGGTGGTGTGTGTCCCGCCGTGCGTTGTCCGGGGCGATGCTCATGGCGTGCGCTCCTCGTGGTCGCTGCCCAAGGGCAAGGGTCGTCACGTTCATGCTAGGTGGACTTTTTCAGGTCGGGGCGGCAGTCATGGCAGCGCCCGGGACTGGGTGCGCGGGACGCCCGGTCGCAGGTGTGCGCGGAACGCCCGGTCGCAGGTTTCGCAGGTCTGGAGGGGGTGCGGGCGCATGTCGGCATGCGCCCCGTCCCACGCTTGTTTGGTCCACGTGTCCAGGGCGGGCGCGCCCAGTGAAAGGGGGAGCGATGGCGGGGTTGCCTATGCGGGGCGGGGGCAGCGATTCGGTGGAGATCAGCGAGGTGTGCTGACGGTGGACTGGTTCGCGGGGTAGTGGCGGGGTGCGGATGCGGCGGGTGGCGGCGTTTGCCGTTCGGCCCGAGTGGCGGAACGCCTGCCTGTGACGGCGTGGGTCGGCCTCCCCGCCGCGGCCTGGCTACTCGTCCCTGAAGATGTCTTCAGCCGTCGGAGCCGTGACGGCGCGCCGGAGCCAGCGGCGCAGGATCTCGGGATCATCACAGTCGGTGATGCGTTCACGAGCTTCCTCGGGGACGTCGATGCCGCGCTCGGCCAGGACTGCCAGGACGTCCTCGGCGGCCCGGTGCGTCTCGCCCTCGGCCCGACCCTCGGCCCGGCCCTCGACCCGGGCTTCGTCACGGATTTCCTCGAAGAGGGGCGACTTGTAGAAAGAAAGGTCCACGGCCACTAGTTTCCTCCATAGCGCTGCGGCGGGCAGCTTGCCCAGGCCCTGTGAGATGAATTCGATGACGGGATTCTTGACGGCGTCCGGCGTGTCCACCAGAGCGGTCGTCATTGCTTTGAGTACGACGCCGATGTCCGGGTTCTTGCCATGCGTGATCGCGGCCAGAGTGGCCAGGGCAACATCTTTGCGGACCTCCGTGGGGTCGGTCATCAACGGCATGTTGTGCGGGCCCGCGACCAGTGGACGCAGGGTGAGCGTGGGCCACTGGGGAGGGCCGAAGCTGACCGGCCGGTCCGCCCATTCGGCGGTGGCACGGTCCTGGCAGACGACCAGTAGCACCGGTTGTAATTGGTACTTCGTGAGCAGGTACGAGGCGTAGTACGCCCAGCTCGCGGGCTTGGCCGGGTCCTTCTTGCCCTGGGCCTCGACGGCGAGAAGAAGCGGCTCGTCATCCGCCATCTCCAGCCGCACCAGCGTGTCGACCCGGCGTTCGACAGGGCTGGTCTCGGTGAGGTCGTTGGGCAGGACAGTGATCGAAGTGGGCGGTTTGAAGCCGACGCCGAGAACTTCCGAGACCCGGGCGAAGAGCTCCGGATACTCCTGGAAGACGCGGTGCATCGCCTCGTGGGGCGAGCTGACCATGGGGTTCCTTGCGGGTCGTTGTTCTTGAGTGGGTCGTCAGGAGGACGGGGGCGACGGAGCCCGGCAACCGCGGCAGCGGCCCGGCGCGGGAGAGCGGAAGGCCCGGTCGCAGCCGTCGCAGGTCTGGAGCGGATGCCGTACGTCCAGGGCCGGCGCGGACGCGCGGGTCGGTGGCGGAGGCGGCAAGTGGGCGGCGAGGCGGTGGGCCAGCAGGGCCGCTGGGCGGCGCAGGTCGTCGGGTGGCAGGTCCGCTGTCAGCGCGTGGCGTACGGCGGTGGGGGTGACCTCGCGTTCCAGCCAGGCTGCGACGCCGGGGGCGAGGTGTTCCGTATCGGCGGTGGAGAGGAGAAGGCGGAGGTCCTGGCGGCGGAGGCCGGCGAGGAGGTCGGTGGCGGTCTGGAGCAGGCAGGGCGACGGGTACGCGGGCCGAGGTACGGCGGGAAGGAGCTTGCGGGGCGGGGGCTTGTCGGGGGCGGCCTTGCGTACGGTCGGGGCGGCGGCCTCCCGGGGTGCGCCGGGCTGGTTGCAGGAGACCGTACGGGTGACGATCCGCCCGCCGGGGACGCGCTCGCGGGTGCGGCGGAGGTAGCCGTGCGCTTCCAGCTCGCGCAGGGCGGCGGCGATACGGGCCGAGCCCTCGGGGAACCGGGCGGCGAGGGTCTTGATGTCGGCCGATGCGCCTGCGGGCAGCGACTGGATGTACACCGCGAGCCCGATCGCGAGCCCCGACAGCTCGGTGTGCTGGGCGAGGTGGTTGCCGATCACCGTGAAGCGGGTGGTGTGGCGGGTGTTGTCGTGAACGATGCCGGCGTGGGGGCGTCGGTGGGGGTGGTTTTTGCGCGGGACTCGGGACTGGGCGCGCGGGGGCGCGCTAGGGTTCTGAACATCCATCGGGAAGGTCTCTTCTTCCTCGGCGGTCAGGCCCTCGCCTCGGGATGCCAGTCCCGGCGGGGGCCGTCGCATGTCTGGGGTGGTTTTGGTGGTGCGTCGCTCGCGCTGAGCGTAGAGCAGCCAACTGGCCCCGAATCCACCCCAGTTGCTGATGTTCACCCGCGTGAGTGAGTTTGCGCGGTGGGTGGACGGATGTGCGAGGGGGAGGGAGGGCGGGGTGGGGTTTGGTGGGGTTCTTTCTCTCAAGCGGTTCTCAAAGAAGAGAGCTGGCCGCACCGGAACACGGGCCGCCGTGCTCCGGTGGCGCCGGTGGTCGCGGTTGCGGGAGCAGATCGAGTTCGGCCCAGACGGTCTTGCGGGGGACGGGGCCGAGGCTGACGCCCCACCGGTCGGCGAACGCCTCCACGAGGACCAGGCCGCGCCCCGATTCGGCGAGCGGCGGTGGCGTTGCGTATCGGGGGAGGTCGTCGCCCCGGGTGTCCGTCACTTCGACGCGGAGCACGTCCGTGGTGGCGTCAAGGGCGAGCCGGAAGTCCCGGCCGGGGAGCCGGCCGTGGGTGGCGGCATTCGCGGCGAGCTCGGCGACGAGGTGTTCGGCGGTGTCGATGACGCCGGGCGACAGGCGCCAGTCGCGCAGCCAGGAGATGGCGAGGATGCGGGCGAGGCGGGCGCCGCGTGGGGTGGAAGACAGCAGAACGCTGAAGTGCCGGGCAGCGGCGGGGAGTTGGGTGGAGGTTTCCTGGTTCACGTGACTGAGCGTGGCGGCATGTGCGTACCGTGAATAGTGACTCAGCCGGTCCGTATGGTCACTGTCCGGAGCTTGTCCGGCGTTGTCTTGGCTGTCGGCACGGGCCGTACGGGTAAGGGGCGAGGCGATTAGGACGTGCGGCGGAGGGGTGTGAGATGGAGTACGAGGATGGCGCTGAGGGCCGGCTCAAGGGCGAGGCGGACGAGCCGGGCTGGGAGGTGGACCCGGACGACGACTGGGGTGTGGCGGTCGTCGCGACGGTGGGGCGGCAGCTGAGGCTGCGACGCGAGGCGAAGGGGATGCGGGCCGCGGAGTTCGGGGTGGCGGTGGGGTATGGCGAGGACATGGTCTACAAGATCGAGGGAGGCAAGCGGATCCCTCAGCCTGAGTATCTGGACAAGGCGGACGAGGTCCTGGGGGCGGGCGGGCTGATCTCGGCGATGAAGGAGGACGTGGCGAAGGTCAGGTATCCGAAAAAGGTTCGGGAACTGGCCAAGTCAGAGGCGCAGGCGGTCGAGGTTGGGTTGTACAGCAACCACAACATCCATGGTCTGTTGCAGACTGAGGAGCACATGCGAGCGCTCTTCGACGCATGGCTTCCCGCCTACTCGGAAGAGGAGACGGAGCGCATGGTGGCCGCAAGGATGGCCCGTCGGTCGGTCTTCGAGAGGTCGCCCGCGCCGACTCTCGGTTTCGTCCAGGAAGAGGTGACGCTCCGCCGCCCGGTCGGAGGCAGAATGGTATGGCGTCGGCAGCTCGAACGGCTCATGGAGCTGGGGCAGTTGCGGAACGTGTCGATTCAGGTGATGCCGACAGACTCCGAGGAACACTTCAGCACAGGCGGGCTGATCGAGGTGCTCAAGTTTCCGGACGGTTCGGCGGTGGGGCGCACTGAGGGGGCATTCAACGGCCGGCCCGTGTCCGATCCGAAGCAGCTCAGGATCCTGGAACTGCGCTATGGCATGATCCGGGCCCACGCACTCACGCCCCGAGAGTCACGGGCTTTCATCGAGCAGATGCTTGGAGAAACATGATCGTCACCCCCGCTACCCGGGACGCCTCCGCTCTGGTGTGGTTCAAGAGCAGCTACAGCAGCAGCGGTGACGGCAACGACTGCGTCGAGGTCTCCGCCGCCCCCGGCATGGTGCACGTCCGTGACTCCAAGAACACAGAGGGGCCACAGCTCGCGCTTGCGCCGGAGGCGTGGGCGGACTTCGTAACGTACGCGTCGGCGAGCTGACCGCCCAACTGCTCACGGCCCATGTGGTTAATGCTGAGGGCGGGGGTGCGTTGGCGTAGGAGATCAGAAGACGGCGTCCGGCTGCGGGGACAGGCCGTCGCTGAAGTTTCGCGACGTCCGGGTTCGCCTCGGTGGTGAAGCTGGTTGGCCTCAGCGCAATGATCGCCGCGGAGCTCGGCGTCGTACTTCTCCCGGGGGAGCGCGGGCGGCGCTACGCGTCAGGGGGCTACCGCGGTGAGCCTCTGCCAGGCAACAACGGCTGATGGTGGCTTTCGTGGGATTGGTTGACCGCGGGAAGCACCTGCTGAACAAGGGCCAGGGCAAGGTCGAGAAGCGGATCGACGCCGGTAAGAAGGCGGTCGGTGCTGTCGACGACGGTGCGCATGCCGACAGCGGTCTTCTGGATCGGGTAGGCGCGCACCATCTGGCCGATCAGGTCGACGACTTCGGCGATGCCGTCGCGCCGGACCTCCGCGCCATGTTTATGAGAAGCAGCACGGTCAGACCGACCTGTTCAATTGGTTCACCGCGACAGGGTCCGCCGGGGTCGCCGTGTGGTGGCGCTGTTGCGATAGCCCGCTGCCGTCCGCGTGTTGGGTACGCGGATCCCAGAGGCAGCCCATGCCCTGGCTGAGGGTTTCACGGCGTGCATGGCTCAGTCAACGACGCGCGTGCACAGCAGCGTTGGGAAGGCGGGCCTGGGCCTTCGATACGGTGCGCCGAAGTACCCGTGACGAATGAGTAGCAGTACTCACGTTGCGGTGCGAGAGGTTCCCTAGGCTTGCCGGGACGTGAAACCGGCAGGGGCATGGGGGATTTGGGAAATGACGTCCTTCGCGGCGGAGTGGGCACAGTTGAAGGCGGCAGCAGCGGAGCGGTCCACCATGCGCCTTGCGAGCGCCAGTGGCGGCAACGATGGTGCGGGGCTGCGGTCCGACCGGTCTGTGTGGAATGCCGCCGGCAGCGATGTGGCCCTGCTCGCAGGAGACACCACGAAGGCGCTGGCGGGGCTGGATGGCGGGCAGCGGGGTCTGGGCGCGGACGTGGGGGGCGAGAGTGCGGCCGCGCAGCGGGAGCTGCACCAGTCCTGGCAGAAGTACCTGCATGCGCTGGGCGACCGCTGTGACGGATTGCAGGACCTTCTCCGGAAGGCCGGCTCGGATCAACACAAGAGCGACCACGAGATTGAGGCTGCGCTGGCTGCGGTGAAGGTCCAGTACAAGGACACGCCCGCAGTCGGTGGCCAGGAAACGGGTCGGTGAGCGCGATGGACTTGGCAGCGCTCAAAGCCCTCAAGCCGTCGGAGTTCGAGGAGGCAGCGGGCGGGTACCGATCGGTCGGCAACATAGCCGCGCAGGCGACGGAGCATCTGAACAACGTGGTTGTCCCCGGGATGCGAAAGGGCCTGAAGGGCGAGGCGACAGACGCGGCGGTGGAGCAGCTTCAAGAACTGTCGAAGGACTACCAGTACGTCCAGGTCGAGTGCGGCCTGGTCGGCGTTGCCCTGGACGCCTTTGCCGCCGAGATGCGCTCCGCGCAAGCCACATTGAATGCCGCGATCGCGGATGCCGAGGCCAAGCACTTCTCGCTCGGCTCCGACGGTTCGGTTGGCTACCCGGCGGCAGGTGACAACCCTGGGGGGGCGCCACCAGGGGCAGGCGCCGCACATGGAACGCTTTCGGACCAGGCCCGCGCTCTCAACCGGCAGGCGGCCCATTTCGACCCCAACCCCAACTTCGGCCCCGCACAGGAGATAGCCGACCGCATCGCCGAGGCGCTCAAGGCGGCCACGGAGACCGATCAGAAGTGGGCCCCCGCGCTGCGAAAGCTCAAGGCCGATGACGATCTGACGGTGTCGGACGGAGACTGGCGCGACACTCAGGACGACATGGAGCTGGTCCACAAGGACGCGGAGGGATATCTGGGGCATATGAAGCCCCCGCCCAAGGACGGCGCCCCAGCGCACAACAGGGACTGGTGGAAGGGGCTCTCCGATCAGGAGAGAGATGACTACATTGCCATGTATCCGGCGAGCATCGGGGCACTGGACGGAATTCCCGCATCAGTCCGTGACGAGGTGAATCGCGTTGTGCTGGCAGAAACGCACGGCAGTGTGCAGAGTCAACTTGATGCCTGGATGAAAAAGGAACCCGCTGACCACCTCCGCCCCTACATCGATCCCTACACTGGAGCCGTATTGAAGGGTGTGCAAGTCGAAACCGACGAATGGAAGAAGTGGAATGAGAGGACAGAGGAGCTTCAAGACAGGCTGAACGGGATGGACAGCATCACCTCCCGGATGGAGCCGTCGTCCGACGGTGCGGAGCGCGGCTATCTTCTCGGATTCGACAACAACAAGCTGGGACACGCCATAGTTTCGTTCGGGAACCCCGACACGGCAGACAACGTGGTGACGTACGTGCCGGGAACGGGGGCGAAACTGAGTTCTGTTGACGGCGACCTGCACCGTGCCCAACTGATGAACGAGAGAGCCCAGTACATCGATCCCGGGCACAAGACAGCCTCCGTCATGTGGTTGGGATACGACGCTCCGCAAAGCATTCTCGGCGACGCCACCGAGACGAAGTGGGCCGATGATGCTAGGGAACCGCTGAGTAAGTTCCTCGCCGGGGTCGGCACCGGCAACGGCGGCAACGTGAACTCGACGGTGATGGGCCACAGTTATGGCACCTTGGTCGCAGGTGAGACTCTGCGGGATCATCCCGGGCTGCCTGTGGACAATGCCATTTTCGTGGGCAGCCCGGGTGTCGGTGTCGAGCATGCCAAGGATCTGCACCTGCCGGCCGACCACGTATGGTCGGCGACGGCAAAGAATGACCTCATCAACTTGGCCCCGCCGAACCCCGGCCGGCTCGCTCCGCTGAATCCGCTTGCGTATGAGAAATTCTTCGATGATCATTCGGTGCTGTATGGGAATGACCCCACATCGGACGAGTTTGGTGGGCAGGTATTTTCTGTTCCCGACGGGGAGGACTGGGGCTTGAATGGCATACCAGCACACTCGCAGTACTGGGAAAACGCGCCCCTCACTTCCACGGCGAAAATCGCGACCGGAGGAAAGCCATGAATCTGCGAGGAGCGCGCTGGGCCGTCGCGCTGGCGGCAGTCGCCCTCATCCTGACGGGATGCGGGATGCAGAAGAACGACGGAACGACACCGGGGCAGGTCAGCATGGACGACCAGCAGGCGATCGCGCGTGCGGAAGAGATCCTTCATCAGGCGGTGGACCGTATGACACCGCGACCGACTCTGAAGGTCGTCAGGCCGGCGTCCGTGGGTCCGTGCCTGGCTTATGACGACCACACCGAGGACGATCGCGTACAGGTCCGGCTCGGATACCAGCTCACCGGGGTGCCGGGGACCGCGGCGAAAAGCCTCGTGAAGCAGGCCGCCGAGGCTTGGCTGAAACTGGGATACGCATATCAGTCGTCGGCCGGTGCGCCCGACTGGTCCGACCCCTTCCCCACGGTCTTCCTGCGAACGAAGAACGACGACTTCTGGATGGACGCGACCGCAGGCGTTCTCGATCGGGCCAAGGGTGAAGGGCTGGCCGCCATCACGGTTACGTCGCCGTGCTTCCAAGCATCAGGGGGTTCGGCCACACCTGCCGCGCACGTCGCATCTCTTCATGCCCCCTTGGTCGACCCCACTGCCGAGCGCCGGGTACTGGGCCACTCCAGCCGTATTTATGACGCCCTCCGCACCCCACATGCTCAGATCCCGGGGGATGGGCTGAGGCCGGTCAACGACCACCGCGGACGCGCCTTCCTTCATCACACGTGGTCCGCAAAGGTGACTGGACGCGACGAAGCCACTCGGGCCGTGGCGCGGGGACAGGCGTACTTCGAAGCAGCAGGATGGGTCGTGCGCAGGCAGAGTGCAGCGGCGCTGAGGGGGCTCAATCCTGATGATCACAGCGTGGCGCAGATCGCGGCAGACGACACCGGGATGATCCGCGTTGCAGTCACCACCCCTATGCTGCCGGTCGCCAGCACTCGGGTTTAGACCGGCTCCGTCTCTCACATACGGCTGCACATGAGTCCCGGCGAAGGCCCACTTGCGCGACCCCGGAGCATCGGCGTCGGGGCGCGGAATGATTCCGGACGGCGGGGAGTGCGGCCTGCCTGGGCGGCTGCCGGCGCAGAGACGCCGCGTGCCGAATGCGTGAGCCCATGTGACGTGGGGTACGCTTCCCGGCTGCGATTGGCCAGGCCCTGTCCCGGTATGGCAGACTGTCGGGGTTGCTCGGTTGAGTGCCGATGCTGCGCGTCTCCCGCCGGGAGGACCGGAAGCGAGTCCCACAGTACTCGTCGCCCCTGATCAGGGGCGGACGTACGGGAATCTTCCGGGAAGTGTCAGCGGGGCTCCGGCCAGGCGTCCGGTGGGTGTTCTGCCCCCGATTGCGAGGTCTTGTGGCCCGCATCCCCTTGGTTGGGAAATCCCGTATGGGATTTCTGCGTAGAGGGAGTGCGACACGCCCGACCGCGTGGGTCGGAGGCGGAAGTCAGTAGAACCCCCGGGTTCCAGAGCGTTACGAGACAAAGGACTACTAGGTAGCCATGGCGGGACAGAAGATCCGCATCCGGCTCAAGGCCTACGACCACGAGGTCATCGACTCCTCGGCGAAGAAGATCGTCGAGACGGTGACCCGCACTGGTGCGTCGGTCGCAGGCCCGGTGCCGCTGCCCACTGAGAAGAACGTGTACTGCGTCATCAAGTCGCCGCACAAGTACAAGGACTCTCGCGAGCACTTCGAGATGCGCACCCACAAGCGCCTCATCGACATCCTCGACCCCACGCCGAAGACGGTTGACTCGCTGATGCGTCTCGACCTCCCGGCCGGCGTCGACATCGAGATCAAGCTCTGAAGGGACGGGCCGAGATGAGCAAGAACATCAAGGGCGTCCTGGGCGAGAAGCTCGGCATGACGCAGGTCTGGGACGAGAACAACCGGGTTGTCCCGGTCACCGTCATCAAGGCCGGGCCGTGTGTCGTGACGCAGGTCCGCACGAACGACGTCGACGGCTACGAGTCGGTCCAGATCGCCTTCGGCGAGATTGACCCGCGCAAGGTGAACAAGCCCCTCAAGGGTCACTTCGCCAAGGCCGACGTGACGCCCCGCCGCCACCTGGTGGAGCTCCGCACCCCTGACGCCAGCGAGTACACGCTGGGCCAGGAGATCACTGCCGAGGTGTTCGAGTCCGGCGTCAAGGTCGACGTCACGGGCAAGAGCAAGGGCAAGGGCTTCGCCGGTGTCATGAAGCGTCACAACTTCAAGGGCCTCGGCGCCGGACACGGCGTCCAGCGCAAGCACCGCTCGCCCGGTTCCATCGGTGGCTGCGCCACCCCTGGCCGCGTGTTCAAGGGCGTCCGCATGGCGGGCCGCATGGGCAACGAGCGTGTCACCACCCAGAACCTGACCATCCACGCGGTTGACGCGGAGAAGGGTCTGCTCCTCATCAAGGGCGCGGTCCCCGGTCCGAACGGCGGCCTCGTCCTGGTCCGTACCGCGGCCAAGGGGGCTTGAGGTAATGAGCACCATTGACATCCTTTCGCCGGCAGGCGACAAGGCCGGTACCGTCGAGCTCCCCGCGGAGATCTTCGACGCGAAGACCAGCGTTCCGCTGATCCACCAGGTCGTCGTCGCACAGCTGGCAGCTGCCCGTCAGGGCACGCACAAGACCAAGACCCGCGGCGAAGTCCGTGGTGGTGGCCGCAAGCCGTACCGCCAGAAGGGCACCGGCCGCGCGCGCCAGGGTTCGACCCGTGCGCCGCAGTTCGCCGGCGGTGGCGTCGTCCACGGCCCGCAGCCGCGTGACTACTCGCAGCGCACCCCCAAGAAGATGAAGGCCGCCGCCCTGCGCGGTGCCCTCTCCGACCGGGCGCGCCACTCCCGCATCCACGTCGTCACCGGCGTGGTCGAGGGCACGGCTTCCACCAAGGCCGCCAAGACGCTGTTCGGCAAGATCTCGGAGCGCGCCAACCTGCTCCTGGTCGTCGACCGCGCCGAAGAGGCCGCGTGGCTGTCCGCACGCAACCTGCCCCAGGTCCACATCCTGGAGCCGGGCCAGCTGAACACGTACGACGTGATCGTCTCCGACGACGTGGTCTTCACCCAGGCCGCTTTCGAGTCCTTCGTGTCTGGCCCCAAGGCCGATGACAACGAGGGGAGCGAGGCCTGATGGCCGAGATCACCAGCAAGACCTTCACGGACCCGCGCGACATTCTTGTCAAGCCGGTTGTGTCCGAGAAGAGCTACGCGCTGCTCGACGAGAACAAGTACACGTTCATCGTGAAGCCGGGCTCCAACAAGACCCAGATCAAGCAGGCCGTGGAAGCGGTCTTCTCGGTCAAGGTCACCGGGGTCAACACGATCAACCGCCAGGGCAAGCGCAAGCGCACGAAGACCGGTTTCGGCAAGCGTGCCGACACCAAGCGCGCCATCGTGACCCTTGCTGAGGGCGACCGTATCGACATCTTCGGCCAGGCCTCCTAACGGAGCGCCCTGGTCCGAATATCGGACGAGGACTGAGAAATGGGTATCCGCAAGTACAAGCCGACGACTCCGGGCCGTCGTGGCTCCAGCGTCGCCGACTTCGTCGAGATCACGCGGTCCACGCCGGAGAAGTCGCTGGTCCGCCCCCTGCACAGCAAGGGCGGCCGTAACAACACCGGTCGTGTGACCGTCCGTCACCAGGGCGGTGGCCACAAGCGTGCCTACCGCGTGATCGACTTCCGTCGTCACGACAAGGACGGCGTGCCGGCGAAGGTCGCTCACATCGAGTACGACCCGAACCGCACCGCTCGCATCGCGCTCCTGCACTACGCAGACGGCGAGAAGCGCTACATCATCGCGCCCCGTGGCCTCGGCCAGGGTGACCGCGTTGAGAACGGCCCCGGGGCCGACATCAAGCCGGGCAACAACCTGGCGCTGCGCAACATCCCGGTCGGTACGACCATCCACGCCATCGAGCTGCGTCCCGGCGGCGGTGCGAAGTTCGCCCGCTCCGCGGGTGCTTCGGTGCAGCTGCTGGCGAAGGAGGGCACGATGGCCCACCTTCGTATGCCGTCCGGCGAAATTCGCCTGGTCGACGCCCGCTGCCGCGCCACCATCGGCGAGGTCGGCAACGCCGAGCAGTCGAACATCAACTGGGGCAAGGCCGGCCGCATGCGCTGGAAGGGCGTTCGCCCCTCCGTCCGCGGTGTCGCCATGAACCCGGTCGACCACCCGCACGGTGGTGGTGAGGGCAAGACCAGTGGTGGTCGCCACCCGGTCAGCCCGTGGGGTCAGAAGGAGGGTCGTACTCGCTCGCCGAAGAAGGCATCGAGCAAGTACATCGTCCGCCGCCGCAAGACGAACAAGAAGCGCTAGGAGCGGGTTTAGATGCCGCGCAGTCTCAAGAAGGGACCCTTCGTTGACGGCCACCTCGTAAAGAAGGTGGACGCTCAGAACGAAGCTGGAACCAAGAACGTCATCAAGACCTGGTCCCGTCGCTCGATGATCATCCCGGCCATGCTCGGCCACACGATCGCGGTGCACAACGGCAAGACCCACGTCCCGGTGTTTGTCTCCGAGTCGATGGTCGGCCACAAGCTCGGCGAGTTCTCGCCGACTCGCACCTTCCGCGGCCACGTCAAGGACGACCGGAAGTCGAAGCGCCGCTAACGCGGGGTGGGTAACGACTATGACTTACACCGAAGGGACAACCATGGAAGCCAGGGCCCAGGCGCGGTACATCCGCGTCACGCCCATGAAGGCCCGCCGCGTGGTGGACCTTATCCGTGGCATGGATGCCACGGAGGCTCAGGCGGTCCTGCGCTTCGCCCCGCAGGCCGCGAGCGTGCCGGTCGGCAAGGTGCTGGACAGCGCCATTGCCAACGCCGCGCACAACTACGACCACACCGACGCCTCTTCGCTGGTCATCAGCGAGGCGTACGTGGACGAGGGCCCGACCCTGAAGCGGTTCCGACCGCGTGCTCAGGGCCGTGCCTACCGGATCCGTAAGCGGACCAGCCACATCACCGTGGTCGTCAGCAGCAAGGAAGGAACCCGGTAATGGGCCAGAAGGTAAACCCGCACGGGTTCCGACTCGGCATTACCACGGACTTCAAGTCCCGTTGGTACGCCGACAAGCTGTACAAGGACTACGTCAAGGAAGACGTCGCCATCCGCAGGATGATGACGTCCGGCATGGAGCGCGCCGGCATCTCGAAGGTTGAGATCGAGCGCACCCGTGACCGCGTGCGGGTGGACATCCACACCGCGCGTCCCGGCATCGTCATCGGCCGCCGTGGCGCCGAGGCCGACCGCATCCGCGGCGACCTCGAGAAGCTCACGGGCAAGCAGGTCCAGCTGAACATTCTTGAGGTCAAGAACCCCGAGATGGACGCTCAGCTGGTTGCTCAGGCCGTTGCCGAGCAGCTCTCCTCCCGCGTCTCCTTCCGTCGTGCCATGCGCAAGAGCATGCAGGGCACCATGAAGGCCGGCGCCAAGGGCATCAAGATCCAGTGTGGTGGCCGTCTCGGCGGCGCCGAGATGTCCCGCTCGGAGTTCTACCGCGAAGGCCGTGTGCCGCTGCACACCCTGCGCGCGAACATCGACTACGGCTTCTTCGAGGCCAAGACGACCTTCGGCCGCATCGGCGTGAAGGTCTGGATCTACAAGGGCGACGTCAAGAACATCGCCGAGGTTCGCGCCGAGAACGCAGCGGCCCGTGCGGGTAACCGCCCGGCCCGTGGTGGCGCCAACGACCGTCCGGCCGGTGGCCGCGGTGGTCGTGGCGGCGAGCGTGGCGGTCGCGGCCGCAAGCCGCAGCAGGCTGCGCCGGCTGCCGAGGCCCCCAAGGCCGAGGCTCCCGCCGCCGCCGCTCCGGCTGAGAGCACCGGAACGGAGGCCTGACCGACATGCTGATCCCCCGTAGGGTCAAGCACCGCAAGCAGCACCACCCCAAGCGCCGCGGTATGGCCAAGGGTGGTACGACGGTTGCGTTCGGCGAGTACGGCATTCAGGCCCTCACGCCGGCGTACGTGACCAACCGCCAGATCGAGGCGGCTCGTATCGCGATGACCCGCCACATCAAGCGTGGCGGCAAGGTCTGGATCAACATCTACCCGGACCGCCCCCTGACGAAGAAGCCTGCCGAGACCCGCATGGGTTCCGGTAAGGGTTCTCCGGAGTGGTGGGTCGCGAACGTTCACCCGGGCCGGGTGATGTTCGAGCTGTCCTACCCGAACGAGAAGATTGCTCGTGAGGCGCTCACCCGAGCCGCTCACAAGCTCCCGATGAAGTGCCGCATCGTCCGGCGCGAGGCAGGTGAGGCGTGATGTCGGCCGGAACCAAGGCGTCCGAACTGCGCGAGCTGGGTGACGAGGAGCTTCTCGGCAAGCTCCGCGAAGCCAAGGAAGAGCTGTTCAACCTCCGCTTCCAGGCGGCGACGGGCCAGCTCGAGAACCACGGTCGGCTCAAGTCCGTCCGTAAGGACATCGCCCGGATCTACACCCTGATGCGCGAGCGCGAGCTGGGCATCGAGACGGTGGAGAGCGCCTGATGAGCGAGAAGAATGTGACTGAGACGACTGAAGCGCGCGGTTTCCGCAAGACCCGTGAGGGTCTGGTCGTCAGCGACAAGATGGACAAGACCGTCGTCGTCGCTGTCGAGGACCGTGTGAAGCACGCGCTGTACGGCAAGGTCATCCGCCGTACGAACAAGCTCAAGGCGCACGACGAGCAGAACGCTGCCGGCGTCGGCGACCGCGTCCTCATCATGGAGACGCGTCCGCTGTCGGCGAGCAAGCGCTGGCGCATCGTCGAGATCCTCGAGAAGGCCAAGTAAGGAAATTCTCTGAGGGGTTTCCCTCAGAGTGGTTCCGCCAGGCTCGGTGGGGGCCGCACCTCGTAAGAGGTCCGTGGCCCCCGCCGGGAACCGGCAGACGATCAGGAGATAGACGTGATCCAGCAGGAGTCGCGACTGCGCGTCGCCGACAACACTGGTGCGAAGGAAATCCTTTGCATCCGTGTGCTCGGTGGCTCAGGTCGCCGCTACGCGGGTATCGGTGACGTCATCGTCGCCACCGTCAAGGACGCGATCCCCGGTGGCAACGTGAAGAAGGGCGACGTCGTCAAGGCTGTCGTCGTGCGCACCGTCAAGGAGCGTCGTCGTCAGGACGGCTCGTACATCCGCTTCGACGAGAACGCGGCCGTCATCCTCAAGAACGATGGCGACCCCCGCGGCACCCGCATCTTCGGCCCGGTGGGCCGGGAGCTGCGCGAGAAGAAGTTCATGAAGATCATCTCGCTCGCGCCGGAGGTGCTGTAAGCATGAAGATCAAGAAGGGCGACCTGGTTCAGGTCATCACCGGTAAGGACAAGGGCAAGCAGGGCAAGGTCATCGCGGCCTTCCCCCGCGAGGACCGCGTCCTGGTCGAGGGTGTCAACCGGGTCAAGAAGCACACCAAGGCCGGCCAGACCGCTCGCGGTTCGCAGACCGGTGGCATTGTGACGACCGAGGCCCCGATCCACGTGAGCAACGTTCAGCTCGTCGTGGAGAAGGACGGCAACAAGGTCGTCACCCGCGTCGGTTTCCGCTTCGACGACGAGGGCAACAAGATCCGCGTTGCCAAGCGGACGGGTGAGGACATCTGATGGCTACCACCACCACTCCGCGTCTCAAGACGAAGTACCGCGAGGAAATCGCGGGCAAGCTGCGTGAGGAGTTCTCGTACGAGAACGTCATGCAGGTTCCCGGCCTCGTCAAGATCGTGGTCAACATGGGTGTGGGCGACGCCGCCCGCGACTCCAAGCTGATGGACGGCGCGGTTCGCGACCTCACCACGATCACCGGACAGAAGCCGGCCGTCACCAAGGCCCGCAAGTCCATCGCGCAGTTCAAGCTGCGCGAGGGTCAGCCGATCGGCTGCCACGTCACCCTCCGCGGTGACCGCATGTGGGAGTTCCTGGACCGTACGCTGTCGCTCGCGCTGCCGCGTATCCGTGACTTCCGTGGTCTGTCGCCGAAGCAGTTCGACGGCCGTGGCAACTACACCTTCGGTCTCACGGAGCAGGTCATGTTCCACGAGATCGACCAGGACAAGATCGACCGTACCCGGGGTATGGACATCACCGTGGTCACCACGGCGACCAACGACGACGAGGGCCGTGCCCTCCTTCGTCACCTCGGCTTCCCCTTCAAGGAGGCGTAAGCGAGATGGCGAAGAAGGCTCTCATCGCGAAGGCTGCCCGCAAGCCCAAGTTCGGTGTGCGCGGTTACACGCGCTGCCAGCGTTGCGGTCGTCCCCACTCCGTGTACCGCAAGTTCGGCCTGTGCCGCGTGTGCCTCCGTGAGATGGCTCACCGTGGCGAGCTGCCGGGCGTGACCAAGAGCTCCTGGTAATTCCCCTCTGTCCCTTGGGACTTGGGAATTTCCGGACGCTCTCGGTAAGTATCTGGTCGGCGGGTGCCCGACTCCCCATGCCGTAGGCTTGTGGGGTTGGGCGTCCGCCGCCCATAACGACTTACTACGCCGTAGGTCCCCGCACCGCACCCGTCCCGCCACTGAGTGGGGAGAGGGATGGCGCATACAGGAAACCGCGGCGAGAGAGGCCGAAGGCCGATTCATGACCATGACTGACCCGATCGCAGACATGCTGACTCGTCTGCGCAACGCTAACTCGGCGTACCACGACTCCGTGGTGATGCCGCACAGCAAGATCAAGTCGCACATCGCGGAGATCCTCCAGCAGGAGGGCTTCATCACCGGCTGGAAGGTCGAGGATGCCGAAGTCGGCAAGAACCTCGTCCTTGAGCTGAAGTTCGGGCCGAACCGTGAGCGCTCCATTGCGGGCATCAAGCGGATCTCGAAGCCCGGTCTGCGTGTGTACGCGAAGTCCACCAACCTGCCGAAGGTGCTCGGCGGCCTGGGCGTGGCGATCATCTCCACGTCCCACGGTCTGCTCACCGGCCAGCAGGCAGGCAAGAAGGGCGTAGGTGGGGAAGTCCTCGCCTACGTCTGGTAGTCGGGAACGGAGGAAAAGCTAATGTCGCGAATCGGCAAGCTCCCCATCCAGGTTCCCGCCGGTGTGGACGTCACCATCGATGGCCGTACGGTCCACGTGAAGGGCCCCAAGGGTTCCCTCACGCACGCTGTTGCGGCTCCCATCGAGATCGTGGAGGGTGAGGACGGCGTTCTGAACGTCACCCGCCCCAACGACGAGCGTCAGAACAAGGCCCTGCACGGCCTGTCCCGCACGCTGGTGGCCAACATGATCACCGGTGTGACCCAGGGATACATCAAGGCGCTCGAAATCAGCGGTGTCGGTTACCGCGTCCAGGCGAAGGGCTCCAACCTGGAGTTCGCGCTCGGATACAGCCACTCGATCACCATCGAGGCTCCCGAAGGCATCACCTTCAAGGTCGAGTCGCCCACGAAGTTCTCGGTCGAGGGCATCGACAAGCAGAAGGTCGGCGAGGTCGCCGCCAACATCCGCAAGCTGCGGAAGCCCGACCCGTACAAGGCCAAGGGTGTCAAGTACGCCGGCGAAGTCATCCGCCGCAAGGTCGGAAAGGCTGGTAAGTAAGCCATGGCATACGGTGTGAAGATCGCCAAGGGCGACGCTTACAAGCGTGCCGCCAAGGCACGTCGCCACGTCCGCATCCGCAAGCACGTGTCGGGTACGGCGGAGCGTCCGCGCCTCGTCGTGACGCGTTCCAACCGCGGAATCACCGCTCAGGTCATCGACGACCTCAAGGGTCACACCCTGGCGTCGGCGTCGACTCTGGACGCGTCGATCCGTGGTGGCGAGGGCGACAAGTCCGCGCAGGCCAAGTCGGTCGGGGCCCTGGTCGCCGAGCGCGCCAAGGCCGCGGGCGTCGAGACCGTCGTGTTCGACCGTGGTGGCAACAGGTACGCCGGGCGCATTGCCGCTCTGGCTGACGCCGCCCGCGAAGCCGGGCTGAAGTTCTAAGCCCCGGTTCCGGGACTAACGGACGTAACAGAGAGAGGTAAATCCAATGGCTGGACCCCAGCGCCGCGGAAGCGGTGCCGGTGGCGGCGAGCGGCGGGACCGGAAGGGTCGCGACGGTGGCGCTGCCGCCGAGAAGACCGCTTACGTTGAGCGCGTTGTCGCGATCAACCGCGTTGCCAAGGTTGTCAAGGGTGGTCGCCGCTTCAGCTTCACCGCGCTGGTCGTGGTGGGCGACGGTGACGGCACCGTAGGTGTCGGTTACGGCAAGGCCAAGGAAGTTCCCGCGGCCATTGCCAAGGGTGTCGAGGAAGCCAAGAAGAACTTCTTCAAGGTTCCGCGCATCCAGGGCACCATCCCTCACCCGATCACGGGCGAGCGTGCGGCGGGCGTCGTGCTCCTGAAGCCGGCTGCTCCCGGTACCGGTGTTATCGCCGGTGGCCCGGTGCGCGCCGTTCTGGAGTGCGCCGGCGTTCACGACATCCTGTCGAAGTCGCTCGGCTCCTCGAACGCGATCAACATCGTGCACGCGACCGTGGCGGCCCTCAAGGGCCTGCAGCGTCCCGAGGAGATCGCGGCCCGCCGCGGTCTGCCCCTCGAGGCCGTCGCCCCCGCGGCTCTGCTGCGTGCACGTGCGGGAGCGGGTGTCTAATGGCCCGCCTCAAGATCACGCAGACGAAGTCGTACATCGGCAGCAAGCAGAACCACCGCGACACCCTGCGTTCGCTCGGGCTCAAGCGCCTGAACGACGTGGTTGTCAAGGAGGACCGCCCCGAGTTCCGCGGCATGGTGCAGACCGTCCGCCACCTCGTGACGGTTGAGGAGGTCGACTGACATGGGTGAGAACAGCCCGCTGAAGGCCCATAACCTCCGTCCTGCCCCGGGCGCCAAGACCGCCAAGACCCGTGTGGGTCGTGGTGAGGCGTCCAAGGGTAAGACCGCTGGTCGTGGTACCAAGGGTACGAAGGCCCGTTACCAGGTTCCGCAGCGCTTCGAGGGTGGCCAGATGCCCCTCCACATGCGCCTGCCGAAGCTGAAGGGTTTCCGTAACCCGTTCCGCACCGAGTTCCAGGTCGTGAACCTGGACAAGCTCGGCGCTCTCTACCCCGAGGGTGGAGAGGTCACGGTGGCCGACCTGGTCGCCAAGGGCGCGGTTCGCAAGAACAGCCTCGTCAAGGTCCTTGGCCAGGGCGAGATCTCCGTGGCGCTGCAGGTTTCGGTTGACGCCGTCTCCGGCTCCGCCAAGGAGAAGATTGCCGCCGCCGGCGGCACCGTCACCGAGCTTGTCTGAGACAGCTTGATGGCTTGAACATCCGACCGGGGATGCCTCTCATATGGGGCATCCCCGGTTGGTCGTTCCTAGGGGGGCACGGTCGCCGGTATGGTGGCGTGCACTGTCTAAGTTCCGTGCTGTGTGCCTGGACGGCCCCAGCACGGATTTTTGGCAGATCAAGACCTTTCAGTCGTTCCATTCCTTATTCGTCGAACCTCAAGACCGTCACCCTGACGCACGTGCGCGGGGGTCGCAGGAGGCACCGTGCTCACCGCGTTCGCCCAGGCGTTCAAGACGCCTGACCTGCGCAAGAAGCTGCTCTTCACACTCGGCATCATCGTGATCTACCGGCTCGGTACGCATGTGCCGATGCCCGGCGTGAACTACAAGAACGTGCAGACCTGTGTGGACCAGGCTCAGCAGAACAGCGGTCTGTTCGGCCTGGTCAACATGTTCAGCGGCGGCGCGCTGCTGCAGATCACGATCTTCGCGCTCGGCATCATGCCGTACATCACGGCGAGCATCATCCTGCAGCTGCTGACCGTGGTGATCCCACGCCTGGAAGCCCTCAAGAAGGAGGGCCAGGCGGGCACGGCCAAGATCACGCAGTACACGCGGTACCTGACCGTGGCGCTGGCGATCCTCCAGGGCACCGGTCTTGTGGCCACGGCCCGCAACGGCGCGCTCTTCAGTGGCTGCCAGGTCGCCACCGAGATCATCCCGAACCGTTCGATCTTCACCACCATCACCATGGTGATCACGATGACGGCCGGTACCGCCTGCGTCATGTGGCTCGGTGAGGTCATCACCGACCGCGGCATCGGCAACGGCATGTCCATCCTGATGTTCATCTCGATCGCCTCCAGCTTCCCGAGCTCCCTGTGGGCCATCAAGAAGCAGGGCCACCTCGCCGGTGGCTGGATCGAGTTCGGCACGGTGCTGCTCGTCGGCCTGGTCATGGTCGGACTCGTGGTCTTCGTGGAACAGGCCCAGCGGCGCGTGCCCGTGCAGTACGCGAAACGCATGATCGGCCGCAGGTCGTACGGCGGGACGTCGACCTACATTCCGCTGAAGGTCAATCAGGCGGGTGTGATTCCCGTCATCTTCGCTTCGTCGCTGCTCTACATCCCGGCGCTGATCGTCCAGTTCTCCAACTCGACGGCCGGCTGGGCGACCTGGGTCAAGGACAATTTGACCAAGGGCGACCATCCTTACTACATCGTCAGCTACTTCCTGCTGATCGTGTTCTTCGCGTTCTTCTACGTGGCGATCTCGTTCAACCCCGAGGAAGTCGCCGACAACATGAAGAAGTATGGTGGCTTCATCCCGGGCATCCGGGCTGGCCGACCGACCGCCGAGTACCTGAGCTACGTACTCAACCGGATCACCTGGCCGGGGTCGCTGTATCTGGGGCTGATCGCGCTCGTACCGACAATGGCGTTGATCATCTTCGGCGGCGTCCAGAGCTTCCCGCTCGGCGGGACGAGCATCCTCATCATCGTGGGTGTGGGTCTGGAAACCGTTAAGCAGATCGAGAGCCAGCTTCAGCAGCGCAATTACGAAGGGTTCCTCCGCTGATGCGAATCGTCCTCGTCGGACCGCCCGGTGCAGGCAAGGGAACGCAGGCAGCGTTCCTTGCCCAGAACCTGGCGATCCCGCACATCTCCACGGGCGACCTCTTCCGTGCCAACATCAGCCAGGGCACGGAGCTGGGCAAGGCTGCCAAGGCGTTCATGGACGCGGGCAACCTGGTGCCGGACGAGGTCACCATCGGGATGGCCAAGGACCGCATGGAAGCACCGGACGCCGTGAACGGCTTCCTGCTCGACGGCTTCCCGCGCAACGTGGTCCAGGCCGAAGCGCTCGACGAGGTGCTGAAGGCGGACGGCGTGAAGCTGGACGCGGTGCTCGACCTGGAGGTCCCGGAGGACGAGGTCGTCAAGCGGATCGCCGGCCGGCGGATCTGCCGCAACGACAGTGCGCACGTCTTCCACGTCGCGTACAACGCTCCTGAGCGGGACGGCGTCTGCGACAAGTGCGGCGGCGAGCTGTACCAGCGCGTCGACGACACCGAGGACACGGTGCGCAAGCGGCTTGAGGTCTACCACAGCGAGACCGAGCCGATCATCGACTACTACCGTGCGCAGGGGCTCGTCATCACGATCTCCGCGCTGGGCAAGGTGGATGAGGTTACGAAGAAGGCGATGGACGCGTTGCGCCGCGAAGCGGCGTAGTTCTGGGCCTTCGGTACGCCTTCCGCGGCCGCGGTACCCCCTGGCGGGGGGTGCCGCGGCCGTTTGCGTACGACCAGACATGCCGCCCGGCACCGGTCCTGCCGGGGGCGCGGGGACTGCGCGGGAGGGCTGGGGGTGTTCCATGCTGCCTGGCACCGGTCCTGCTGGGGGCGCGGGGAACTGCGCGGGACGCGGGCACGGTCCGCAGGCGAGGGGCGGGGTTGCCGGGGCTTGGCCCCAGACCCCGGTTCGCGCCTGAACGGCGCTCGTCCTCAATCGCCGGACGGGCTGAGGATGTGCATGCTGCCCGGCACCGGTCCCGCCAGGGGCGCGGGGAACTGCGCGAGGGGGGCTGAGGGTGCTCCATGCTGCCTGGCACCGGTCCCGCCGGGGGCCGCGGGGAACTGCGCGGGACGCGGGCACGGTCCGCAGGCGAAGGGCGGGGTTGCTGGGGCTTCGCCCCAGAACCCGGTTCGCGCCTGAACGGCGCTCGTCCTCAATCGCCGGACGGGCTGAGGATGTGCATGCTGCCTGGCACCGGTCCCGCCAGGGGCGCGGGGAACTGCGCGAGGGGGCTGGGGGTGCTCCATGCTGCCTGGCACCGGTCCCGCCGGGGGCGCGGGGAACTGCGCGGGAGGGCTGGGGGTGTTCCATGCTGCCCGGCACCGGTCCCGCCGGGGGCGCGGGGAACTGCGCGGGAGGGCTGAGGGTGCTCCATGCTGCCCGGCACCGGTCCCGCCAGGGGCGCGGGGAACTGCGCGGGAGGGCTGAGGGTGCTCCATGCTGCCCGGCACCGGTCCCGCCAGGGGCGCGGGGAACTGCGCGGGAGGGCTGAGG
>NZ_JBICXU010000023.1:111224-119602 GCF_043200435.1 Streptomyces sp. NPDC048416
GGTGCTCCATGCCGCCCGGCACCGGCCCCGCCAGGGGCGCGGGGAACTGCGCGGGAGGGCTGGGGGTGTTCCATGCTGCCTGGCACCGGTCCCGCCAGGGACGCGGGGAACTGCGCGAGGCGGGGTGGGCGCTCGTCTTCGGGGCCGGACAGGGAAGCCTTATCGTTGGGGGTGACCCGTACCTGTCCAGAAAGGCGTGAGCCGCACATGGTGGAGATCAAGACCCCCGAGCAGATCGCGAAGATGCGCGAGGCGGGACTGGTCGTCGCCGCGATCCACGCCGCCACCCGCGAAGCCGCGGTCCCGGGGTCCACGACCAAGGACCTGGACGAGGTGGCCCGCAAGGTGATCGCCGAGCACGGCGCCAAGTCGAACTTCCTGGGGTACGGCGGCTTCCCCGCCACGATCTGCACCTCGGTCAACGAGGTCGTCGTGCACGGCATCCCGGACGACAAGACCGTCCTCAAGGACGGCGACATCATCTCCATCGACGCCGGCGCGATCATCGACGGCTGGCACGGCGACGCCGCGTACACCGCATTCGTGGGCTCCGGCCACGCGCCCGAGCTGGTCGAGCTCTCCCGGGTCACCGAGGAGTCGATGTGGGCCGGCATCGCCGCGGTGAAGAAGGGCAACAAGCTCATCGACGTCTCGCGCGCGATCGAGTCGTACATCCGCCGCCAGCCCCGCCCCTCGACCGGCAAGTACGGAATCGTCGAGGACTACGGGGGCCACGGCATCGGGTCCGAGATGCACATGGACCCGCACCTCCTGAACTACGTGGACAAGCGCCGCATGCTCGGCCGCCACAACCCGAAGCTGATCCCCGGCTTCTGCCTGGCCATTGAACCAATGGTCTCCCTCGGCACCCCGCGCACGGAGGTCCTTGAGGACGACTGGACCGTCATCACGACCGACGGTTCCTGGTCCTCGCACTGGGAGCACTCGGTGGCCCTGACGGAGAACGGGCCGCTGGTCCTGACGATGCCGGACTGCGGCAGGGCGAAGCTGGCGGAGTACGGGGTGACCACGGCGCCGGATCCGCTGGGCTGAGGCGGGCCGTCGTCGGTCGGAGGCCGGCGCAGCCGCGCGAAGCTGTGAGGCGCCCTGGCGTCGAGCCCGCGACCATGCCCGACTGCGGCAGGGCGAAGCTGGCGGAGTACGGGGTGACCACGACGCCCGACCCGTTGGCCTGACCCGCCGGCCCAGACACGTACGCCAGGCCGCTTAAGGATCTACGATGACGGGCAAACTCCCCGGATTCGTCTTTTCGAGTGGCCTGTCGTAGACTGATGCGTCGGCTCTCGTGTACCCGTGTGTCCACACACGGCTGCGGGAGTCGATCAAGGTAGCCGATTCGAAGGGCGAAGCGTGGCCAAGAAGCAAGGTGCCATCGAAATCGAGGGCACCGTGATCGAGTCCCTCCCGAACGCCATGTTCAAGGTGGAACTCCAGAACGGTCACAAAGTCCTCGCGCACATCAGCGGCAAGATGCGGATGCACTACATCCGCATCCTCCCGGATGACCGGGTCGTCGTGGAGCTTTCTCCCTACGACCTGACGCGTGGCCGGATCGTCTACCGGTACAAGTAGATCTTGCCCACGTCGCCCTCAGCGGCGGCGGTGGCACTGACCCGGAGAACCTGACATCCCATGAAGGTCAAGCCGAGCGTCAAGAAGATCTGCGACAAGTGCAAGGTGATCCGCCGTCACGGCCGGGTCATGGTCATCTGCGACAACCTGCGCCACAAGCAGCGCCAGGGCTGACGCACGCCGACCGACCTGCACTCCGCAGTTCTTCGAGCGACGCGAGCAAAACGTACATACGCAGCACCCACCTGGTCGGCATGCCCGGCTGGTGACACCTCCGGCGGGGGCCGGGGACCCGAAACGTACCTAGTACGGCGGTCGGGAACGGTGCTGTGGAAGACCCCCGAAAACAACTGGAGCCAGTAAATGGCACGCGTTTCAGGTGTTGACATCCCGCGCGAAAAGCGCGTGGAGATCGCACTCACCTACGTCTTCGGTATCGGGCGCACCCGGTCCAAGGAGATCCTCGCCTCGACGGGCGTGAACCCGAACACCCGCGTTCGTGACCTGGCCGAAGAGGACCTGGTCAAGATCCGCGAGTACGTGGACGCCAACCTCCGCACCGAAGGTGACCTTCGCCGTGAGGTTGCCGCCGACATCCGCCGCAAGGTCGAGATCGGCTGCTACCAGGGTCTGCGCCACCGTCGTGGTCTGCCGGTCCACGGTCAGCGCACCAGCACGAACGCTCGTACCCGCAAGGGCCCGCGTCGCGCCATCGCCGGTAAGAAGAAGCCGGGCAAGAAGTAGTCCACAGCGGACGCTTTTCAGCGGTCTTCGCTGTAGGACCGATCACCTCCCCTCTCCAGCTGGAGTAAGACATGCCCCCCAAGGGTCGTCAGGGCGCTGCCAAGAAGGTGCGCCGCAAGGAAAAGAAGAACGTCGCTCACGGCCACGCGCACATCAAGAGCACGTTCAACAACACCATCGTCTCGATCACGGACCCCTCGGGCAACGTGATCTCCTGGGCGTCCGCCGGCCACGTCGGCTTCAAGGGCTCCCGCAAGTCGACTCCGTTCGCCGCGCAGATGGCCGCCGAGTCGGCCGCCCGCCGCGCGCAGGAGCACGGCATGCGCAAGGTTGACGTCTTCGTCAAGGGTCCGGGCTCCGGCCGCGAGACCGCGATCCGCTCCCTCCAGGCCACCGGCCTTGAGGTCGGCTCGATCCAGGACGTCACCCCGACGCCGCACAACGGCTGCCGTCCGCCCAAGCGCCGCCGCGTCTGACGCACGGCCTGGGATCGGCTCGGCGGTCGGCTGGGGGTCCGGGGGTTACCCCCCGGGACATCGCAGTACGGCTGCCGTCCGCCCAAGCGCCGCCGCGTCTGACGCACGGCCTGGGATCGGCTCGGCGGTCGGCTGGGGGTCCGGGGGTTACCCCCCGAGACATCGCAGTACGGCTGCCGTCCGCCCAAGCGCCGCCGCGTCTGACGCACGTCGCTTGACCTGAGGTTCTGGGCGGTACGGCTCCTTCGAGGCGTGCCGCCCGTACCCTTGCAGTACGCAGTACCCAGCAGTACCCAGCAGGGCATCAAATAGTGGGTGCCCATGACTGAAGGATCTCCCCATGCTTATCGCTCAGCGCCCTTCGCTGACCGAAGAGGTCGTTGACGAGTACCGCTCGCGGTTCGTCATCGAGCCCCTGGAGCCCGGCTTCGGCTACACGCTCGGCAACTCCCTGCGTCGTACGCTCCTCTCCTCGATCCCCGGTGCCGCTGTCACCAGCATCCGGATCGACGGTGTCCTGCACGAGTTCACCACCGTGCCGGGCGTCAAGGAGGACGTCACCGACCTCATCCTGAACATCAAGCAGCTGGTCGTCTCCTCGGAGCACGACGAGCCGGTCGTGATGTACCTGCGCAAGCAGGGTCCCGGCCTGGTCACCGCTGCTGACATCGCCCCGCCGGCCGGTGTCGAGGTGCACAACCCCGACCTGGTGCTCGCCACGCTCAACGGCAAGGGCAAGCTGGAGATGGAGCTGACCGTCGAGCGCGGTCGCGGCTACGTCTCCGCCGTGCAGAACAAGCAGCTGGGCCAGGAGATCGGCCGCATCCCGGTCGACTCCATCTACTCCCCGGTGCTCAAGGTCACGTACAAGGTCGAGGCGACCCGTGTCGAGCAGCGCACCGACTTCGACAAGCTGATCGTCGACGTCGAGACCAAGCAGGCCATGCGTCCCCGTGACGCCATGGCGTCGGCCGGTAAGACCCTGGTCGAGCTGTTCGGCCTGGCGCGCGAGCTCAACATCGACGCCGAAGGCATCGACATGGGCCCGTCCCCGACGGACGCCGCGCTCGCCGCCGATCTCGCCCTGCCGATCGAGGAGCTTGAGCTCACCGTTCGGTCGTACAACTGCCTCAAGCGTGAGGGCATCCACTCCGTGGGTGAGCTCGTGGCGCGCTCCGAGGCCGACCTGCTCGACATCCGCAACTTCGGTGCGAAGTCGATCGACGAGGTCAAGGCGAAGCTGGCCGGTATGGGCCTCGCGCTGAAGGACTCGCCTCCCGGCTTCGACCCGACCGCCGCGGCTGACGCCTTCGGCGCCGATGATGACGCGGACGCCGGGTTCGTGGAGACCGAGCAGTACTAGGACGCTCCGCGGGGAGGCTGTACTGCTTCTGCGGCTCCGGCTTCGGCTGGGCGCGCAGTTCCCCGCGCCCCTTCCAAGCCCCTTCGGGGGCTTGGATCTCCGACAGGCATCCGCCTGCTCGGACACTGACATCGGTACCTCATACGGCCGGTGCAGATCACTAGGAGAATCACCATGCCGCGTCCCGCAAAGGGTGCCCGTCTGGGCGGCAGCGCCGCGCACGAGCGTCTGCTCCTCGCCAACCTGGCGAAGTCGCTCTTCGAGCACGGCCGCATCACGACGACCGAGGCCAAGGCCCGCCGCCTGCGTCCGGTCGCCGAGCGCCTGATCACCAAGGCGAAGAAGGGCGACATCCACAACCGTCGCCTGGTGCTTCAGACGATCACCGACAAGGGCATCGTCCACACCCTCTTCACCGAGATCGCGCCCCGCTACGAGGAGCGTCCGGGTGGCTACACCCGTATCACCAAGATCGGCAACCGCCGTGGTGACAACGCGCCGATGGCCGTGATCGAGCTGGTCGAGGGCGAGATCGCCAAGAAGGCGACCGTCGCCGAGGCCGAGGCCGCCACCGTGCGCGCCGTCAAGGAGTCCGAGACCAAGGCCGCCGAGGCCGAGGTCGTCGAGGACGCCAAGCCGGCCGACGAGGCGAAGGACGCGTAAGCGTTCTACTGGCTGATGGACGGGCCCGTTCCCTTCGGGGGGCGGGCCCGTTCCGTTGTGTGGATGCTTTGAGAGGATCGGTTACGTGAGCGATGAGGTGGAGCCCGGCCACGTCCGGGTGCGTCTTGATCTGTCGTACGACGGCAGGGACTTCTCCGGCTGGGCCAAGCAGCCCGGCGGGCGGCGGACCGTGCAGGGCGAGATCGAGGGGGCGCTGCGCACGGTCACGCGCTCGGACACGACGTACGACCTGACCGTCGCGGGGCGTACGGACTCCGGGGTGCACGCGCGCGGCCAGGTCGCGCACGTCGACCTGCCGGAAGAGGTGTGGGCCGAGCACCGCGAGAAGCTGCTGCGGCGCCTTGCGGGCCGGCTGCCGCACGATGTGCGGATCTGGCGCGTGACGCAGGCCCCGAGCGGGTTCAACGCGCGGTTCTCCGCGATCTGGCGGCGGTACGCGTACCGGGTGACCGACAACGTCGGCGGTGTCGACCCGCTGCTGCGCGGCCATGTCCTGTGGCACGACTGGGAGTTGGACGTCGAGGCGATGAACGCGGCCTCCGCGGCGCTGCTCGGCGAGCACGACTTCGCGGCGTACTGCAAGAAGCGCGAGGGCGCCACCACCATCCGCACCCTCCAGGAGCTGTCCTGGGTGCGCGGCGACGACGGCGTCGTCACCGCGACCGTGCGCGCCGACGCCTTCTGCCACAACATGGTGCGCTCGCTCGTCGGAGCGCTCCTGTACGTCGGCGACGGGCACCGCGGTGTGGAGTGGCCGGGGAAGGTGCTGGCGGCGGCGGTGCGGGACTCGTCGGTGCATGTGGTCAAGCCGCACGGGCTCACTCTTGAGGAAGTCGGTTACCCGGCGGACGAGTTGCTGGCCGCGCGCAGCAAGCAGGCACGCAACATGCGGACGCTGCCGGGGAGTTCAGGAAGCGGGCTGGGCGGCTGCTGCTGAGGCCTGAGTCCTGCCGCGGGCGACGATCTGGTCGAAGACGAACTGCGCGAGCTCGTCCCCCGCGGTGAAGACGGTGGTGTCGCCCTTCGTCACGTTCTTGCCGTTGGCGAAGCCTCCGGTCGTGAAGTAGGCATAGCGGCCGTAGGAGTTGGTCGTGCTGCGGCAGACCGAACCGCCCCGGCAGAAGGTGGCGACGCCCGAGCCGGACAGTGAGGCGAGGGTGCCCGACGCCTGTTCCTTGGCCTTCTTGGCCGCGGTGTCCGTGTCGAACACGGCGACGCCCACCGTGACCGCGACACCGTCCTTGGTGTAGGTGGCCCGGATGACCTGGCGGCAGCCGTTGTTGTCGAGCGTCGAGCCGAGGGTGCCCTGGGTGGCGGCGGCGCAGGCGGTGACCTTGTCGGTGGGGCCCTTGGCGTAGACGCCGCTGCCCAGGGTCAGGCTCTTGCCGGGGAAGAAGGTGTCGGCGCCGAGCGGCGCCTTGTCCTTCTGCGCGCTCGCGACGTAGTCGTACGGGTTGGGCGGGGGCGGCGGCGCCACATGGGAGAACGACGGCTGGGGCTGCGTGCTGTCGCTCGGCAGCGCCGGGGGAGCGGGCAGCTTGTCCGCCGATGTGCCGTCGTCCGAAGAACCGGCGCTGACGATCACCGCGGCCACGACCGCGACGACCGCCGCCGTCGCCACCGCACCCCCGCCGAGGAACAGCCATTTGCGGCGCCTGCTGCGCGCGGCCGACGCGTCGGCCAGGGCCGCCCAGTCCGGTGTCTGCTGATCCCCCGGGCCCCACCCGGGTCCCCCTTGCCCAAAGCTCATGCCGCGCATCCTAATTCGATTGTTCAGGCAGGCAGGGCCTGGGTGACAATCCGCCCATGGGACATCTAGAGGCTGCACACCTGGAGTACTACCTGCCGGACGGGCGGGTGCTGCTCGGCGACGCTTCGTTCCGGGTGGCGGAGGGCTCGGTGGTGGCCCTCGTCGGCGCCAACGGGGCCGGCAAGACGACGCTGCTCCGCATGATCTCCGGCGAGCTCCAGCCGCACGGCGGATCCGTGTCGGTGAGCGGCGGGCTCGGTGTCATGCCGCAGTTCGTCGGCTCCGTACGGGACGAGCGTACGGTGCGTGACCTGCTGGTCTCCGTGGCGCAGCCGCGCATCCGGGAGGCGGCGGCCGAGGTGGACGCGGCCGAGCACCTGATCGTGACGGTGGACGACGAGGCCGCGCAGATGAAGTACGCGCAGGCGCTCAGCGACTGGGCCGAGGCGCACGGGTACGAGGCCGAGACGGTCTGGGACATGTGCACCATGGCCGCGCTCGGCATGCCGTACGACAAGGCCCAGTTCCGCGAGGTGCGCACGCTCAGCGGCGGCGAGCAGAAGCGGCTCGTGCTCGAAGCGCTGCTGCGCGGGCCCGACGAGGTGCTGCTCCTGGACGAGCCGGACAACTATCTGGACGTGCCCGGCAAGCGCTGGCTTGAGGAGCGGCTGCGCGAGACCCGCAAGACCGTCCTGTTCGTCTCGCACGACCGGGAGCTGCTGTCGCGGGCCGCCGAGCGGATCGTGAGCCTGGAGCCGAGCCCCGCGGGGACGGACGTGTGGGTGCACGGCGGCGGCTTCGGCACCTACCACGAGGCCCGCCGTGAGCGGTTCGCGCGGTTCGAGGAGCTGAAGCGGCGCTGGGACGAGGAGCACGCCCGCCTGAAGGCGCTGGTCCTGCGGCTGCGCAACCAGGCCGCGATCAGCCCGGACATGGCGTCCCGCTACCACGCGATGCAGACCCGGTTCAAGAAGTTCGAGGACGCGGGCCCGCCGCCCGAGCCGCCGCGCGAGCAGGACATCCGGATGCGACTGCGCGGCGGACGTACCGGTGTGCGCGCTCTGACCTGCGAGAACCTTGAGCTGACCGGCTTGATGAAGCCGTTCTCGCTGGAGGTCTTCTACGGCGAGCGGGTCGCGGTGCTCGGCTCCAACGGCTCCGGGAAGTCGCACTTCCTGCGGCTGCTCGCCGGGGACGCGTCGGTGGCGTACACCGGGACCTGGAAGCTCGGCGCGCGGGTCGTGCCCGGGCACTTCGCGCAGACCCACGCCCACCCCGAGCTCCTGGGCCGCACCCTCGTCGACATCCTGTGGAGCGAGCACGCCAAGGACCGCGGGGCCGCGATGTCGGTGCTGCGGCGCTACGAACTGGAGCGGCAGGGCGACCAGCCCTTCGAGAAGCTGTCGGGCGGCCAGCAGGCCCGCTTCCAGATCCTGCTCCTTGAGCTGGCCGGCACGACCGCGCTGCTGCTCGACGAGCCCACCGACAACCTGGACCTGGAGTCGGCGGAGGCGCTTCAGGACGGTCTGGAGTCGTACGACGGGACGGTGCTCGCGGTGACCCACGACCGCTGGTTCTCGAAGTCCTTCGACCGCTATCTGGTCTTCGGCTCGGACGGTGTGGTCCGTGAGACGGCGGAGCCGGTGTGGGACGAGCGCCGCGTGGAGCGGGCCCGCTAGGGGGTGTCTGGTGGATCATGGCCGGGGGTGCGGCGCCTGGCACGGCACCTCGCGGCGTTGCCGAAACGCCCCGATAGCTCCGCTATCAC
>NZ_JBICXU010000024.1:0-16124 GCF_043200435.1 Streptomyces sp. NPDC048416
CGATAGCTCCGCTATCACGACGTTCCGGCGCCTTGCGATGCACCGCACCAGGCGCCGCACCCTGACCGACCCTGATCCACCAGACACCCCCTAGATGACGCCCTGGGCGAGCATCGCGTCGGCGACGCGTTCGAAGCCGGCGATGTTGGCGCCCGTCACGTAGTCGCCGGGGGCGCCGTAGCGCTCGGCCGTCTCGTGCGTCACCGCGTGGATGGACCGCATGATGCCGGCGAGTTCGTCCTCCACCCGCTCGCGGCTCCACGAGACCCGGCCGGCGTTCTGGGCCATCTCCAGTGCGCTGACGGCGACACCGCCCGCGTTGGCGGCCTTGCCCGGGCCGAAGGCGACGCCCGCCTCCTGGAAGAGGTGCACCGCCTCCGGGGTGGTGGGCATGTTCGCGCCCTCCGAGACCGCCTTGACGCCGCTCGCGATGAGCGTGCGCGCGTCGTCGACGCCCAGCTCGTTCTGCGTGGCCGAGGGGAACGCCACGTCCGCCGGGACCTCCCAGACCCGGCCGTCGCGTACGAAGCGGGCCGACGGGCCGCGCCGGGCGGCGTACTCGCTGATGCGGCCCCGCTCAACTTCCTTGATCTGCTTGAGCAGAGCCAGGTCGATGCCCTTGTCGTCGACCACGTAGCCGGAGGAGTCCGACGCCGTCAGCGGGTTGGCGCCCAGCTGCTGGAGCTTTTCGATGGTGTACAGGGCCACGTTGCCGGAGCCGGACACGACCGCGCTGAGCCCGTCAAGGGACTCGCCGCGCACCTTCAGCATCTCGGCGGCGAACAGCACGGAACCGTAGCCGGTGGCCTCGGGACGGATCGCCGAACCGCCCCAGCCATGGCCCTTGCCGGTCAGGACGCCGGCCTCCCAGCGGTTGGTGATGCGGCGGTACTGGCCGAAGAGGTAGCCGATCTCGCGGCCGCCCACGCCGATGTCCCCGGCCGGGACGTCCGTGTGCGCACCGATGTGCCGGGACAGCTCGGTCATGAACGACTGGCAGAAGCGCATGACTTCGGCGTCGGACCTGCCGTGCGGGTCGAAGTCGCTGCCGCCCTTGCCGCCGCCGATGCCGAGGCCGGTCAGGGCGTTCTTGAAGATCTGCTCGAAGCCGAGGAACTTCACCACGCCGATGTCGACCGACGGGTGGAAACGCAGGCCGCCCTTGTACGGGCCGAGCGCGCTGTTGAACTCCACCCGGTAGCCGCGGTTGACGTGCACACGGCCGCGGTCGTCGGTCCACGGGACCCGGAAGATGATCTGACGCTCCGGCTCCAGAAGCCGCTCGACGAGCCCGCTCTCGGCGTACTCGGGGCGGGCCGAAAGGACGGGGCCCAGGGTGTCGAGGACTTCTCGCACGGCTTGGTGGAACTCGGGCTGTCCGGGGTTGCGGCGCTCGATGTCCGTCCGCAGTGTGTCCAGCCTGTCCTTGGGGTCAGTCACGATCAATTCCCTTCCGACGGAGGTTCCAGGGGCGTGCGGGCCCAGATCACAGTGCCACACCCTGCCCCGGGCGGGGACGGGCGGTCCACCCCTCGGAAGGGCGAGCAGGGCGGCAGCACGCGACGCGGCCGGGCGGGGGCGGGCTCGGCCCGCGCCCCACCCGGCTCACAGTCCCGGGCGTCAGCCCTGGGTCAGGGCGCGGCGCAGGAGAGGGAGCAGACGGTCCCAGTGCAATTGCAGCGCGGCGGGGTCGAAAGCGTCGGTGTCGGACATCGTGAAACCGTGAACGCTGCCGGGGTAGATCTCGGAGGTGTGGTCGACGCCCGCCGAATCGAGGGTCTGGTTGAGCTCATCCAGGGCCTCGGGTGTCAGATCGCTCGCCGCGTGACCGAAGTGGACGGGGGCCGCGAGTTGGGAGAAGAGGCCGGGCCCGTCCGCGCCCACGGGAGCGTGGAACGCGGCGGTGGCGGCCACCCGGCCGGGATGAGCGGCGGCGGTGCGTACCGCGAGGAGGCCGCCGATGCAGTAGCCGGTCACCGCCACCGGCCCGTCGACGACCTCGGGCTGCGAGGTGAGAAAACGGAGGTAGGCGTCCGCATCGCGCACGGTACGTTCAGCGGTGTGCGCCTGAATCATGGGCATCAACTGCGCGAAGATCGCGGGCCGGTCTTCGCTTCCGATGAACTCGGGGAGCTCGATCACCGGTGTCGGGCCGTGCCGGTAGAAGAAGTTGGGGACCAGCACGTAGTACCCGTGGCCGGCCAGTTCGAGGGCCATGGCGCGCAGTACGGGCCGGATGCCGAAGCCGTCCGCGTACATCAGCACACCGGGGTGCCGTTCGCCCCCGTCGGGGAAGGCGGCGAACGCGTCGGACTGGCCGTCGGCGGTGGGGATCCGCAGAGTCTTGGTGGGCATGAGGGCTCCTGTCGTGGTTGATGTGCCAAGCTGTTGATCAACAAGCCTGTGGTCAACACGACGGAGGCGGAGCTCGCGCAGCGGCGCCGGATCCTCGCTCCAGCAGCGGGCCGGAAACAGCGCGCACGGCGCTCAGCAGAGCACCGGGTCACCAATCTGTGTGTGGCGCAACGCCGTCCCGGTATCCATGGCCACAACGTAGTCCACGGGCCGACCCTGCGGCCAGTACCTGTGCTCGGCGGGGTGCGGATCGGGAACCCGACAGGGCTGGTGGGGTGCGGTGAAGACGCGGGGGTTCTGCCGCCCCCGTCAGCCGAGGTCCGCCGCCTCGGCGGAAGGGGCGGCCGTGCCGGGCCGCGGCGTCACGGAGTCCTGCGACGCCATGCGGTCCAGAGTGGCGTTGAACTGGGCGCCGATCAAGAGCGAGAGGTTGGTGAACCAGAGCCAGACGAGAAACACCACCACGCCCGCCAGGGAACCGTACAGCCGGGTGTAGGACCCGATGTGGCCCGCATACAGGGTGAACAGCGCCGACGCCGTGTACCACAGCAGGACCGCGAGGACGCCCCCGGGAAGTCCTCGGCGGATGCCCCGCGTCTGCGCCGGACCCGTACGGAAGAGGACGAGTACCAGAATCGTCACGACGCAGAGCAGCACCGGCCAGCGAAGCGCGCTCCATGCCACGAGCCCGTCGACTCCCACCAGCGATGCCACTCGGCGGGCGAACGGGCCCGATATCACGATCAGGCCCGAGCCGGTCAGGAGCAGCGCGAGAAGGAGAACGGCGGTGGCGATGATGGTGTGGGCCGTACGCAGCGGGGGCCGGGTGTCGGGCATGCGGTGCATCGCGTGCAGGGCCCGACGGAACACCGCGAGGTAGCTCGACGCCGACCACAGGGCGCTCGCCGCGCCGGTCACCACCAGGACCCACACGGTCGAGCCGGCGTCGGTCATCTGCTGGAGCGCGTCACGCAGGGCGGCCGCCGATTCGGCCGGGGCGTACGAGGTGAGATCGTCGATGAGCCCGCTGGTCGCCTGCGGCGCCGCCAGGCCGATGGCCGAGACCGCGACCAGGAGTGCGGGCACGAGCGCGAGGACGGCGTAGTAGGTCAACGAGGCAGCCCAGTCGGACAGGTTGTCGTTCCACACGGCCACAGCCGTGTCGCGCAGAGCGGTGCGCAGCCGCCAGGCTCTGGAGGCAGCGCGCAGGCGCCTGTTGGCAGCCGGACGGGAGGATGCGGGCACCTGTATGTCTCTCTCTTCGTACGTCGGACGCGCTGTCACGGGTATCCGCTGACGCGTGTTCCATGCCGCGGGCACCCGTGCCCTTTCGCGGCACCAGCCCTGCCCGGGGTACCGGCATGGCGTGCACCACGACGCGTGACCTGGCGGCGGGCTCCGACCGCGGCGTGTACTGGCCCGCACGAGCGGCGGCCCGGGCGGCCTTCGGCGCGCCCGATGCCTCGCCGTCGTGTGCACCTCACACAGTGGGGCCTGTGAGCGACATGACGAACGGCCGACCGGCCGACAGCGCAGGGCCCATCGACGCGACCGAGGAACACCGCGCGGGCTGGTTCGAGTTGTTCTTCGACCTGGTCTTCGTGGTGACGGTCAGTGTCCTCGCGCACGTCCTGCACGGGGACCCGGGGCCGGCCGAGTTCGGACAGTTCCTGGTCCTGTTCTTCCCCGCCTGGTGGGCGTGGGCGAACCTCAGCGTCACCGTCAATCTCTTCGGATCGGGCTCGCCCCGCGTCCAGGCAATGCTGCTCGCCGCGATGCCCGCGCTCGGGCTGATGGCGGCGGCCTCCCCGGAAGGCCTTCAGGAGCGGGCCTGGGCGTACGCGCTCGGGGCGGCGTGGGTGCGTCTGGTGCTGTTCCTGATCTGGTTCCGCCACGCCCGCAGCGCCGGCAGCCCGCTGCCACTGTGGCGGCCACTGCTGTACTGCCTGGTGCCCGCGACACTGTGGGCGGTCTCTGCCGCGCTGCCCGCGCCGGCGCGGTTCGTGGTGTGGGGCGTGGCCATCGCCCTGGAAATGGTGCTGCTCGCGGTCCGGGCCGGGATGGGAACCGCGCCCTACGAGCGGATGTCGGTGGACCATCTGGTCGAGCGGATCGGCCTGTTCGTCGTGATCGTGCTCGGCGAGAGCATCTTCACGGTGGTCGCCGCCTTCGAGGAGCACTTCACCGCTGCCTCCGGGCTGACCGCACTGCTGTCCTTCGTCGTCGCCGCCGAACTCGCCATGATCTTCTTCATCTGGGGGACGGGCAGCGCCGTGCAGGGCCTGAGCCGGGCCCAGATGGGACGGGCGACCCAGATCATGCGCGACACCGTGATGTACCTGCCGTTCGTGCTGGTCTGCGGCATCACCGTGATCGCCGCGGCCCTGGGCACCGCCGTCTCCGACCCCCACCGTGTGCTGCCCGTGGGCGCCCGCTGGGCCCTGTGCGGCGGTGTCCTCGCCTTCTACAGTGCGAACGCGGCGATTTCCGTGCGGTACGGCGACGGGGTACGCAACGTCCTGCGGTGGTACGGCCCGTGCCTGATCCTCACCCCCGGCATGCTGCTGCCCGCGGTGCTGCTGCTGCCCGCGTGGGGCGCGGTCGCCTGCGCGGCCGCCCTCGTCTTCCTCCTGGCGAAACTCTCGAAATGGCGAGCCCGGAGCCGGCCCGTACGGCGGTGACGCGGGCCTCACCCAGGGCCTTCGGGCTCGGCAGGGTGCTCACCTACATGGGCTGCCTGAAGCGGGCAGCCTCAACGGGAGGAATCCGCCTTGAAGTTCAGCCACATATCCCGCTCGACGGCGGTTGGCGTGCGCCGCCGGGTCCATCGCGATCGCTACCGGCTCCGCGCACGCCAACCCGCCGGGCACGCGAGGGAATTGCCGCGCGGACTGGGCCGGGCCCGGCCAGGTCGCGCTGTCGGCCTGCGGCTACGACAACGGCGATGGCGGCCTGGTTCCGTCGCTGGGCGTGTACGACGGTCAGATCGGCACGGACGCCTGCGCACAGCTCCTGCGAGTGAACAACGACGGCTCCACCACGCCAGTCCACGACTACGGCTGCCACGGCCGGGAGCCCCTGGGCTACTACGCGGCGAGCTGGAGCGCGTACTACCCGGGCGGCGGAACCCATGTCTTCCCGTACGGATACTGGGGCACGCCTCCCGGTGGCTCATACGGTTACTACGGCGGCGTCCAGTCACCGCGCGTCGCCGCTTGACGGTATTTTTTGGTGGTGCTTCGGTGACCGACTGCGGGCAGCTTGCTCGACTGCGGGGGCAGGCCGCCCGCGCCAGAAGATATGGCGCGGAGAGCGATGAGTTCGGGGGGTCGGCGGGGTCTGCCCTGGCATGACACGAATCAGTGCCGGTGTCCTGGCCTCATGGGACAGCTTCGTCACCTCCGGGCCGGACCCCAGCCGGCACATTGCCCCACGCGCCGGTACAGCCCAGGCACCAGGACTGCGACGTCTCGCGGTGATCCGATGACCACGGTCGACGTCAACGGAGTCGCCTTGGGCGTCGAGTCGTTCGGCGACGGCGCCGCCCCACTCGTTCTGCTCGTCGGCGGAACGACGATGCTCTCCTGGCCCGATGCGCTGTGCGAACGCCTCGCAGCCGGCGGGCGTCGTGTGGTGCGCTACGACATGCGCGACAGCGGGGTGTCGACCACGGCGGATCCGCAGGCGCCCGCGTACACCCTGCGCGACCTCGGCGCGGACGCGGCGGCCCTGGTCGACGTGCTCGGCGGAGGGCCCGCGCACCTGGCCGGGATCGGCGTCGGCGGGATGGTTGCCCAAGTGGCCGCGCTCGACCACCCGGGCGCGTTCTCGGCGCTCACTCTGATCGGCACCCGCGCGGTTGCCCCCGGCCCGCCCGACGCGGATCTCCCCGACCACGACCAGGCGGCGATGAGCCGGCTGTTCGCGCGTGCGCTGCCCGATTGGAGCGACCGAGAGGCGGTGGCGGAATTCGCCGCCGCAGGCGCGGAGGTCCTGGGCGACGACCCAGTCGCCGCACGCGACGTCGCCGTACGGATCTGGGACCGGACACCCGGTACCGCACCGCTGGTCCAGATGGCCAACCAGATGGGCCTGGTGTTTTCCAGCCTCGACTGCACACCCCGCTGGCGCGACCGGCTGCCCGAGATCTCGCTTCCCACGCTCGTCGTCCACGGCCGCCGCGACCGGTTCTTTCCCGTCGGCAACGGCGAGGCGATCGCACGCGAGATTCCCGAGGCGCGATTGCTCGTCCTTGAGGAGGCCGCCACCAAGATCCCCGCTGGGCAGGTGGCTGAGGTCGGCGAGGCGATGCTCAGGCTCGGACAGACGTAGAACACGACGTCCGCGAGCGCGGCGAGCACGACGTCGGGGCTCTGGCAGGCGATGACGAGTGGTCAGGGCAGCGTTTGTGTGTGCCAGGGCATCACCTGCCTGGTCAGACGCGCGCGCGGGCCGGCACTTCGCGGGCGAGCAGAAGCGCGACGGCTCCGAGCAGGGTGCCGGTGACCCGTCGTTGCCACGTAGCCCAGCTCGGCCTCTGTGCCAGGAAGGCGGCGATGGCGCCCGCTGCCACGACGACCAGCGCATTGATCGTCAGGCTCACGGTGATCTGTATCAATCCGAGGGCCAGCCCCTGCAGGGTCGGGTCGCCGCGGTTCGGCTCGATGAACTGCGGGATCAGCGTCAGGTACATGATCGCGGCCTTGGGATTGAGCAGGTTGGTGACCAGCCCCATCCGGAAGAGCCGGGCAGGGCTGTCGTGGGGAAACGCGCGCACGTCGAACATGGTGCGCCCTCCTGGGCGGAGCGCCTGCCAGGCGAGGTTGGCCAGGTAGACGACGCCCGCCGCCTTGAACCCGATGAACAACCAGGGCACGGCGACGAACACGACGGCCAGTCCGAGGTTGGCCATGAGCATGTAGATGACGAAGCCGACGCCAGTACCCGCCAACGAAATCAGCCCGGCGCTGCGGCCTTGGCCGATGCTGCGCGAGACAAGGTAGATCATGTTCGGCCCGGGTGTCAGGACCATGGCGACCGCGGTGAGCGCCATTCCCGCAACGGACGCACCTGATAGGGGCAGAGACTCGAAGGCTGGAGACATGCCGCTCACTCTGATGTCATGCCCTTATGCATCTCAACCCTTACGGCGAGTATGCCGTCCAACTCGCGCGATCCCTCGCTGACGATTGGCCTGCCACGCGCGCTGAGGTCGTCGCCCGGACACGGGAGTTCGGGATGACGATGCCGTTCCCCGAGCAGGAGGGCGACTACGCGCGGTGCCGGGCAGCTGTCGACGACTGGCTCACCATCGTCGACGCACCGGGCCCCGACGAGCGTGCCGCCCTGCTCAACGCGCAGATGGCCCGGGCCGCGGCCTACCCCCGCCTGACCAACCACAACGACGAGGGCTGGCACCTGCACTACCGCGACGTCGATGACGACCTGGCCCGCGTGCTGCACGCCGTCTTCAGCGTCGGCACCGCCTTGCACCTGACGACGCGTGGCATGAACCGACTGGGCCGGTGCGCCGCAAGCCCCTGCATCAACGTCATCGTCGACACCTCCCGGAACGGAACGCAGCGCTACTGCACCCCACGATGTGCGAACAGAGACGCCGTCCGCCGGCACCGAGCTCGCCACCGGCCCGGGGACTGCCCCTGACGCGCGACCTCCGACCGCGCCGACGGGTCAACGGGTCAACGGGTCAACGGGTAAGCGGGCCGACGGGTCAGCGCGGCTCAGTCGACGTGTCCGATCAGTACAGCCAGGCGGCGGCTCGCGTGACGTCATGGAACACCCTTTAGGGTGTGCGCCATGACGCTGCAACTTGTTCAGGTGAACTTCAAGGCCCGGGACGATTCGGCACTCGGCCGCTTCTGGGCAGATGCGCTCGGCTGGGGGGCTTCCAGCGAAGGACCCGGAGTCACCAACCTGGAACCCGTGGGCTTCAACTGGCCGGACCCGTCCGCGATTTGCGTCGATCTCGTCCGTGTCCCGGACCCGGAGACGGTGAAGTACCGCGTGCACCTGGAGCTCGCCACCACCTCCGACGCGCATCAGGCGGAGTTGGTCGCACGTCTGAAGGGGCTTGGGGCGACGGCCGCTGATGCGGGCCAGGGCCACGTGCCGTGGACGGTGATGGCCGATCCGGAGGGCAACGAGTTCTGTGTCCTGGAGCCCCGTGAGCTCTACCGGGACACCGGCCCGATAGCCGCTGTGGTCGTGGCCTGCGCCGACCCACGGGCGATGGTCCGGTTCTGGGGCGATGCGATCGACTGGGACGTCCACGAGCTGACCGATGACCGCGCCTTGCTGCGCTCCGTCAAGGGCGTCGGGCCGTACCTGGAGTTTCGCCGCACGGCGCACGACAAGGCCGTACGGAACCGCGTCCACCTCGATGTGATGTCCAACCCTGTTGAGGACCAGGCGAAGGAAGTCACCCGGCTCGAAGGTCTCGGGGCGACACGGGCCGACGTGGGTCAGGGTGACGTCCCCTGGGTCGTCCTGGCCGATCCGGAGGGCAACGAGTTCTGCGTCCTCGGCCGAGGCTGACGCGGGGCGCGAGGGCGCGGGACTCGGGAATCGGGGCGCGGCGGGGCGCGGGGCGCGTAGCTCAGGACTCAGGACGCGGGGCCCCACGCGCCCCGTCATCGCGGTGCGGCAGCGCACGGTCCCGGCGATGGCGAACGGCAGTCCATGCGCGATCACCGGTGCCGTGGCCGCTCCCGCAACCGAGTTGGGGCACACGTGGTGCACGACGTCGCCACGTGAGGGTCCCGCAGGGAGGGTGGGCAACCCTGCACGACTGCCGGCTCAAGGGCGACGGTGTGTGCGTCGTGCGACGCCCCGCTACTCCCCGGTGGCCCGGGTGTGCGGCTTGCGCTGTGCGGTCGTCTCCGGGCGCAGCCGCGCCGTGATCCGCCGCGTGTCCGGCCAGCGCACGTCGTAGGCCAGGCCCCACCGCTCGAACCGGGCGATGAGCCATGCCGTCAGGTCGGGCTGGCCCTTCAGGCCGCCGTGCCGGGCGCTGTTGGGGTCGGCGTGGTGAAGGTTGTGCCAGCCCTCGCCGAAGGTCAGCAGAGCCACCCACGCCACGTCGCGGGACTCGTCGCGGGTGCGGTAGTGCCGGCTGCCGAAGGCGTGGGCCACGGAGTTCACGGACCACGTGACGTGGTGGACGACGGCGTAGCGGACCAGGCTCGCCCACAGGAAGGTGACCGCCGCGGTCCTCCAGTCGTGGGTCACCGCCAGGACGAGCGCCGGAGGCAGCCCGAGCGAGACGGCCATGGTGAGGGGGTAGTAGCGGTCCAGGCGGCGTACATCGGGATCGGCCAGCAGATCGGGCGCGTACCGCGGATAGTGGGAGCGGACCGGTGAGGACGCGAACCAGCCGACATGGGCGTGCCAGAGACCCTTGAGCAGGGCCCGGCGTGTGGTGCCGTACTTCCAGGGCGAGTGCGGGTCGCCCTCCTGGTCCGCGTACTGGTGATGGCGTCGGTGTTCCGCCACCCACATCGTCACCGGGCCCTCAAGGGCGAGCCCGCCGGCGATGCCCAGGGCGATCCGCAGGGGGCGCTTCGCCTTGAACGACAGGTGGGTGAAGTGCCGGTGGTAGCCCGCCGTGATGCCCATGATGGACAGGGCGTACATGCCGGCGCCCAGGACCGCGTCGTACCAGTGCGGCCCCCAGCCGCCGGCCAGCGCGGCGGGCAGTGCCAGGGCCAGCACGGCCAGCGGTCCCACCACGAGCATCAGCAGATAGCCGGTGCGCAGCGGGAGGCCGACCGGGACGGTGTCGGGAAGGGGCGCTCGCGGGCCTTCCGCGCGTTCGAGGGACGCGGTCACGGCGTACCTCCCACGAGCGGGGAGGAAGACCCTCCCGGACGCACAAAGGACGGTGCTCCCACGAGCGGGGGAGTGGAGGGAGTCATGTGCGGCGATTATGCGCAAGAGGCACGCCCTTGGAGCTCAGGCGCGGCGGGCGGGAATGTCCGCGACGACATCCTCTACCTGGATGGATGAAGGTGCGGGCCCGGAAACCCTGGCCGACGATGGGATCCGGGACCCGAGACGCGTCCCGTGGGCACGGGCCCGGTCGGCGCATGTCGTCGTAGGGCCGAGTGCGCGGTAGGCAGTCGAGGGAGGGAGCCAGGGATGCGAGCGGACGGCCACGCACCCGGACGGCCCACACCGGACGCAGAGGATGACCGGGAGCTGCTGCGCCGGTGCGCGCGGGACGTGGTCGAGGCCGCCGAAGGCATCCGCGCGGTGTCCGCGCGTGCCGGCAGCGCGCTGTTCGCACCGGCCCTGACCGCCTCCGTACGCCGTCGCCCCCGCACCGGGCTCGCCGCCCAGTGGGCGCTGCTGCGCGCGCTGACCAACAGGCAGGGCCTGGGCGCCTTCGCGATCACCGCGCCCAAGGGCATGGGACAGGTGCTCGGCGCGGCGGGGGAGGTGCTGGGCCGGGAGAGTCTGGCGGCGCTGGTCGCCGTCACTTCGCTGCGGCTGAGGATCGCCGCGGTGCTGGTGGACCACCCCGAGTTCGAACGTGACCCCGGCATGCGCCGGCTGATGGTCGCGGTCACCGCCGACCGGGACCTGGAGGCCGTACGAGCCCTGCGCGCCCTGTTCCGCGACCAGGGCGCCCAGCGCGCGCTGTCCGGGCTCGCACCGCTGATGGCCGAACTCCTCGCGATCCGGGCGCTGTTGGACGAAGATCCCAAGAACGACGAGACCGGCTGGGCGCTCGCCGCCGGACGGGAACTGTCCGCGGACCCGCTGCACGGCATCAGCGCCGCCCACCTGTCGGCCATGGACAAGGGGGAGGGCGCCGCCGAGCCGGTGGACCTCTCCGACCAGGAGGCGCAGCTCATCGCCGCCGAGGGGTCCTTCATGGGGTTCCTCGGCAACATCGAGGTGCTGCGCACCGACGGGCGCATCCTCGTCCAGGACGTGCGGGGCCCCGACGGTGTCGTCCGCTACGTGTTGCAGGCGCCCGGCATGGCCCCGGGCCGCCCCCGCAACGACTCCCCGCAGGACTTCATCGGGGCCTGGCGCAACCTGTTCATGGCCGACTCGCCCTACACCCGCTCGATCCTGCTTGCCCTTGCGGACTACGGCATTCCGCAGGGCGCCGAGCTTGCTTTGATCGGGCACAGCGAGGGCGGCATCGCCCTGATGAACCTGGCGCAGAACGAGGAGTTCTGCCGCGCCTACCGGGTCACGCATGTCGTGACCGTCGGCTCGCCGGTCGACAACAAGAAGCCCGCCGATCCACGCACCTGGGTCGCCAGCATCACCAACCAGCACGACATCGTGCCCGTCCTCGACGGCCGGGGCGCCGGCTCCGCGTTCGACCCGCACCCGAACTGGTACGAGGTCGACTACACCGGTCCCACCCACGAGTTCCCGCTGTGCCACATGCTTCGCGAGTACATCAAGCACCTCACGACCGTCATCCCCGAGGCCACCGTCACCGTCGACGAAGCGCTCAGCCCCTACCGCGGAGCCGTCGAACGCAGCCAGGTGTATCAGCTCAAGGACCGCGCACGGCCGCCCGAGGGCTACCCCTTCCTCACCCTGCCCACCAGCGCGTTCCCCACGACGGCCGGACCGGTCGATGTCCCCGTGCGGTACTTTGACTCCTCCGCCGCCCACCTCTGCTTCCCGGTCTCCGCCGACACGGCACGCGCCTTGCTGCCCGGCGTCACCTGGATGACCCCCAGCCGACTGGCCCGACGGGCTCTCGCCGTGCTGTCGCTGTACGAACACCGCTGCACCACGATCGGCCCGTACACGGAGATCGCCCTGTCGGTTCTGGTCGACGACCTGTGGCGGCCCCGTCCGTACGACGTCGCGGCGGACCTGCTGCGCCGCGTGGACCTGCGACGCACCGGCCGATACGTCCTCTCCCTGGCCGTGACGAGCGAGGAGGCCCAGATCGTCGGCCAGGAGATCTGGGGCCAGCCCGCGGTGCGCACCGCGGCCGACGCCGACCTGATGGGCCGGCACATCACCGCCCGCTCCCGGGGTCTCGGGCTCGCCGTCGAAGGGCGGATCGGCCGTGGCGTGCGCTGCCTTGAGGCGGACTGGGTGCTCTATGGCCGCCGGAACGACAGCACCGTACGCACCCTGGTCCGGGTCCACGGCAGACTGCGGCTGCACCCCGGCAGCGGGGTCCGCCTGAGGCTGGACGGCGCGGCGGCCGGACCGCTCGCGGGTCAGCTGCGCGCACTCGGCATCGACAGGGCACGGCCGCTGTTCGTCCTGAGCTGTCCTCAGCTCATGCTCCACCGCAGCGCGGGCGCCGTCCTGCCGCGCTGACGTCCCGTACCGCACCGAACCGAGTGGGAGCCGCCATGGTGACCGAGTCCCCCCGAGCCGCCGCCTGCGAGTCCGACGAACTGCTCGGCCAGGTGCGCACATTGCGGCAGGACGCCGACCTCATGGAGGCCTACGCGCGCAGGCTGCGCGACACCGCCGCCACGCTCAGCGGCCGCCCCGCGGCGCCCGAGTGGAGCCGGGCCACCCTGGAGCAGCAGGCCGCCGCGTGCGCCACGGCGGCGGACCAACTGCGCACTGCCGCCCAGGCTTTGCTCGCTCACGCCCGCGGCTGAACCAGGCGGTGCGGCCACCTGGAACCCGGCCGCGGGAAACTTCGTTCACAGGGCCGGTGTGCGCGTGCCGCCCGCGGCGCTGCCCAGCGACACGAAGTACCGTCCCGACTCCTCCGGCAGGTTGCGGTGCACCAGGTCGGAGAAGTTCCTGGTCTCCCGGACGACAGCCATGCCCTCCTTCGAGAACGTCGAGGGGGCGAACAGACGGGGCGCGAGCAGCGGGTTGTTCAACGCCTCGGAGAACGCGTCGACGGAGATGATCCGTTCGAGGAGCCGGCCGAAGATGGCGCCCGGCTCCGGCTCCTCCGCGAACAGACCGACGTACAGGTCGATGTCGTCGGCACCGCCGTACAGGTCGCGCAGCGCCTCCTGGACCCGCAGGTCACCGGTGATCTGCCGTGGGTGGGTGACCGGCGGGAAACCGTAGTGGGCGCGGTAGTCGTTGTAGGAGGCCAGCCGCAGCTCACGGCCGACCGCGACGGAGCGCGCCTCGATGGGCAGGAGCAGTTCGTCGGTGTTGAACAGCCCCGACAGGCCTGCTGGTTGTCGTGACAGGTCCTCGAAGAGCGGCCCGAGGCCGCGGTCGAGGACGAGCTGCCCGTTGGCGATCGTCCGTGCGAGCGGCACCTCCTGGCCCGCGATCCGGTAGGTGGACGGGATGAGGCTGTGCCAGCGGTAGACGAGGCTGAACTCGATCGTCGCCCAGTTCTCCCGGTGCCACACCCCGCGATCGGTGCGTACCGGGTCGAGGACGAAGCCGAAGTGGTACGGCGTGATGTGGTTGATGTACTCCTCCAGCATCACCCGGATCATCATCACGATCAGAGTGTTGCGGGTGGTCTGGAAGACGCGCTCGTCGTCCCACCCCGGGTGAGCGGTGGCGAGAAGGCCGGCGACCCGGTTGTGCTCGCGCAGAAACAGGACGTTCAGCGCCATCGGGCCGATGTGCGCGTGCACACGGTCGCCGCCGCACGCGAAGAGCGTGTCGACGCAGTCCTTGGGCACCTCGTCGAAGCGGACCGGCACGATCGCGCCGAACTCCTCCAGGATCCTGCCGTCCCGGCACAGCGCGGGCGGGAACTCGGCTCCGTCGATGACCCGGCTCTTCAGCCTGCCGCCCTCGAAGGTGCGCAGGCACGCGGTGATCTCCTCGCGGTCGCCGTAGAGCTGGCACATGTCCAAGGTGTGCGGGGAGTCCGTGCGGCGCGGGTCGCCGGTGGCGGCGTGGCCGCGCAGGAAGCCGTCGGTGAACCACTGCGCGAACGCGGGCAGCAGCGCTGTCGAACGCGCGCAGTACCGCCCCTCGCCCTCGCGGCGGAACAGCTCGGCGACCTCCTGTGGGGCCGGCAGGCTCCCGGGCCGCCCTGCCGCCGGTGGCAGGTGCCGGCCCACCCAGGAGCGGTCGGTGAGGGAGTCCCAGGAGGTGTACGGGCTCTTCGTGCTCAACGGCTCAGGGCGCGGGGGCGCTTTGAGTACCGCCAGGTCGGTGAGGGTCGAGTTGAGTCTGCGGTGCAGCCATCTGCTGCGCCGGGCCGCCTGCCACACCGGACGGTAGTGGGTCAGCAGATGCGTCTCGAACCGGTTGCGCCGGCCGTCGCGGGACCTGTCCCGGGCTTCCTGGCGCGGCGCCGCCCGGCCCTCGGTCTCACGAGACGTGACGGTCATGGGTCCTCCGGGGGCGCGGGCGGCGGCGGTGGGTGGCGGTCAGGCCGCGGGTACGGCCGGGCGGCCGGAGCCGACCGGATAGTGCTGGGGGAAGGGGGTGCCCGCGTAGTCGAGGGCGCGTTCACCACCGGGCAGCGGACGGACACCGGGACGCAGCAGCACCCGTCGCACCAACTCCGGCACGATCACCTGGGCGGCGTACTTTCCGAGACAGTCATGGGCGCCGTACCCGAGGACGAGATTGTGCGCCGGGGGGCGACCGGGACGGAACTCGGCCGGCGCCTCCAGCACCTCCTCGTCGAACATGGCGGACGCGAAACAGGCCAGCACCACGCTCTTGGCCGCGATCACCGTCTGCCGCGGCGTCCCGGCGGCCAGCACGTGGTCACGCAGGCACAGCCGGGGAGTGACGGGCACGAACGGGTGGAAGCGCAGTGCCTCCCACACATGGCTGTCGAAGCGCTCCTCGTCGCCCGCGGCCGCCGCCCGCTCGGCCTCGGCCAACGCCTCGGGGCGCAGCGCGAGCTCCTTGAGCGCGGTGGCCGTGCACTGCGTGGCATTTTGCTGATACCCCGTCAGATAGCCGGCCAGATTGGCGTTGATCCGCTCGTCGTCGAAACCGTACTCGGCGGGCAGCCGCGTACGCAGCATCCGGCCGAGGACGTCGGGGGACCCGTCGCCGCCGTCCTCGGCCGCGGACCGGCGCCGGGTGATCACCTCGCCCACCCGCTCGCGCAGCTCGCGCCCGGCTGCCACCCCGGTCGCGTGGACCTGCGGGTCGCGGTCGGGATTGACGGCGAACGCCCACTGCATGTGGCGGGTGCAGGAGTGCAGGACCGTCTCGTCGAGACCGTCCAGGCCCAGGTAGGCGATCGCCACCCGGGCGGCGGCAAGGCGGGCGTAGTCCTGGATGAGGTCGAAGGTGTCACCACCCCGGGCGATCGCCTCGTCCAGGACGGCGTCGGCGATGCGCGCCGTCAGCTCGCGCACCCGGGGCGCGTCCTCGGCCGCCAGGAGCACCTGCCCGTAACCACGCTCGCGCCAGTGCAGGTCGGCGCCGTCCCGTGCGAGGACGAACGGGGCACCGAGCACCTCCTCCAACGCGGGCCCGAACACGCCGACGGTGAACGTCCCGGGGGCCGACAGCACCTCCAGAACGTCCGGGTGCCGGGTGACGAACACACCGACGGGCGTGCGGAACACCGGCCGGTGCGCGCGCAGTTCGGTGAACAGGGCCGCCTTGTCGGCTGCCATGCTCTGCCGCAGCAGGGCCACCCGCCGCGGGACGTCGTCCTCCGGGAGCGCGTCGTACGCGGTGAGAAAGTCCATGACGGCATTGACCCATCGCACGGCGGGCGCCGCACGTCGGGCAGGCATCCGGGGCAGCCCCGCACTGCGGCGGACCGGATCCAGGACGCCCGCACTGCGGCAGACCGCATCCGGGACGAGGATCGTGGGCGGGACCCGGACCGCCCGTCCACCCGC
>NZ_JBICXU010000024.1:16220-118026 GCF_043200435.1 Streptomyces sp. NPDC048416
CCGCACCGGCCGGGCCGCCGCCCGTCCACCCGCACCGGCCGGGCCGCCGCCCGTCCACCCGCACCGGCCGGGCCGCCGCCCGTCCACCCGCACCGGCCGGGCCGCCGCCCGTCCACCCGCACCGGCCCAGGCCGCCGCCCGTCCACGGCCGCACCGGCCCAGGCGCCGCCCAGGCACGAGCGCGTCCTGCCGGACAGGGCCTGTCCCGCCCCGGCCGCGCAGGCCCTGCCCTCGCCCCCGCCGTACCGCCACGTGTCCCGACACCACCGCCGAACGCCGTGAGAGAAGGAGGGCCCGGATGCTGTCCTCATGCGCCGGATCCCTGGTGCCCGTCTTCAGCGACACGACCGTGAGCGGTGCCGAGCACCTGAGCCGGGCCGCCGGCGGCGGGTGTGTCCTCGCTGCCAACCACACCTCGTTCTTCGACCCGGTGCTGCTCATCGGCACCCTGCACCGGCTCGGCCTGCGGCCCGCCGTACTGGCCACCGCCGGAATGTGGCGGGTACCGCTGCTGTCCCGGGCCCTCACCCGGGAGGGATACGTGCCGGTGCACCGGGGGAGCAGCCGCGCCGGGGACGCCCTGCGACACGCCGCCGAAGCGCTCGCCGCGGGACGCAGCGTGCTCATCTACCCAGAAGGGGGGCTGCCCCGGCACCACACCTCCCACGACCGTCCGCCGGGCCCTTTGAAGACCGGTGTCGTCCGGCTCGCGGTGTCCACCGGCGCGCCCGTGATCCCCATCGGGCACGCGGGCGCCCGCCGGGTCGCCTCCGGCAGCCGGGCCAAGCAGCTGGCCGGCTGGGCCACCGCGCCGGTGCGCAGGCCGCGCGTCCATGTGCACATCGGGCCGCCGCTCCGGCTCGACGTCTCGGACCGCCCGCTGAAAGACCTGGAGGCCGCACTGGGCGTGACCTGGTCCCGCGCGGTGCAGGGGCTCGGGGCCAGTGCGCCGGGCGAGGACCCGGCCCCGGACGACCAGCGCCGGTGACAGACACGGCCGTTCGCTCATACGGGTGATGCGGGCCCCTTCGCCTGGGCCGAACGAGTTGCGCTGTCCCCGAAGCTCCCCGCCCGGCCCGAACAATCACCCCCATGCACCTCGTGACAGCACATGGCCCCGCGCGGCGCGCCCCCGTGGCCGTCACCGGACTGGGAATGGTCACTCCGGCGGGCGTCGGCACTGAGGCGGCGTGGGCGGGCCTCACGGCCGGGCTGTCCACGGCCGCCGTCGACCCCGCGCTGCACGGACTGCCCGTGGCGTTCTCCTGCCAGGTGCCCGGCCTCGACGCGGCAGGGCTGCTGGGTCACCGGCTCGCCCGGCGCCTCGACCGGTTCACGATCTTCGCGCTGCTCGCCGCCCGTGAGGCCGTCACCGACGCGGGCCTGAGCCCCAGCAGCTGGGACGGCGCCCGTATCGGCGTGGTGATGGGCGTCGGTACCGGTTCCATACAGGGCTGGCAGTCCGAGTTCGACCGGCTCGCGGTTCAGCTGCCCGAACGCGTCTCGCCGCTGGCCCTGACGCGCAGCGTGCCGAACATGGCGGCCGCCGAGATCGCCCTCGACCTCGGGGCGCAGGGGCCCAACCTGGTCGTCAGCGCGGCCTGCGCCTCCGGCACCAGCGCGATCGGACTGGCACGCGACTGGCTGCTGTCCGGCTCGTGCGACGTGGTCCTGGCCGGTGGCAGCGAGTCGGCGCGGCTGCGCATGACCGCCGCCTGCTTCGCCCAGATGCGTGCACTCTCACGGCGCGCCGACAGCCCCGAGACGGCCTCCCGGCCCTTCGACCGGGACCGCGACGGCTTCGTCCTCGGTGAGGGAGCGGCCGTCCTCGTCCTCGAACGCATGGAGGACGCCAGGGCACGGCGCGCGCACCCCCAGGCACTGCTAGCCGGTTACGGAGCCTCCTGCGACGCCCACCACGTCACCGCCCCACAGCCCGACGGCCACGTCGCCGCACGGGCCCTGCGCGCCGCCCTCGCGGACGCGGGCCTTGACCCGGAAGACATCGACCACGTCAACGCGCACGGCACCGCCACCCCGCAGGGAGACGCGGCCGAGCACAACGCGCTGCACCAGGTGTTCCGCAGGCCCCCTCCCGTCACCGCCGTCAAGGGCACCATCGGCCACGCCATCGGCGGCGCGGGCGCCATCGAGGCGGCCTGCACCGTGCTCACCCTGCGCCACCAGCTGATCCCGCCCACCGCCAACCTCGACACCCTGGATCCGACGCTGGACCTGGACGTCGTCGCCAAGGCCCCGCGCCCGCTGCGGATGGGAGCAGCCATCAGCAACTCCTTCGGTTTCGGCGGCCAGAACGCCGTGCTCGCCTTCACCGCCACCCCCTGAAGGATCCGCACCCCGCCCGCTGCCCACCGCCCTCCCCGCTCGCCCCGATCCACTCCCGACCTGCGCGATGCGGCCCGTCCCCGCCGGCTCACGCCAGCGCGTTCACGGCGGCCGCGAAGAGGCGGGGCAGACGGGTGGCGGCCGGCACGATGAGAGGAGCGAGCGCGGGACGCTGACGGGTGCGCACCAGCAGCTCCGTCAGAAGACGGTGACGTCGGGTCACGCGGTTCCAGTCGTCCTCGTAGCGCCGGGGGGTGCCGCGGCGGATGTTCCGGATCAGGGCCTCGGCGCCTGCGAGGGCGAGGGAGACCCCTTCGCCGGTCAGCGCGTCGACATACCCGGCCGCGTCACCGACGAACAACACCCGTCCGTGGCAGCGCTTCCGGGACCGTCGGCGCAGCGGTCCCGCGCCGCGTACCGCGGTGACGGCCGCGCTCTCGGGAAGGCGGCCCGCCAGCTCGGGGAAGGCGGCGAGCTGGACGTCGTAGGGGGCCCGCCGGGCCGTCAGAAGCGCCACTCCCACCAGCGCAGGGCCGAGCGGAGTGACGTACGCCTCCCCGAACGGCCCCCAGTGCACCTCCACATACGACGACCACGGCGCGACAGCGTAGTGGCGGCGCAGCCCGTAGCGGGGCGTGGTGCTGCTCGCCACGTCAAGGTCCAGGCAACGGCGCACCGATGAATGAAGCCCGTCCGCCGCCACCAGCCACCCGGCACGCAAACCGGTGCCGGGCACGGTGACCCCCGTGGCGTTCTGTCGCACCTCACCGACCCGCAGGGGCAGCACGGGGACGCCCTCGTCGAGCACGGCCCGGTGCAGAACCGCGTGCAGCTCGGTACGGCGGGCACCGAGACCAAAGCCCTGCCGGAAGCTGGCCTCGGCCCGCAGGGGCCCCTGCACATAGCGGATTCCACCGATCGGCCGACCGGGGACCTCCAGGCCGAGCGCACGCAACGCCCGTACGGCACCGGGCATCAGGCCCTCCCCGCACGCCTTGTCGACCGGCGCCCGGCGGGGCTCGGCCACGACCACGTCGAGACCCGCGCGTGCGGCGTGCAGCGCGGTCGCCAGACCCGCGGGACCGCCTCCGGCAACGATGAGGTCGTAAGGGCCCTTCATGCGCGCACGGCCAGAGCAAGAGCATTGTTCTCGCACCGGATGCGCACCGTGAGCAGCATCGCGTTGGCCAGGGTGAACACCGCGGCGGTCAGCCAGGCGCCGTGCACCAGGGGCAGGGCGAGGATTTCCACGACGACGGCCACGTAGTTGGGGTGGTGAAGGAATCTGTACGGTCCCGCGCCGACCAGGCGTGTCCCGGGGACGACGATGACCCGGGTGTTCCAGTACGGCCCGAGCGTGGTGATGCACCACCACCGCAGGGCTTGGGCCAGCAGGGCCAGCGCCAGCATGGGCCATCCCAGCGCGGGCACGAACGGCCGGTCGGCGAGGGTGGTTTCGGCGAGGCAGGAAACGAGCAGGCCGGTGTGCAGGACGACCATCACCGGATAATGGCCGCGGCCGTGTTCCACGCCGGCGCGGGCGAAGGACCGGGCCGCGTTGCGCCGCGCGACGGCGAGTTCGGCGAAGCGCTCGGCGGCGACGGCGAGAACGAGAAGTGCGTACCAGTGCATGAAGGCCACTCACCATCGAAGCAGGACGAGTTCGGAGCAGAACCCGGGGCCCATCGCCGCGACCAGCCCCCAGGTGCCGGGCTCGGGCCGCCGGGACTCGTGGATGGTCTGCAGGATGTGCAGGACGGACGCGGACGACATGTTGCCCACCGTCGCCAGGGAGTGCCGGGACACGTCGAGGGCGTTCCCGGGCAGGCCGAGTGAGTCGGCCACGGCTGAAAGCACCGCGGGGCCGCCCGGGTGGCACACCCATGCGCCGATGTCGCCGACGGCGAGGCCGTGTCCGTCCAGGAAGGAACGGAGGTGTGCACCGAAGTGGCCCCGCACGATGTCGGGGACCCCCGCGTCGATGACGACCCGGAAACCGTCGGCGCCGATGTCCCACCCGAGGAGGTGTTCGGTGCCGGGGTACAGGTGGCTGCGGGTGGCGATCACCGAGGGTCCGGCTCCGCCCGATGCGGCGACGGGCTCGCCGCGTGCGATCAGCGCGGCCACGCCATCCCCGAACAGGGCGCCGGCCACGAGGTTCGCACCGGAGTCGTCGCGGTGCTGGAGCGTCAATGAGCACAGTTCGACACTGAGCAGCACGGCGGTGCCCCCGGGGTGTCCGCGCAGATAGTCGTGCACGCGGGCGAGTCCGGCCGCCCCGGCCACGCATCCCAGGCCGAATACGGGAACGCGCTTGACGTCGGGCCGCAGGCCCAGCCTCCCGGCCAGCCGGGCGTCCAGTGAGGGCGCGGCGATCCCGGTGATGGACGTGCACACCAGCAGATCGACGTCGGCGGGTTCGATCCCGGCGTCTCGCAGTGCGGCGGTGAGCGCTTCCTCGCCGAGCGCGAGTCCGGCCGCCATCCACGCGTCGTTGCTTCGTCCGAAGTCGCTCAGGCCGGCGTACCGCTCGATCGGCAGGGCGAGGTGACGGGTGCGTACGCCTGCCGACGCGTGCAGCCGGCGCAACAGGGCGCGGTCCGCATCCGGAGCCAGGCACAGGTCGCCGATCGCCTCGGTGAGATCGTCCTGGGCGTACCGGTGGGCAGGCAGGGCGGTGCGGACCGCGGCGATCGTCGTGGTGACGGGCGGGGACGGGCGGCACGGCGCGACGGACGGAGCGGGGACGTCCTCGACAACGACAGGGACACGCATGTCAAGAATCCCTTCCTCGCAGCGCACGCTCGCATAACTTCCCCCTGTGACTCTCCACCCGCTCGGTGCTCTCCCGCCTGCGGCACGTCATGTCCCGTCGCTGCTGCGGGCCTGCCACCTGGAGCCGACGATCGCCGTGACGCTGTTCGGCACCGCGCTTGCCGCAGTGGCGGGCCGCGGGACGGCGGGCTCCACGGCCGTGGCCGCCGCCGTATTCACCGGCCAGCTGTCGGTGGGGTGGTGCAACGACGCGATCGACGCCCGCCGGGACACGGCCTGCGGACGCCGTGACAAACCGGTGGCCACGGGTGAACTCGCCCCCCGGACGGTGGCCGCGGCGGCCGGGACCGCTCTGGCCCTGTGCGTGCCCCTGTCCTTGCTGAGCGGTGTCACGGCGGGAGCGGCCCATGTGGCGGGGGTGGCCGCCGGCTGGTCCTACAACGTGCTGCTCAAGCGCACGGTGTTCTCGCCGCTGCCCTACGCCGTCGGCTTCGGCTCCCTGCCGGCCTTCGTCACCCTCGGTCTGCACCCCTCGGTCCCGCCCGCCTGGTGGGCCGTGACGGCGGGCGCGCTCCTGGGCGTCGCGGCCCACGTGGTCAATGTCCTGCCCGACATCGAGGACGATCTCGCGGCCGGGGTGCGCGGACTGCCCCAACGACTTGGCCGCCCGGCCTGCCGGTGGCTCGCCCCGCTCACGACGCTCGCGGCGCTGGGCGTACTGGTCGCCGGGCCACCCGGCACACCACGGTTCTGGGACTGGTCCCTGGGGGCGGCATCAGCGGCGGTGACGTTCGCCGGTACCGCCCTGCCGTGGGGGAGCCGGAGCCGATGGCCGTTCCGAGCGGCGATCATCGGCAGCGGTCTGGCTGTCGCTCTTCTGCTCCTGCGCGGCGCGGACATGGCCTGACCCGTGCGGCGCGGCGAGGGAGTGCCGGGTTGCCCGGCTACCCGGTCGCCGGGTTCACCCCGCCTGGGCCGGGGCGGGCTGCTGCTCCGGGCGGGCCGGGTGTCCCGAAGTGAGCGGTGCGCCGCCCGGGGCCAGACTTGAGGCAACCGGCACCGGCTTCGTAGCGGCGCTCCTGCGAGACAAGGGAACGATATGGGCTGGGCATCCTGGACCACGGTGGGCATCCACGTCCTCCCCGGTGTCGTACAGGCCGAGGAGCTCGGCCAGATGCACGGAGACCTCACCCTCCACACCACCTGGTCGGAGCACGAGGCACACCTCGCCGTGCAGTACTCCGGCGCCACCGACTGGTACACCCTCGTAGGGAGTCCCGTGCCCTGCCACTCCGAGGAGGACAGCCGCTCCTACCACCAGGCCGTCGTGGACGGCGTGCGCGAGGGCGAACGGGCGCAGGACGTGCTGAGGAAACTCTCTCGTACGGCCTGAAGGGCGTGCACACCTGCGCCTCCCGGCCCGCGGGCGGGCGCGCCGCGTCCCGCACCTCATGACGGGTGCCCGGGCGCGCCTGGCACGTATTCGGGCTCGGGCCGCGATGCTGGGAGTGTGACCCAGCCTGCTACCGCCGCGAGTGGTTCCTGCGCCGACCGGATTCCGACCGTGGGCGTGGAGGAGGAGTACTTCCTCGTCGACCCGCGCACACGCTCCGTCGTTCCCGCCGGCGCGATCGTCGCGGCCCGCGCCGCGGCTGAGGTGGGTGACCTGGTGGCGCAGGAGTTCGCCCTGTGCCAGGTCGAGGGGCGCACACCCCCGTGCCGGACCGCCCGTGAGCTCGGCGAGGAGTTGACCCGGGTGCGCGGCGCGCTGGTCGCGGCGGCCCGCGCGGAGGGACTGGAACTGTGTGCCTCGGGCACCGCGGTCCTGCGGGAGCCGGGACCCGCGCAGGTGGCGGACCATCCGCGCTATCAGGCCGCACGGGCGCAGTACCGGAGCCAGTTGGATGACTTCGCGATCAGCGCCCTCCATGTCCACGTCCACCTTCCCGATCGTGAGCTGGCTGTCCTGACGGCCAATCACCTGCGGCCGTGGCTGCCGCTGCTGATCGCGCTGAGCGCCAACTCGCCCTTCCACCGCGGGTGCGACACGGGATACGCCAGCTGGCGTACGGCCATCCGCAGCCGCTTCCCGTGTCTGGGCCCGCCGCCCTACGCCGCTTCGTTGGAGGAGCACGAGCGGCTGGCCGTCGTCGTCGCCGACACCGAGGCCATGCTGAATGCGGGTACACCGTATTGGGATCTGCGCCCCAACCCCAGGCTGCCCACCCTGGAGATCCGCGCGATGGACGTGTTGCAGGACGTCGAGGACACCGTCGCGGTCACCGTGCTCCTGCGCGCCCTGGTCGTCACCTCAGCCGGCCAGGCGCAAGCGGGGGATCCGGGGCGGGCGTGGGAGGGCGAAGTGCTGCGGGCTGCCTGCTGGCGGGCTGCCCGGGACGGCTGGAGCGGCCACGGCTTCGACCCGTGGACCGGCCGGTCCCGTCCCATCCAGGACCTTGCCGGGGAGCTGGTTTCCTTCGTGCGCCCGGCACTTGAGGAGTTCGGCGACCTGGACCCGGTCATGGCCCTGTTCCAACGGCTGACCACCCACGGGGACGGCGCCTCACGCCAGCGCGCCTGGGCAGCCGCCGCGGGCCCCGCCGGCGTGGTGGACGAACTCGTCCTCTCCACCGCGTGCGGCCGCCCGACGCGGGCGGTGAGCCCGGTCGACGGGCAGCGGGGGCGGTGACCAGCAGTGCGGGCCCCGCATCTGGACTCGATTGCGGAGCGACGGGTGCTCGACGAACTGATGCGGCGTGAAGGAAATGCCTTCCCTCCCGTCACTGGCGCTGCCGCTCTGCTCGACACCCTGAAGCCGGACGTCTGGGTCATCGTGACCTCGGGCAGCCGCAAGCCGGTGCACCAACGCTTCGGCCATGCGGGGCTCCCTCTGCCCGGGGTCCAGATCCATGGCGAGGACATACCGAAGGCCAAACCACACGACACCGTGGAGACAGAGACCCGAGCATCGTCAAAGCCGTCGAGGGCCGGACCGCCCCCATCCGCCGGGCCCGCCCCGGCCACGCCGCCGGTGAGTCCCCCAGGGCGCGGCGAACGTTGCTGAACGCGCTGCCGGTGCGCTGCGCATGCCGGTGGGCCGGGTGAGCCGGGTGAGTTGGGTGGCCGGGTTCGGTTCGTAGCGCGCTGGGGGCGTTCGTCGAGGCCAGGCAATTTCTCAACTGCCGCGCAGCGCCGCGGCGTACGGGCCTTCGCCCGACAATGTGATCCGGCCGGCAGTGACGGCCTCGTCGACGCCGAGCACTCCCTCGCCGAGTTCACGGCAGGTGTCGGAGTCGAGCACGAGGCGCACGTCCGGTTCCTCGGCGGGGCCGTCGCCGTACCCCAATCTTTCGCCGCCCAGGCGCAGGTGGAACACGCCCTCGTCCAGGACCACTTCGACGACGCTCGGGACCTTCGGCGCAGGAAGGCGGTTCAGGAGCGGCAGTGCGAACCAGTGCGCGCGTACCGCGTCGGTGGGCCGGCGCTCGGTGAGGTCGGGGGCGCCCCATTCGGCCAGCGCGGTCAGGACGGGCAGCAACCCGACGCCCCGCGGGGTGAGTTCGTAGACCGTCGCGGCGCCGGGCGGCGGAAGCCTGCGCCGGATCGCGAGACCCTGCGCCTCCATGTCCTTGAGCCGGGCCGCAAGCACGTCCGTGGAGACGCCGGGCAGGTCGGCATGCAAGTCGGTGTAACGGCGCGGTCCGCCAAGGAGCTCCCGGACGACCAGCAGGGTCCAGCGGTCCCCGACGGCGTCCAGGGCCCGGGCGGAGGCGCAGTACTGGTCGTAGCTTCGACGGCGTTGCTGGCGTGGCGGCATGCGAGGGAGTCTAGACAAGTTGTTGGACATTCCAAGCGTTAACTTGGTAAAACCAAGTGCGACGTTGCGGTACGAGTGAGCCGAGCGGGGCCCGTTCGGTCCGGGACCGCGAAGAACCTGGGAGGGCGCGCCATGGAGTTTCGGCAGTCGAGCAAGCTCAGCGAGGTCTGTTACGAGATCCGGGGCCCCGTGATCGAGCAGGCCAACGCACTGGAGGAGGCGGGCCACAGCGTGCTGCGCCTCAACACCGGAAATCCGGCACTCTTCGGCTTCGAGGCGCCCGAGGAAATCGTCCAGGACATGATCCGCATGCTTCCCCAGGCACACGGCTACACCGACTCACGCGGGGTGCTCTCCGCCCGCCGCGCGGTGGCCCAGCGCTACCAGGCGCTCGGCCTGAGCGACGTCACGGTGGACGACATCTTCCTCGGCAACGGCGTCTCCGAGCTGGTGTCCATGGCCGTGCAGGCCCTCCTCGACGACGGAGACGAAGTCCTCGTACCCGCCCCCGACTTCCCGCTCTGGACCGCCGTCACCACCCTCGCGGGCGGCAAGGCCGTGCACTACATCTGTGACGAGTCGGCCGACTGGTACCCGGATCTCGCCGACATGGCCTCCAAGATCACGAATCGCACCAGAGCCGTGGTTCTCATCAACCCCAACAACCCGACGGGCGCGGTCTACCCGAAGGAAATCGTCGAAGGCATCCTCGACCTCGCCCGGCGCCACCAGCTCATGGTCTTCGCGGACGAGATCTATGACCAGATCCTGTACGACGACGCCGTGCACCACTGTGCGGCGGCCCTCGCCCCCGACCTGGTCGTCCTGACCTTCTGCGGACTGTCGAAGACGTACCGGGTGGCAGGGTTCCGTTCCGGCTGGCTCGTGGTGACCGGCCCCAAGCACCATGCGAAGAGCTACCTGGAGGGGCTGAACATGCTCGCCTCCATGCGGCTGTGCGCCAACGCCCCGGCCCAGTACGCCATCCAGGCCGCGCTCGGCGGCCGTCAGTCCATCCACGAGCTGACCGCGCCGGGTGGTCGGCTTCACGAGCAGCGCGACCGCGCCTGGGAAAGACTCAACGAGATCCCCGGAGTGTCCTGCGTCAAGCCGAAGGGCGCCCTGTACGCGTTTCCGCGCATCGACCCCAAGGTGCACCCGATCCACGACGACGAGAAGTTCGTGCTCGACCTACTGCTCCAGGAAAAGATCCAGGTCGTCCAGGGCACCGGCTTCAACTGGCCCCGCCCCGACCACTTCCGGATCCTGACCCTGCCGCACGCCGACGACCTGGACACCGCGATCAGCCGGATCGGACGATTCCTGAGCGGGTACCGGCAGTAGCGGGGGCCGGCAGTAGGAAGCCGGCCGGACAGTAACCTTCCGCCGCTGATCCTTGGTGCACTGACGGACCCGGCCACATGAAACGCGACCGCCGCGCGCCGGACTCCTGCCCCGTGCTCCGACGGAGCGGGCAGGCGAAGAACCGCCAGGCCATCGCCTCGAACGAGTCGTTGCCCCGTTCGCCGCCTCCACAGGGGCATCCACCCGGTGCATGGTCGGCGAACTCACTCATTCCGGTGACGCGGGCCGCCGTACCGTCACGTTGCCGTCCCGGCACCGTTAGGTGAAGGCACTCATTGAGCCGGGCCCAGGACCCACGGGCCCCAGAAGACAGGTGACGCTCATGCGAACCGAGGCTGCCGAGCGAGTCGAGTTGGTCTTCTCCCTCTTCGACGCCAATGGCAACGGAGTCATCGACTCCGACGACTTCGACCTCATGACAGGCCGTGTCCTTCAGGCGGCGGCCGCATCGGACGAGGGCGCCAAGGCCGCCATCCGGGACGCGTTCCGGCGCTACTGGACGACGCTTGCCACAGAACTGGACGCCAATGGCGACGGTGTGATCACCGTCGAGGAGTTCCGTCCGTTCGTCCTGGACCCCGAGCGATTCGGCCCCACGGTCAGCGAGTTCGCCCAGGCGCTCGCCGCGCTCGGCGACCCGGACGGGGACGGCCTGATCGAGCGCCCGCTCTTCGTATCGCTGATGAAGGCGATCGGCTTCGCGGAGGCCAACATCCACGCGCTCTTCGACGCCTTCGGCCCGGACACGCAGGACCGCATCACCGTGAGCACGTGGGCCGTCGGCATCGAGGAGTACTACGCGCCGGACATGGCCGGGATTCCGGGCGACGAGTTGGTGCCCGCCCGGGCCGTCTGAAAGCTCTCGGCCCAGGTGTCGGATGCCAGGTGTCAGGCACCGGGGCGGCGGGCGGGCCCCGCGGGAATGGCGTCCTGAGCGGTGCGGGTGTCATGGCCTGCGCTTGTGCGCGAACACCCACCGGTTTCCCTCCAGCGCGTCATTCGGCTCGGGGAGCGGGCCGCGACGGTGCCGGCGGGTGAACTCGAACGGCGTGTGCACCGAGACGGACCAGCCCCTGGCGCTCAGGGTGCCCGCGGAGTCGGGGCGGGCCCCTTGGTCGAAGAGGTGGAGCAGATCCATGCCGATCTGCTCGCGTACCGCCGTGTAGATCGTGCTGTCGCGGTACGCCAACAGGTCCTTCTCCAGCTTCGCCTCGAAGGCCAGAGCGCTGCCGTCGGTGGTCAGCCGGTCGACCGTGTCGATGAGGTACGTCTCGGTGGGGCTCGGCAGGTAGAAGAGAAGGCCCTCGGCCAGCCAGACGCTCGGCAGAGCCGGGTCGAACCCGGCGGCAGTCAGCCCCGTGACCCAGTCCGCGCGCAGGTCGACCGGTACGGGGACACGGTCCGCCGTGGGGGCGGCCGACAGGTCGGAGAGCACCTGCTGTTTGAAGGCCAGCACGCCGGCCCTGTCCAACTCGAAGACCACCACGTCTGACGGCCAGTCCAGACGGAAGGCGCGCGTGTCCAAACCCGCGCCCAGCAGCACCACTTGGCGGGCGTTGCCACGGACCGACCGGAGCAGGAAGTCGTCGAGGACCCTGGTCCGCAGGCCGAAGTAGCGGGCGAACCGGCCCCACAACGGGTTGGCGTCCCCGTCCGGCACCTGCTCGATGCGCAGCGGCCAGCCCGTGCATGCCGGGGCGGCGCGTACGAAGTGTTCCGCGTGGACGTCCTGGGCCAGGCTGTCGTGGCGGTGGGTCTCGATCGCCCGTGCCGCCGCGACCAGGAGGGCGGTCAGACCCACACCTCCGTCCACCCCTTCCGCATCTGTCCGCTGGGGCGCCGTGCCGGTCATGTTGCCTCCGTTGGCGGGAGTGGTGAGCGTGACGTGTCTGGTGAACGGTCGGATGGAGAGACCGCGGTGCCGCATGCCCCACTCATCGGCTTGTCCCTTCGGGGAGCAGGACCGGTTGTCCCTTCGGGGAGCAGGACCGGCTTGACCACGCGGCCCGCGTCGCAGTCACGTTCGGCCTCGTTGATGTCTGCCAGCGGATAGGTGCGGATCAGCTGGTCGAAGGGGAAGTCGCCGGCCTGCCACAGCCGGGTGAGCCGGGGTATCAGCAGCGCGGGTACGGCGTCCCCCTCGCTGATGTGGCGGATGCTGCGGCCCCGGTCGAGCGTGCCCGCTTGGAGGGGCAGGGTGTCGTGGAGGCGTGCCACAAGGCCGAGGCTGCCGGTGGGGCGCAGTGCTCGGAGCGCGGTGTTGATCAGCGGGGCCGAGGCCGTGGTGTCCAGGGCGTACTGCGTGCCGCCGTCGGTGAGCCGTCGGATCCGTTCCGGTAGTCCGTCCGTCGTGGCGGGCAGGGGGATCGCGCCGAACTGCTCGGCCAGGGCGAGTCGTTGGGGATGCCGGTCGACGGCCACGGTCAGGACGCCCGCGGCGGTGGCCGCCATCACCGCGGCCAGGCCCACGGCGCCCGCGCCGAGGACCACCAGGGTGTCGCCGGGGCCCGCGCGGAAGGTGTTCAGCACGGCTCCGGCTCCGGTGAGGAAGCCGCAGCCGAGGGGCCCGAGCAGTTCGAGGGGCAGCGCGGGGTCGACTTGGACGGCATTGCGGGCGGGGACGAGCGCGTACGCGGCGAACGAGGACTGCCCGAACCAACGGGGGGCCAGCGCTTTCCCGGCCGCGTCCCCGAGTCGCGGCGGGGCCTCTGTCCGGCCCCCGAAGAGGTTGAGGGAGGCGAAGGAGTCGCAGTAGGCGGGGGCCGCGGCCCGGCAGCTGCGGCAGTGGCCGCAGGAGTCGAAACTCAGCACGACGTGATCGCCGACCTGGATCGTGGTGTCCGGGCCGCCGCCCGACCGCACCACGACCCCGGCGCCCTCGTGGCCGAGGACGGCAGGCAGCGGGCTGCGGCCGGCGGACCGGCGGACCGCGAGGTCGGTCCGGCACATCCCGGAGCCCGCGATCTCCACCAGGATGTCGCCGGCGCCAAGATCCGGTCGCAGGTCCACCTCCTCAAGTGTGAACGGGCCGTCGTACGAGCGCAGTACAGCGGCCTGGAACCGCATCGTCATGCCTCCCGGGGACGGTGGACGACGAACGGCCGGAGGTTGCCGTACAGCCCCCACGGCCCGCCCGCGACGCCGACCCCGCTGTCCTTGATGCCCGCGAAGGGCTGGGCGAGGGAGAGTTCGGCGTGGTGGTTGATCCACGCCGTGCCGCATTCGAGCCGGCCGGCCACCTCCTCGGCCCGGTCGAGATCGGTGCCCCACACGGAGCCGCCCAGTCCGAAGCGTGTGCCGTTGGCCGCGTCGACGGCTTCGTCCAGGCTGCGGTACGACAGCACCGGCAGCACCGGCCCGAACTGTTCCCCGGTCACCACCCGGCTGCCGGGCGGAACGCCGGTGAGGATCGTGGGAGCGAAGAAGTACCCCGGCCCTTCAAGCCGGTGGCCTCCTGATGCCGCCCGGGCGCCGTCGGCCAGGGCCTCCTGCGTGAGCTGTTCGACGCGGGCCAGCTGCGGGGCGTTGTTGACCGGTCCCATCCGGGTTCCGGGATCGAGGCCGGGCCCGACGGCGACGGTCTTCGCATGCTGGGCGAGGGCTTCGACGACCTCGGCGTGGAGCCGAGCCGGGACGTAGACACGTTTGACGGCCATGCAGACCTGCCCGCAGTTGCGGAACGCCGCCCAGAACAGCCGCTCGGCGATCCCCTCCACGTCGACGTCGTCGAGCAGGACGGCGGCGTCGTTGCCGCCAAGTTCCAGGGTGGTCCGGGTGAGCGAGCCCGCCGCCGCTTCGGCGACGGCCCGCCCGGTGGGCACCGAGCCGGTGAAGGTGACGTGACGAATGCCGGGGTGCGAGACGAGGCGGGCACCGAGCGGTTCGCGGCCGGTCACGACGGTCAGGACGTCCTGGGGGAGGGCGGTGGCGAGGACGAAGCCGAGCAGCCGGGTGGCGAGCGGCGTGAACGGCGAGGGTTTGAGCACCACGGTGTTGCCCGCCGCGAGCGCCGGTGCGAACTTCGCCGCCGCGAGCTGGAGGGGGAAGTTCCACGGCACGATCGCGGCGACGGGTCCAAGAGGACGCCAGCGGATCTCGCTGTGCACGGGCCGGCCGTCGTCGATCTCGCGAGTGAGGGGGGACAGGCCCGCGAAGTAGCGCAGCCGCGCCGCGGTCCTGGCGACTTCCGCGTACGACTCGGCCAGTGGTTTGCCCTGTTCGCGGGTGAGCAACCGGGCGAGGTCGTCGCCCGTCCTCTCCACGGCGTCGGCTGCTCCGCGCAGCGCGGCGGCGCGGGCTGTGGGGTCGGCGCGCCAGCCGCTCCAGGCGCGCCGGGCGCGGGCGACCACGTCGTCCAGCTCGTCCGGATGCCGGTCGGGGGCCTCGTCGAAGGTCTCCCCGGTCGCCGGGTCGGCGACGGCGAAACGTGCGGCCCGGCGGCCGGGCACGCTGACTGCCTCAGGCGTCGGCATGCCGGCGGTCAGTTCACGGCGGGGGTGCCGGCGGCGTGCTCCCCGGCCTGCCGGTCCATCTCCGCCCTGAAGGCGGCCACCAGATGTGGCTGAATCCGGCCGGTGTTGCGGTCGCCACCCTCACAGACCGCTCCGCGCACGCCCACGATGTCCGTACCCATGCGGGTCAGCGCGGCGAGGTCGGCCCGCGCGACGCTGCCGGCGAGTGCCGCGAGCCGACCGGAGGCGTGGGCCAGCCGTACGAACTCGGCACAGGTCTCGGGAGGAATGTGGTCGAACAGCCGCGTCCCGTCCTTGATGGCGGTGTCGAGCATGGCCGCATCGGCGCCGGAGCGGGCGGCGATGTCGGGCAGCGCGAGCGGGTTGACGCACCCGATGCGGTGGGCGTCGGCGTATCCGGAGGCGACCACGAAGGCGTCGGGGCGGTGGTCCTTGACCGCGCGGACGACGGCCCGCATCACCTCGATGCCCTGATCGGGCGTCGTGCAGCCGTAAAGGCCGACCTTGATGTACGTGGCGCCCGAGACGACGGCGCCGAGCGCGGCCTGGGCCACCGTCCCCGGCTTGTACGGGACATCACCCACGGTGGCGGACACCGGCTTGTCCGCCGGTACCACGGCGCGGATCTCCCTGATCACCCAGGGAAAGTTGGCGCCGAGCGAGCCCTCGTCGGGCTTCTTGACGTCGACGATGTCCAGATGCTCGGCCGCCTTCGCACAAGCGAAAGCCTCCTCGACGCTGTCCGGGGAGATGAGAAGCAACACCATGAGCTCCTTCCGCCGCACGCCCGCCCGGCCGAGGGACAGGGGGGTGCGGATCGCCTGGTTCATGTGCGGTGCGCACATCATTTCCGCCGTCCGCGAGCACCGGTAGGGCGCGCACAGCTCCCGGCGGGGCTCACACCCAGGAGGTGCGCGCCGTGCATAACGGACGAACCGCCCCACGGGGAACGTTTCGGCAGAGCAAGGGACATCGCCCGTCTACGCGACGTCGTGCCCGGTCCGGACGGCGGGGGAGTGTGGAGCGCCGGCCGGTGGCGCGAACAGGGCCTGGACGGTGTCGGCGGCCGTGTCGCGCAGCCAGGCGTGGGCGCGGTCGTCGTCGTAGCGCCGGTGCCACAGCAGGTACAGGGGGACATCGGGCACCGGGAGCGGCAACGGCAGCGAAACCAGGCCGAGTTGGTCCCGGGCCGTGCGGGTGACGGCGTCCGGCAGGGTGACGACCGCATCGGTACCGAGCGCGAGCCGCAGAGCGAAGGCGGCGGTGGGCCCGGCGGCGATGACGCGGCGTTCGCTGCCGTGCGTGGCCAGAACGTCGTCGATCCGGTCGCGCAGGCTGCCGCGCCGCGAGACGGTGACGTGTTCGGCGGCCGCGTAGCGCGCCACGTCCAGCGGGCCTTCGGTGAGCGGATGGCCCGGGCGGACCGCGACGACCAACCGGTCCTTGCCGACGAGGCGGTGGCGGATGTCGGCGAGCGCAGGCCGTCCGGAGCTCGATTCGAGGTCGACCTCGCCCCGGCGCAACTCGGGCGTGTCCGTGCCGGGTTCGGCAGGCAGGCGCAGCTGGACTCCGGGGGCCCGGCGGTGGACGGCGGTGATCAGGGCGGCGCCGCAAGCGGCGGTCAGGGCGTCGTGCCAGCGCACGGTGAACACCCGCTCAAGGGACGCCAAGTCGAGTTCCTGCTGCGCGGACATGAGCTGGTGGGCCTGCTGTACGAGGGCGTGGACCTGGGCGCGCATGGCCAGCGCGCGGGTGGTGGGGACCATGGTGCGGCCGGTGCGGACCAGGATCTGGTCCCCGGTGGCCCTGCGGATGCGGCCCAGGGAACGGCTCATCGCCGGTGCGGTGACGTGGAGACGGGCTGCGGCTCCGGCGACACTGCCCTCTTCCAGCAGGGCGTCCAGGGCGGTGAGCAGGTTCAGATCCAGTTGCATGAGAGTCATTCTACGAGTAACCAGCATGCACTTGTTGTTAGTTGGCCGGGCGCCTACCTTTCGAAGTGCGGGTGCGGGACAAGCCGCCTCGCACCCACTGAACTTGCCTCGCACCCACTGAACTCAGGGAAGCCACCATGAGCACAGCCATGCCTTTCGACGCCGGCACGACCCTCCTGTCCGACGTGACGGCCGCGGTGAAGGCCGCCGGCCTCACACTGCGCGACCGCTACACCTCACATGCCCGAGGCGTGAGTCTGGACGAGGTCGTCGATGAGATCCACGCCAACGACGACGCGGTACTTGAGGTGCTGCGCGAACCGCTGCTGCGGGCCCGGCAGGGATCGCAGTGGGCCGAGGACGAGCTGGCCGGCGGCGCCCTCCCGCCGGGGGAGTGGTGGGTCGTCGACCCGGCCGAGGGCAACATCAACCACGTTCACGGCATGGACGACTGGGCCGTCACCGCCACGTTGGTCCGCGACAACCGACCGGTACTCACCGTCGTCCACCTGCCGCTGACCGGTGACACCTACACCGCCGTCGCCGGCCACGGTGCCCGTCTCAACGACCAGCCCCTGACGGTGTCAGCCAAGACCGACCTGGGCGCCGCGCTCACCGGCACCGGCCAGGCCAAACCCGGCGAGGACGAGCGCACCTTCCGGCGGATCGGTGACTCCGTCACCGCCATGCTCGTCAACGGCCTGGTCGTGCGGGTGTCCGTGCCCGCGACCATGCAGCTCATCCACGTCGCCGCCGGACGCATGGACGCGTTCTGGCAGTTCTCCGACGTCCGCTCCGGCCTGGTGGCCGGAGCCCTGCTGGTCTCGGAGGCCGGAGGCACCGTCACCGACCTGGCGGGCGCCCCCTGGAACACGGGCAGCCGCGATTTCCTGGCCGCCGCCCCCGGCATCCACGCCGCCGCCCTCAAGGTCCTGGCACCGATCGCCTGACCATGAAGCCGCCTGCGCTCCCGCCCGTCCCCATCGACACAGCAAGGACCACCACTCTCATGACCAGCATCGGCATCCTGGGTGCCGGCCGCGTCGGCGCCAACCTCGCCGACAAGCTCGCCGCCACCGGACACCACGTCATCCTGGGTCGCCGCGGCCCGATGGAAGAGACCGCGGCGGACACCGCGGGCACAGCCTCCCGCCTCTCGTTCGCCGACCAGCGCACCGCTGCCCGCACCGCGGACATCGTGATCAACGCGACGCCCGGCGACAGCGCCCTGGAGCGTCTGGCCGGTCTGCGTACCGAACTCGCCGGCAAGATCCTCATAGACGTCTCCAACGCCACCCGCGACGCAGGCGACGGCCTGCCCGGCGAGCTGTGCTATCCCGGCAGCAGCCTCGCCGAGCAACTGCAAACAGCCCTCCCCGACACCCATGTGGTCAAGACCCTCAACACCATGCTGTTCATGGTCATGACTGCCCCGGATGCCCTCGCCACCCCACCGACCGTCTATGTCTCGGGCAACGACGAACAGGCGAAGAAGACCGTCACCGGTCTGCTCGGCGACCTGGGCTGGCAACCCGGGTGGATCGAGGACCTGGGCGACATCACCACGGCCCGAGCCACCGAAGCCATGATCCTCGTGGTTCCGCACATCCTGCGCCGAAACGGCTTCCAGCCCTTCGCCGTCTCCCTCGCCCGCTGACACCAACAAGGCCTGAAGCAGACGCAGTTGGACCAGGGGGGCACAGCAGCGGCCGGGCGAGCTGCGCGGGTCCACCACCCGGCCGGCCCAGGAGCGCGCCCGCCCGCTCGCGCCGTACCCCCTGGTCAGGAGGGTGAACCGGCCTTCTTGTGAGTCGGGGTGGTGGCGGGCCACCGGGCGTCGCGGCGTCTGCGGTGGATGCGGAAGCGGTCGAAGAGCACCGGCGCCGGGTCCGGGTCCGCCGGTGTAGCGGTCGGGGTGTGGTAGTAGCTGACGGTGATCGTGGTGCGGCCGCCGATCAGCGATCCGGGGTCGACGTCGAAGACCGCGACGCCGTAGGGGTACCTCTGGTCGGGGTCGCGCACCGCGGACCAGGTCGCCTTCTCCTTGGCGTCCGGATCGGCCTTGTAGGTGAGGCGCTGGGTACGGACGAAGGCCTCCGGGACGCCACCGGCCGGGTCCGTCAGATAGGTGTCGTCGTGCGAGGCGGTGCCGCCTCCGCCCAGGATGAGGTGAACGGTGCCCCTGGAGGTGTCGATGTCGTCGAGCCGGTCGTCGACGACAGCAGGGCGCAGGAGGCCCCCCGGGTCGGTGCCGCGGACGGGGTGGGTGCGCTCGTAGTCGTGGTCGTGGCCGCAGAGGACCAGATCCACCGCGTGCCGGTCCAGGACGGGCAGCAGCTGCTCGCGCAGTCCCATGTCACCGCCGTGACTCGCTGCGGAGGAGGACATCGCGAACTGGTGCAGGGACACCACGATCCAGTCGACGTCCCGTCCCGCCCGTGCACGGGCCAGCGTCCGCTCGAGCCAGCGGAGTTGGGCGCCTTCGCTGTAGCCGCTGATGTAGACGGACTGCCCGGTCGCCGGGTCGATGCTCGCGTCGTCCTCCACCGCGAGGTCATTGCCGTCCAGGACGGCGAAGAGCACCGAGCCGACCTGGAAGCTGTACCAGTTCCCGCAGTAGTCGCGGCTGTGGTTGCCGGGCAGGTCGAAGCGCGTCGCGTACGAGGCGTAACCGAGGTCGCCGCCGCCCGCTTCCACTTCGTGGTTGCCAGGGGCCGGCATCCAGGGACGGTTCGCGGCGGACACCGACATGTTGTTCATGAAGGCGTCCCAGCACTGAGGCTGCGTGTCCTGGTTGTTGTTGGCGTAGGCCAAATCGCCGTTGAGCAGGTGGAAGAGCGGCTTGAACCGCTCCACCTGCCGCACCGCGACGGTCCCGTTGACGGCGGACTTGTTCCACTTGGGGTCGCCGGCGCCGAGATCACCGAAGCTGGTGAACCGGAACGGCACCCGGCCCGGCGCGGGCGCGGTGCGGAAGGTGGAGCGGCGGGGCGCCGCGCCGTCGTGCAGCACCTCGTACACGTACTGCGTGTCCGGACGCAGCCCGCGCAGCCGCACCCGGTGGGTGTACGTCTCCACCTTGTTGAGGCCGTCCACATATGTGGTGGTCTCGGCCCGCACCGTACGCCCCAAATCCCCGCCGGGACGCCCCAGACGCAGGCGGGGCCGGCGCACCGAGGTGGCGGTGGCCCAGGACACCGTCATCTCCCGCGAGGGTTCCTCACCGTAAGCCAGGTGTACCTGCTCGGCGTTCGGAGCGTCCGCGACGGCGGGCTGCGTCCACAGCAGTGTCGAGGCCGGACCGGCCGTCAGCACCCCTGCCGCAGCCGAGGCTTTGAGGACCGTCCTGCGTGCTGGCTGACCCACTGCTGTTCTCCTGCCGCTGGGCTCCGGGAATCGCCCGAAGGTTCACAGCCGCAGAAGAACAGCCCCGCTGGGCAACGGAAACCTCCGGCGGACAGCAGGTGAAGGGCGCACGCCGAACGGATGAAACGGACGGTCGTCAGCGGTGTCGGGCCGAAGAACGGCCGACCCGGTTCGGCAACTCGTCATGTGACATCACCTCCGCGTTCCGCGGGTCTTTCTCCCGCCGTGTGGTTCACACGGTTGAGTAAGGAGCGTCGGCGTCTTCGACGTCGACGGACCCAGGGATGGCATGTCGAGGACTAGGGGGTGTCTGGTGGATCATGGCCGGGGGTGCGGCGCCTGGCACGGCACCTCGCGGCGTTGCCGAAACGCCCCGATAGCTCCGCTATCACGACGTTCCGGCGCCTTGCGATGCACCGCACCAGGCGCCGCACCCTGACCGACCCTGATCCACCAGACACCCCCTAGGTCATCGTGCCGTGGTGCATTCCTTGCGCTCGCCATCGGCGGGTCCGCCCCACGCAGTTCTTCAGGCCGCCGGGCGGGCAGCTGAAAACCCACTCCCGACCCGGCCGCACAGCTTTCGAAGAGGGAGCCGACATGCGAGGCATGGGTCGACGGAGCTTCATGACGGCGGCGGGATCACTGGTGACGATGGCGGCGACGGGCAGCCCGGCCCTGGCCGGCAACCACGCCCGTGACGCCGCGAGCGCTTCCGAGTACGTGGACGTACAGCTGCTCAGCATCACCGACCTGCACGGCTACTTACAGGCGCCGCCCGCAAGTGACGCGGTCATCCGGGGTGCGGGCGGCGCGGAGTTCACCGTCGGCGGTGTGCCCTACCTGGCCGCGCACCTGAACAACCTACGGGCCGGCCGCGCCAACACACTGTTCTTCGGACAGGGAGACTTGTTCTCGGGCTGGGCGTTCCCAGCCGAATCGCTCGCCGACGAGCCCACCATCGAGGCTCTCAACCGCATGGGGCTCGATTTCTCGACAGCTGGAAATCATGAGTTCGACCGCACCCCGGGGTTCCTGATCGACCACATGGAACACGGAAGGCCCTACGAGGGGGCGGGCTGGACGAACAGTTTCCCCGACTCCACAGGACAGACGTTTCCCGGCGCGAACTTCCGTTACTACTCGGCCAACATGCTCTGGGGGAACTCCGGAAAGACCGTGCTCCCGCCGGTGAACGTGGAATGGGTGCGGGGACCGGGCGGGCGGCGACTGCCCATCGGATTCATTCATCTGACGGTCACCGGAACCGACACCGGCTCCACGAGTTTCCAGACGGCTCTGCGGATGACCGAACAAGTGGAGACCGCGAACCGCTGCGCGTCCCGGCTCAAAGCGCAAGGCGTCAACGCGATCGTGCTCAGCATGCACGACGGGGCCGTGGCCGGGAGCGACTTCACCAGTGGGAGCAATCCCTCAGGGCCCGCCTACGACCTCGCACTCACCGTGTCGTCCGACATCGACGCGATCGTCACCGGACACTGGCACTGCGCGTTCAACATGATGGTGCCCGACCCCTCGGGGCGACCCCGGCCGTTCGTCGAGGCGGGCTGTCACGGGCAGCTCATCAACGAGATCAGCCTGCGCCTCGACCCGGCGACGGGGGAGGTGGTGCGGGAGCTCACGGTCTCGACCAACCACCCCACCACACACGACGTGACGCCCGACCCGGAACTCAAGGAGACCGCCGACTACTGGAGCGGTTACGCCGACCACCGGGGTGCCACCCGCATCGGACGCCAGACGGCCTCCTTCACGCGGACGATGAACACGTTCGGCGAGAGCACGATGGGCAACCTCACCGCCGATTGGGCGCTGTGGGCCGGGGGCCAGGACCTGGACCCCTTCGACACGGGCAACATCCACCCCAACGACCCTGCCCGGCTCGCCCTGATCGCGGTGGCCCCGCGTCAAGGCTCCTGCGTCATCAACGCGGACCTTCCCCTCGACGCGACCGCGAAGGGAGCGGTGTCCTACCGCACGGCATTCAACGCCGTCGGCTACGGGGACCCCATCGTCACGGCCACCGTGACGGGGCAGTGCATCCACGACACCCTGGAACAGCAGTGGAAGATGCAGGGGAGTGTGCTCACCTACGCGCCTCTGGCGGTGTCGCACAACGTGCGGTACAGCTTCGATGAGGCCGGGTCGGCGGGCGACCGCGTGGATCCGGCCGACGTCCTCATCGACGGCGTCCCGCTCGACCCGAGAGCCACGTACCGGATCGCCGTCACGGCGTACACGCTGATCGGAGCCGACGACTACCCCGCGCTCCTTGCGCACTCCCAACCGGTGCGCCACACCCGGGACTTCGAGAGCTTCATCGCATACGTCCAGAGCCGGCCCGTTCTGACCCCGGCCCCCCTCGGCCGCGTCACCGCGCACAACGCGGACGCCCTGCGCGCGGAAACCGGCCGGTTGTCGCCGGTGCCCCGCACCCGCGGCGCGGACACTCCCCGGGTGGCCTCGGCGGGCACGGACGGCGGCCACGGACGGTGCTGACCGGCCCGCTCCTGCCGTCCCTGATGCCCGGGGGCACGAGATGCACAGGGACACGAGGATGCACAGGGATGAGGACGCACTGGAACACGAGCAAGTTCGGGCCGACGCCTTCTGCGGGGTCCGCGCCGCGTCCGTACCCGTCGGCGTATTGACCGGTGGCGCCCGGAGCGGACCGGCGCGTCGGGCCGATGAGTTTGCCGGTTGCCTGCAGTCTTCCCGTGACGAGGCCGCCTTGTCGGCCGATCAGGAACGCCGGATCCGTGGTCACGGAGAAGAGGTAGAGGCGACGATGAACAATCCGATTCGGCTGTACATGTCGATGTCGCTCGACGGCTATATCGCGGGCCCGGACGATCGGCCGGGCCAGGAGCTCGGACGCGACGGTGGACGGCTCTTCGACTGGCTCGACGACCGGGAATCCGACAGTCCCAGCGGCCAGATCTACCGCGAGGCGCTGGCAACCGGCGCGGTGATTTCCGGTCGTCGTACCTTCGAACTCGCCGGACGCTGGCAGGGCGATCACCACGACGGCGTGCCGGTCTTCGTACTCACCCACCGAGTGGACGACGGGGACGTGCCGCCCGGCCACGCGCGTTTCGTCACCGATGTCGAGGACTGCGCCCGTGAAGCTCGCGCAGCCGCAGGGGACCGGCCGGTCATGGTCCATGGGGCGGGGGCGGCCCAAGCGCTTCTGCGGGCCGGACAGCTGGACGAGATGGAGATCCATCTGATCCCTGTCCTCCTCGGGGACGGCCGACGGCTTTTCGACCACCTGGGCAGCGACCACATCGAACTCGACCTCGTCCGACGGCTCGAAGACCGAGGCGTCACGCATCTGCGGTATCGGGTGCGTCGGCCCGGGGAGGCCGCGTGAAGACCCTCGTCCTCTCCTACCGCGTCGCCGACCTGGACCGCCGGCTCGGTTTCCGCACCGCTTTGGACGACGGACGGTACGACGGTGACCACGCACAACATCGCCGTGTTCTGCGTCCGGAACGGTCGGGTCGTGTGGTCGCGCGACTACCACGACCACGCCGCCCTGGCCGGTCTGCTGTCTTGACCTGAGGACTGAGCGAGGTTCCACGTCACGGGTGTTGAGGGGTCGCCCTCGTCTATCCTGTCCCGCACGGGCGCCACTGACGCGGTCTCAAGGCTGCCCATCTGGGCAAGCCGTTCTACCGCCCGCCCGCCCGAACCGTGGGCCCCGGCACGGTTACGGCGGCGGTCGGCGTACCGGAGGTCGGCGCCGTGGATGAGCCGCCGCGTACGGCATGCATCCGGGGGGCGACCTCCCACCTGGCCGGACTCGTGCTCCTGATACTGGTGCTGCGCGCCTTCTCCAGCAGCGGCTGCACCGGGCTGACGGGTGCTCTCGGGGCGGACCTGACGGATGTCGACGTCAAGATCGCGTGAGGAGCGGGCTCCTGGTCGTCAAGGTCGTGCCAGTAACGGGGGAGCAGTGCCGAGCGGGGCTCAGGCTGAGCGGACATGATCGCGAAGGAGTTCGCCGGATGACCGTGACCGCCCCGACCACTGAGCAGGGGACTGCCTCTGATGCCGAGGAGCCCCCGGACACCGGGGTTCGCCACAAGCTGACCGTCGTCACTGGGCTTGCCGCCCTGTCTCTCGACGCGATGGCTTCGGTGGCGTACGGGCCCGAAGCCATCGTCCTCGTCCTGGCGGCCGCAGGCGGGCACGGGCTCGGCTTCACGCTGCCCGTGACCCTGGCCATCGGAGGCCTGCTGGCGGTGCTCGTCGCCTCCTACCGGCAGGTCATCGCGGCCTTCCCGGAGGGCGGCGGGGCCTACGCCGTCGCGAAGACGCATCTCGGCCCCCGCGCAAGCCTGGTGGCCGCCGCCTCCCTCGTCCTCGACTACATCCTGAACGTGGCCGTGGCCGTCACCGCCGGTGTCGCCGCTCTCACCTCCGCCCTCCCGGGCCTGTATGAGGACCGCCTGTGGCTGTGTCTGGGCGTTCTAATTCTGATCACGGCAGTGAACCTGCGGGGGATCGCCGACTCGGCCCGGGCGTTCCTCGTGCCCACGGCCGTGTTCGTGGGCGCGATCCTGACGCTGATCGTTGTTGGCCTGTTTCGCGAGGGCCCCGCCTCCGCCGCTGCCTCGGCCGGGCATGCCTCCCTGCTCACCGCCAACGCCACCAGTGTCGGTGCCCTGTTGCTGCTCAAGGCATTCGCCTCAGGCTGCTCGGCCCTGACGGGCGTTGAAGCCATCGCGAACGCGGTGCCGTCCTTCCGGGCTCCCTCCGCTCGGCGCGCGATGCGGGCGGAGGTGGCACTCGGGGCGCTGTTGGGCGTGATGCTGATCGGCCTGGCGGCGCTGATCTCCCGTTTTGGGATCCAGCCAGTGCAAGGTGTCACGGTGCTGGCGCAGCTTGCCGACGCTTCTCTCGGTCACAACTGGGCTTTCTTTGTCGTCCAGTTCGCCACCGTGGTGTTGCTCTCCCTGTCAGCCAATACCTCCTTCGGTGGGCTTCCGGTGCTGTTGAAGTTGCTGGCTCGGGACAACTACGTGCCGCACGTGTTCGGCCTGAAGGCGGACCGGCAGGTCCACCGGCACGGAGTGGTGTGGCTGGCCACAATGTCGGGGGCGCTGCTGATCTTCTCCGGCGGCGACACCAACACCCTTGTGCCGCTCTTCGCGATAGGCGTCTTCATCGGCTTCACGATCGCCCAGACCGGCATGGTGCTGCACTGGCGCGCCACCCGCCAGTGGGGCAGGGCCTTTCTCAACGGACTCGGTGCCCTGCTGACCGGGGTGAGCGCGGCCGTCGTCACAGCCACCAAGTTCAATGACGGCGCGTGGCTGGTCCTGCTTGCCCTGCCGCTCCTGGTCGCTGTGTTCGCGTGCGTGCACCGGGCGTACAAACTGATCGGCAAGCGCCTGGGCGTGGGCCGGATCCCCGAGCCGCCGCACCGCCGGCGTTCCCTTGTCCTCGTTCCCGTCTCGTCCCTGACCCGGCTCACCAGCGAAGCGCTCACCGTGGCCGTCTCCCTCGGCGACGAGGTCCGGGCGGTCACGGTCTGCCATCCGGATCCGGAGGACCGGGCGGCGACCGAGGCCCTGGAGCGCGACTGGGCGCTGTGGAACCCGGAGATCGAACTGGTACGGATCCTCGCCGAGCGCCGCTCGCTGGGCCGCCCCATCACCGCGTACGTACGCAAGCTCACCGCGTCCGAGTCCGCATCCGAGTCAGGGCCGGGTGTCCGGGTGACCGTTCTGATCCCCGAGGCCGAGCCCGAGCACCTGTGGCAGCGGCTGTTGCAGAACCAGCGCGGTGCGATCGTCGCCCACGCCGTACGCCGGGACACGGACGCGGTGATCTGCCGACTCCGCTTCCGGCTCACGGCCCGGCAGTAGTGCGGTGCTTCGCCGGGTTGTTCGTCTGCTCGTGGCAGGCCGGAATCCGGACTCGGGCCGAGCCGCCGCGGAAGGAGGCGCCGGCGCCGCGGTTACCTACCGCTGAGTGCCACCCGGTGGCAGCGCTCGGGCGGCACGTTCTGCCGGCCCGTCAGCCGACGTGGACGTGTGGGCGGCGGCCCCGATCGGATTCCGCCTCCCGCAGCACCTCACGGGTCACGGGGGCCACCTCACCCTGGCCGAGCAGGAAGAAGCGGAGGAAGTTGGCGAAGGGGTTGCCCTCGGTCCACTCGAAGTAGATGTGGGGGCAGACGCCGGTGAGGTCACGGGAGTGCAGAAGGAGGGCTGCGAGGGCATTGGGGATGGAGGAGCTCTCCACGCGCAGGACGCGGTAGCGGTCGTGCAGGAACTCGCCCTTGACCGTGAGCCCGGCCTCGAACTCCGAGGGATCGGTGACGGTGACCTCGACGAAGACGAAGTCCTCGGTGGTGGACAGATCGTTGTCGGTGCGGATCTGCTCGATCTTGTCCCGGTACTCCGCCACGTCACGCCGGTCCGGCTCGTTGGCGATGAAGCGCGGCGAACGCCGGGAGATGTCGCGGATGAAGCCTTCGGCCGTGTCATCGAGTTCCACGTGGGTGACGCGGAGTTCAAAGGCACGGCCGAGACGGGACAGCAGGGAGATGAGGATGATGCCGGCGATGAAACACGCGCCGATCTTCACGCCGTCCGGGCGCTCGATGATGTTGACGACCGTGGTGTACAGGAAGACCGCGGAGATGACGCCGAAGGCGACGGTCCAGCCGCGCTGACCCGCCTTACGGGCCGCGATGGTCACGGCAATGGACGCCGAGCAGATCAGGACGAGGACACCGGTGGCGTACGCGCCGCCCTGGGCGTCCACGTCCGCGTCGAAGAGCCAGGTCACCAGGAACGCGACCAGCGTAAAGACGATCACCATGGGGCGTACGGCACGCGCCCAGTGCGGGGCCATGCCGTACTTCGGCAGATAGCGGGGCATCAGGTTGAGCAGACCGGCCATGGCCGAGGCGCCCGCGAACCACAGGATGAGAATGGTCGAGCCGTCGTAGACCGTGCCAAAGGCGTTGCCGAGGTATTGGTGCGCCAGATAGGCGAGCGCGCGGCCGTTGGCCTGGCCACCCGTCTCGAACTCCTTGTGCGGGATGAGCACGGTGGTGATGAAGCTCGTACAGATCAGGAAGACGCTCATGACCAGCGCGGCGGTCGTGAGCAGCTGCTTGGTGCCGCGGATCCGGCCGGCGGGGTTCGCCTCGGTGTCCCCCGGGTCACCCTGCACGTTCGGCATGACCGACACGCCCGTCTCGAACCCGGACAGACCGAGCGCCAGCTTGGGGAAGACGAGCAACGCGACACCGATCATGCCGAAGACGTTGCCGTGCTCGGTGGTCAGGGCGGCGCTCCAGTCGGTGACGACATGCCCCTCGGTGATCACGTGCCAGAAGCCGGTGGCCACCACGACCGCGTTCAGCACCAGATAGACGCCGACGAGCACGACGGCGACGCCGATCGCCTCCAGGAAGCCCTTGAGGAACACCGCACCGAGCAGCGCGATGAGGATCATCGTGATCAGAACCTGCTTGTCGTGCAGGGCCGATTCCAAGTGGGGATTCTGCACCAGGTGTGTGGAGGCGTCCGCCGCGGAGAGGGTGATGGTGATGAGGAAGTCGGTCGCCGCGAAGCCCAGCAGGGTGAGGACGAAGAGCTTGCCCTTCCAGAACGACAGCAGCCGGGACAGCATCGCGATGGAACCCTCGCCGTGCGGGCTCTCCTCCGCGACCCGCCGGTACACCGGCAGCGCACCTGCGAGCGTGACGATCACCAGCACGATCGTGGCAATCGGCGACAGGAGCCCGGCTGCGAGGGCGGCAATGCCGGGCTGATAGCCGAGGGTCGAAAAGTAGTCGACACCGGTCAGGCACATCACCCGGTACCAGAGCTGGCCCTTGTGCCCGGCGTCCGGAGCCGGCTCCATGGGCCGGGACGGCTTGCCCCTGCCCATGTCGGACAGGCCCTGCAGCATCCACGTGCGCAGCCGGCCCGTGCGCGTGTGGTTCGTGGCGGCCATGGGGGTGCTCCTGGGGGCTGTCAATGGGGCTGTCAGTGGGGGCTGTCGGTGGGGGATTCGGCCATGTCGCGTATGGCCGAGCCAGCGTAAGCAGCCCATCGGGCCCCGCACCCGGCGAGGGCGTCAGGGAAGCGTCAAGATCAGCCTTCCGGGTGTCGTCCTCCTCACAGTCGGTGCACTCGGGGGGATGTGACCGGTCGGGATGGGTGATGAGAACTCGGCTGCGGGACGTGGTCGCCGTGTCACTGTTGCGTTCGGCCCACCGCCCGGAGTCGGGGCCGTCGCCGAGGCTTCGTACCGCCCGCCGCTCGGCCTCCGGCCCGACCCTTGTTCACACCGACATCGCACGGCGCACGTGGTCCTCCGGATGGGCCGGGTCAAGAGCTTTACGCACCTCAGCCATGGGGAACCGCTGGGTCTTGCGGGGCCGGTGTCGGGGCCGGTGTGGCAGGGTCGGACCATGCCGTTTGAACACAACGATCACTATCACCGTCTGCTGTTGCGTCACCTGCCACGGGAGTGCGGTGCGGCCCTGGACGTCGGCTGTGGGACCGGTCGGTTCGCTCGTCGGGTCGCCGGGCTCGGCATTGAAGTCGATGCGATCGATTCGTCGGCGGAGGCCATCGAGGAGGCCCGCGTACTGACGACGCAGATGGCCGGCGATCGGATCCCACGCTTCCGGTACGCGAACGTCGCTGAGATCCAACTGCCCAAGGGGCGCTACGACTTCATCTCGTGTCTCGCCAGCATCCATCACATGCCGTTCGGCACCGTCGCCGCACTGCGTGACGCGCTCGCGCCTGGCGGCGTCCTCGTGATCCTGGGCTGCTATCCGGAAAAGACCTGGCTCGACTGGGCCTGGAGCCTGGTGGCCGTGCCCGTGAACGCTGCCGCCAGGCTGACCGCCCACGTGAAGGACAAGCTGCTTCGCCCTACCACCGCCGCAAGCGGACGAGTACAGATGAGAGCGCCGGTGAGCCGGCCGACTGTTCCCTTGCCGCGGATCCGTCAGGAGGCCGCGGTGCTGCTGCCCGGATCCCGCATTCGCAGGCTTCTGTTCTGGCGTTATCTGCTCGTCTTTCGCAACAGCGGCTGACGGGAGACCGGTGCCGCTACCGCCTCAACCGCGGCTCACCATAAGGGTAGTTCGTGCTCGGCGAGGCCACCACTGGCTCGGCTTGTTCCGGCATCAGCCTCGCTGGCCGGACGATCTCCTCGTACTGTGCGGCGAGCCGGACCAAGGCCCGGGTACCGACCTCGGACCCACGAATGAGCCGCAACGTGCATCCCCCTCCCTCGGGAAGTCGCCTGCACGCTGCGGCTCGCGGTCGTCATGGCCGTGACGCCATGCCGCGCCTGTCTACTTGGGCATGAGGACGGTGTCGATGATGTAGACGGTGGCGTTGGCGGTCGGCACGTTCCCGCAGACCACGTTCGCGGAACCGTCGACCTTGTACGCGGTGCCCGAGCCGGACGTGGTGAGCTTGCCCTTTTCGAGGGTGTCGTAGGAGCCGTTCTCCAACTGCTCGGGGGTGAGCTTCCGGCCGACCACGTGGTACGTGAGGATCTTGGTGAGGGTGGCCTTGTCGTTGAGGACCTTGTCGGTCCACGCAGCCAACCACCACGCCCCTTCCCCTCATGGCCGTCCCCCGTGCCTGAACCACTCCCGTCGGAGGGAGCGCGCAAGGACCTTCGGCGCTGCGCATCGCGTGCCATCGAGGGGCGGTCCTCGGCCGGCGCGCCGCGTGCCATCGGGCGGCGGGCCTCGGCCGGTACGCCACGTGCCCTTGAGGGGCGGTCCTCGGCCGGTACGCCGCGTGCCATCGGGCGGCGATCCTCGGCCGGTGCGCCGCGTGCCATCGGGCGGTGGGGCTCAGCCGGTGCCCCGCGTTCCCCTGACCGGCCTAATCCGTACGGGTCCGTACGGATCCGTACGGGCTCTTTGGAGCCGCGCCTGCCCCCTGGGCGCGCACGGCGGGTGCCCGCCCGCCCGCCGGGACTCGACCGACCCGCCCGGTGGGCCGGGATATAGCCTGCGTGCCATGACCAATGTGCAGACACCCACGCCCCGGGCCGCGCTCGACATGCTGCTGGCCGGCAACCAGCGGTTCGTGACCGGCTCACCCGAGCACCCCAACCAGGGCGCCGCTCGCCGTACCGAGGTCGCGCCGGGCCAGAACCCGTTCGCCGTTCTCTTCGGATGCTCCGATTCCAGGCTGGCCGCCGAGATCATCTTCGACCGGGGTCTCGGCGACCTGTTCGTGGTGCGCACCGCCGGGCACGTCATGGGTCCGGAGGTGTTGGGAAGCGTCGAGTACGGCGTGAGTGTGCTGGGCTGCCCGCTGGTCGTGGTGCTCGGACACGACGCCTGTGGAGCCGTCGGGGCCGCCCGCTCCGCCGTTCAGGACGGCACGGCAGCCGTCGGTTATGTGCGCGATGTCATCGAGCGGGTCACCCCCAGCGTGCTGGCCTCCCAAGCGGCGGGCCACACCGAGGACGAGGAGTTCATCGCCGAGCACATACGGCACACGGTGGACCTCCTGCTCGACCGCTCCCGGGTTCTCGCGGAGGCCGTGGCCGCGGGCAGCACTGCGGTGGTGGGCCTGTCCTACCGGCTCGTCGACGGGACGGCGCGCCTGGTCACCGCGCGGGGTGTCGAGGTGCCGGAGAACGTCGCCTCCTGACCCGGCCCTCAGTACTTTCGCGGGCCGGTGCACATGGCTGGGCGTCGCGTGGCCGTGCGTCTGCTCGCCCGAACTACGGATGCCCGGCCGGGCGCCGCCACAGATCGCCTCGTGTCCGGGCGGAACTAGGGGGTGTCTGGTGGATCAGGGTCGGTCAGGGTGCGGCGCCTGGTGCGGTGCATCGCAAGGCGCCGGAACGTCGTGATAGCGGAGCTATCGGGGCGTTTCGGCAACGCCGCGAGGTGCCGTGCCAGGCGCCGCACCCCCGGCCATGATCCACCAGACACCCCCTAGGGCCCGGCGGGTGCGGCCGGCGTGGGACGGCTCCGCTCCCGGGCGACCCAGGTGTCCACGCGCGACCACTGGTCGGTCAACCAGGACTCCCGGGCCTGCCGTCCGGCCGGTATCGCGTCGTCGGGCACGCTCCACCAGGTGGCGCGTACGGCCGCCGGCAGGGGGATCGACCGCCACAGCCGGGCCGGCGAGTCGATGCGGTCGAGCCCGGTGTGCGCGACGAAGACGACCGCCGCTCCCGCGTCGCCCGCCCCGTCCAGCGCCGCGAGCGAGCCCGCCATCCTGGGCGGCAGGACATGGTGCTCGCGGCGTGCGCGAGCCGCTCGGCGGAGCTGGCCGGTGCGGTTGAGCCAGCGGATCGCCCGCTGCCTGCGGCCTTCGGTGAAGTTGCCGCCCTCGGGGAACAGCACCAGAGCCTGGCCCGGGTGCAATGCGGCCGCCAACGAACGTATGGCGTCCGAGGTCCCCGCATCGGCCCGGTGCGGAACGAAGCAGTGCGGCAGGCGGCTGAGCACGATGTCCAGGCAGGGATCCCAGCGGAGGAACTGTTTGAGGACGACCTGAGGGCGCAGCCCCGCGCCGCACAGGAGGCTGTGCACCAGCAGGATCGAGTCCCCGGGGCCGGCATGGCGGGCGAACACCACCAGACCCTCACGCGCCCGGTCCGCACTCGGCGGGATCGACGGGATCGGCGGGTCGACCTCGACCCGCAGCGAGAAGATCCACTTCGAGCACGCGACCAGGACGCTCAACAGCCGCTCCAGTACTCGGTAGTTGAGCGTCACCAGCCGCTCAGCGCGGTCCTCGCCGCCGCCCAGGCAGCGCAGCCGGACGACCCCTGCCGCGAGCACCCCGACCAGGTCGGCGCAGAGGTACACGAGGACGTAGAGAGCCAGGCGTTGCGGCTGCCACCCTCGTCCATACCGTCCGGCGAGCAGGGACAGCGGGGCAAGCGCCACCGTCACGAGCAGCAGGGCGGCGGCGACGGGGATCAAGACGACGATCATGGGCACGCTGACGCATCGTCTGACCACGTCACGTGCGCCGACCGCGCGGCTCACGGAGCTTCGTCCGTGCGGGGTTTGCCCGCGGCGTCCAGGTAGGCGGCGGACGCCTCGTACGCCAGCTCCATCCGACGGGTGGAGAGGTCGAAGTCACGGTGACGGAATGTCCGGCCCGCGCTGCGCTTCCCCTTCGCGGACGCCGCCCCCGTGGGCAGCAGGTGCACCTCGACACCCTCGGGCAGGTCGGCCATGTCGCGGGTGAAGCGGTGGCGGCGGGCGATCTCGAAGGCCACCGCGGCCACCTCCCAGGGCGCCCGCGGCGCGCGCAGCGGCCGCTCGACGCGCCCGACTTGCAGCACGTAGACGGTGCGGGCCCCGGCGGCGACCGCGCGGCCCACGGGAATGCTGTTTATCAGGCCGCCGTCGAAGAAGTGCTCGCCGTCGACTTCCAGCGGAGGCAGCAGCCCGGGGACCGCGCACGAAGCCATCACCGCCGGGATCAGGGGCCCCTCGGTGAACCAGTGCTCGCAAGCCCTCTCGATGCTCGCCGCGACGCACTGGAAGGGCACCGCAAGATCCTCGATGCGCCGTGCCGGAAGCCGGCTTTCCAGGAGTTCACGCAGCGGCGCGGAGGAGTAGACATGGGTCCGGTTGCGGGCCGCGATCCGCAGACGCTGGAGCGCGGACCCGGCGAAGACGCCCGAGCGGCCCAGGCTTCCCCACAGTTCGCCCAGCTGCGCCACGGTCCGCGCCGTGGGCTCGGCCGCGATCGCTGCGCCATTGATCGCGCCCACAGACGTCCCGACCACCAGGTCCGGATTGATCCCGGCCTCGATCAACGCCCTGAGCATCCCGACCTCGTAGGCGCCGAGCGCTCCGCCTCCGCCCAGGACGAACGCACAGCGGTAGTCCCTGCCCGGCCCGTCGGGTTGCCGTGTCACAGCGTCGTCACCCATACCCAGCACCTGCCCCGGGCCGCCCCATCCACGCTCGCCCGGAACTCGACGCGGGCGCGCGGTTCCACGGAGCCGGCCTCTCCAGGACAGCGGAGCGGCAATCACCCTCCAGGCTCTCGCGTCCGACCAGCGCCCAAGCCGACCAGAGCCCGACCCTACGCGGACCCACCGCTACGAATCGCCCCACTCATGGCGCGCGGCGGTGTCCGGTCCGATCCTCGATGGGAACCCTCGCCTCGGCACAGGACCGGCGCTGACCGGGTCGGTGCTCCCTGATGGAGCGCGCACGGGCGGTGGCCCGAGAACCCCGGTGGGCGGACATGAATGCCCCGATCGCGGATATCAGATGATCCATGGTGCGTTTCGGGGCCGTGGGCCTTCTTCTTCTGTGTGCAGCCGCGGCAGTGGCTTCGGCACTCCTCGTGTCCCCGTGGTGGTGGTTCGCGGGCGTCCTGCTGTGCGCCGTCGCGGCGACCGGCTGCTACGACCTGGTGCAGCGCCGCCACTCGGTACTGCGCAACTACCCGGTTCTCGGGCACGCCCGCTTCCTCCTGGAGGCGATCCGTCCGGAACTCCAGCAGTACTTCGTGGAGCGCAATTACGACGGCCGCCCCTACGACCGCGACACGCGCAGCATCGTCTACGAACGGGCCAAGGGCGTGGACGCCGAGGAGCCGTTCGGCAGTGAACGCGACATGTACGGCCGCGGCTACGAATTCCTTGTGCCGTCGATGCATCCGGTGGACCCGGCGAAGGAGCCCCCGAGGGTGCGCGTCGGCGGCCCGGACTGCACCCGCCCGTACGACATGGCGCTCCTGAACGTCTCCGCGATGAGCTTCGGATCGCTCTCAGGCAACGCCGTCCTGGCCCTCAACACGGGCGCCGCGCGGGGAGGTTTCGCGCACGACACCGGTGAAGGCGGACTGTCCGAATACCACCTGCGTCCCGGCGGCGACATCATCTGGGAGATCGGCACCGGCTACTTCGGCTGCCGTACGAAGGACGGGGACTTCGACCCGGAGAAGTTCCGCGAGAAGGCCGCCCATCCGGCCGTCAAGTGCGTCTCCCTCAAGCTCTCCCAGGGCGCCAAGCCCGGCATCGGCGGTGTGCTGCCCGGCAGCAAGGTCAACACCGAGATCGCCCAGGTCCGAGGCGTCCCCGAAGGCGAGACGGTCATATCACCGCCGTACCATCGGGTCTTCTCCACGCCACGCGAGATGGTGCGCTTCCTGGCCCGGATGCGCGAGCTCGCCGACGGCAAACCGGTCGGCTTCAAGCTCTGCCCCGGCTCCCGCGTGCAGTTCCTCGCCGTCTGCAAGGCCATGCTCGCCGAAAACATCACCCCGGACTTCATCATCGTGGACGGCGCCGAAGGCGGTACCGGCGCCGCACCGCTGGAGTTCGCCGACCACCTGGGCATGCCCCTCACCGAGGGGCTGGTCACCGTCCACAACGCGCTGGTCGGCGCCGGGCTGCGCGACCGCATCCGGATCGGTGCGAGCGGCAAGGTCGCCACCGGATCCGACATGGTCAAGCGTCTCGCGATGGGCGCCGACTGGACGAACGCGGCCCGCGCCATGATGTTCGCCGTCGGCTGCATCCAGGCCCAGCGCTGCCACACCAACCGCTGCCCGACCGGCGTCACCACCCAGGACCCCCGCCGGGCCCGCGCCCTCGACGTGGCGGACAAGTCCGACCGGGTCCGCCGCTACCAGGCGGCCACCGTCTCCAGCGCGCTGCAGATCATGGCCGCGATGGGCGTGTCCCATCCGGACGACCTCGGCCCGCACATGCTGCGCCGCCGTGCCACCGACGCCGACGACTTCCGCTCCTACGCGGAGCTGTACGACTGGCTGAAGCCCGGCCAGCTGACGGACGACCCGCCTCGGGGATGGGCCGCCGACTGGGCGGCCGCGGACCCGGACAGTTTCACGGGCTGACGTCCTTCCTCTTCACGGGCTGATGTCCTCCTGCCGGTTTGCCCGAGATTGCGTTTGAACGGGATGAACCGGTGCACCAGATGGAGGAAGGGACACACCGGCATCCCGGAAAGCCCCAGGTACAGCCCCCGCACGACCTCGCAGTCCGGCTCCACTCGGGCCGGCCCCGCAGAAAGGCCCCTCTCATGTCCCGCACCGTCGCCCGCCTGTTCATCGACACGCTGGAAGAGCTCGGTGTGCGGCATGTCTTCGGCGTCGTCGGCGACGCGCTCAATCCCCTCACCGATGCCATCAGGACCTCCGAATCCCTCACCTGGGTCGGCTGCCGCCACGAGGAGGCCGCCGCGTTCGCGGCCGGGGCGCAGTCGCAGCTCAGCGACACCCTCGGCGTCTGCATGGGCACCGTCGGGCCCGGTTCCGTACACCTGCTCAACGGTCTGTACGACGCGGCCAAGAGCGGCACGCCCGTACTCGCCATCGCCGGGCAGGTCCCGCTCTCCGAGGTCGGCACCGACTACTTCCAGGAAGTCGACAACGACCTCCTGTTCAAGGATGTCGCCGTCTTCCGGGCCACCGTGACCTCGCCCGAGCAGCTGCCCGCTCTGCTCGAAGTCGCCGTACGCACCGCCATCGGCCGCCGGGGCGTCGCCGTCCTCACGATCCCCGGCGACATCGGCGGCCAGGAGGTGCCCGCCGACCGGCCGGTGCGGCTCTCCGTCGCCGGTTCCGAGAACCGGCCCGAAGACCCCGCCCTCGATGAGGCCGCGCGGCTCATCGACGACGGCGGGAACGTCACCCTGCTCGTCGGCCGCGGCGCCCGGACCTCCCGCGAGGACGTTCTGACGCTCGCCGACCGCCTTGCCGCACCCATGGTTCTCACGCTCAAGGCCAAGGAGGGCTTCGAGGGGGACAACCCCTTCCAGGTCGGCCAGACCGGCCTGATCGGCAATCCGGCGGCCGCCCACGCCATGGACCACGCCGACACCCTGGTTCTGCTCGGCACCGACTTCCCGTACCGGGACTGGTATCCCGAGGGGAAGAAGGTCGTTCAGGTCGACCGGGTCGCCGAGCACATCGGACGCCGGGTGCCCGTCGACGTGGCTCTCGCCGCCGACGTCGGCCCCACCGTCCGCGGACTTCTTGAGCGCGTCGCCCCGCGCGAGGACCGAAAGCATCTGGATTCCGCACGCGAGAAGTTCACCCAGTGGCAGGAGGGGCAGCGTCGGCTGGCCGCGCCCGGTCACGACAAGGGCCTGATCGGCAGGGTCCGTTCCGCCTTCGACAACCGTGACCACCTGGTACGCCCCGAGGCGCTTGCCGCCGCGGTGGACGCCGCGGCCGACGACGACGCCGTGTTCACCTCCGACACCGGCATGGCCACCGTCTGGCTCTCCCGTTTCGTCGAGATGCGCGGAAGCCGTCGGCTCATCGGCTCCTACAACCTCGGCTCCATGGCCAACGCCATGCCGCAGGCCATCGGAGCCCAACTCCTGGACCGCGAGCGCCAGACCGTCGCCTTCTGTGGTGACGGCGGCCTGTCGATGCTGCTCGGCGACCTCATGACGATCCGTAGCGAACGGCTGCCCGTCAAGCTCGTCGTCTTCGACAACCAGCGCCTGGGCATGGTGAAGCTGGAACAGGAACAGGCGGGTCTGCCGGAGTTCGGCACGGTCCTGGACAACCCCGACTTCGCCGCGGTCGCCCAGGCACTCGGCATCACAGGCATCCGCGTGGAACGCGCCGAAGACCTGCCCGACGCGATCGGGCGTGCCTTCGCCGACCCCGGGCCGGTCGTCCTCGACGTACTCACCAACCCCGACGAAATCGCCGTTCCCGCCAAGCCCACCGTCCAGCAGGGCTGGGGCTTCGCCATCGCCAAGGTGCGCGAGAACCTGAACAGCATCGGAAGCTGACCCACGCGGCGCGGCCCGCGCGGGTACGGGGGATTGCTCCGCGGATGCGGGCCGACCCCCTGCGGCCCGGGGACCTCGGCCCCGTCTCAACGATGTGCGGGCCCGGCCAGGCCGCATTCGTAGGCGGCGATGACGAGTTGGGCTCGGTCCCTGGCCCCCAGCTTGGCCAGCAGATGGCTGACGTGGGTCTTCACCGTGCCAACGGTCAGATACAGCTCGACAGCGACTTCGCTGTTGGACAGCCCACGTGCGATCAGACCCAGCACGTCACGCTCGCGGCCGGTCACCCCGTCCAGAGTGCCGGTGACCGGGCCCGGGTAGCCGGGGCGGCGGACGTAGGTCTCGATGAGCCTGCGGGTGACGCCGGGTGACAGCAGCGACTCACCGGCGGCGATCACCCGCACGGCGTCGATCAGGCGTGCGGGGGGAGTGTCCTTGAGGAGGAAGCCGGCGGCGCCTGCGCGGAGCGCCTCGAAGACGTACTCGTCCAGGTCGAAGGTGGTGAGCACCAAGACATGGACGGGCACCGGGGACTGGCCGCCGAGCAGCATGCGGATGGCCTCGATGCCGTTGATCCCGGGCATGCGGATGTCCATCAGGGCTACATCGGGGCGCAGTTCGCGGATCAATTTGACCGCCTGAGCCCCGTCGGCCGCTTCGCCGACGACCTGGAAGTCGTTTTCCGACTCGATCAGCACCCGGAAGCCGGCACGCACAAGGGTCTCGTCGTCCACCACGACGACCCGTACCGTCATGCGCCCTCCAGATCGGCGCCCACGGGGAAGTGGTCTGTTCGCCCGTCTGTGGCGCACGACAGCCGGGCGGTGACGCGAAAGCCGTGCGGCGAGAGCGGGCCCGCGTGAACCTCGCCGCCATAGAGGTGGGCGCGTTCCTTCATGCCGGTCAGGCCATGACCATCGGTGACCGGCGTGGTGGTGCGGCCGACTCCGGCATCGACGACCGTGAGAGCGACCTCGCCCGGCGTGTAGGAGACCGTCGCCCAGGCGTGGTTGGTGCGGGCATGTTTGACGACGTTGGTCAGGGCTTCCTGCACGATGCGGTAGGCGGCGCGGTCCAGGCCCCGGGGCAGGGCGTGCGGGTGACCGCTGATCGTCAACTCGACCTGGACACCGGCCCGTCGGGTCTGTTCGAGAAGCGCATCGAGGTCGTCGAGACCGCCGGGCAGCCATTCGGCGCCGTCGTCATCGCGTAGGACACCCAGCAAGGAACGCAGCTCTCCCAGGGCGGCCCTGCTCGTCGTCTCAATCGCGGAGAGGGACTTCGCGGCCTCGTCGGGCCGACTGCCGATGACATGGTGGCCGACGCCTGCCTGGACCGCGACGATGCTCAGGCTGTGCGCGACGACGTCGTGCAACTCCCGGGCGATGCGCATGCGTTCCTCGACGAGGAGGAGCTGAGCCCGCTCACCGGACTGCTCGACCAGACCTCGGGTGTAGGTACGCCCCTGCCTGGTGGACCATCCGACCGCCCAGGCGGCGGCCTCGACGATGAGGCTCTGGCTCATTCCCCACCAGCCCCAGTAGTCGTGCCCTGTCATACGCTGCATAGGGATCATCAGGGCGATTTGCACGACGACTGCCACGGCGCACACGTACGCCGCGACATGCGCGGGTCGGGCGACTGCCACCCCGTACACCAGCAGAGCAGTCGCCAGCAAGCCCGTCAGGTTGAGCGCGCCGTTGGCCGCCATCATCACCGACCCCGCCGCCAGCGCAGGCAGAGGCAGCAGCCGTCGGACGGCGACGGCCCCACCCATCAAGCACGTCAGCACGGTCTGCCATGCCGGCCAGCCCGTGTGGTGCGTGCCAAGCGTCCACCACAAGACGTTCGACGCCATCAGAACCATGGCCACAAGCACATCCAGGCCGACCAGTTGAGTTGTTGTCAGCCTCTTGTCGAAGGACGCTCCGTCAGGCCTCACCATCACGACTCGCACGCATCCGACCCTAGCCGGGAGCGCGATCATCCGCCTCTGTCCAGAGACAGAGACCAGCCAGTCGTTCCGTGGCCAGATCCGCGGGGCGGGCGCCCTCTGCGAGCGTCGGCCGCATGGATCTTTCCCGGGCCCCCGCCCCCCGACCGCTTACCCCCGCCCCCCGACGGCGACGGCTTACCCCCGCCGCCCGATGGCTTTCCCCGCTGCCCTGGGGCTTCGCCCTGCTCGCCACCGCGTCGTCCTTGACGTACGGCGGTGATCACGCGGTGAACGCCTGGGCATCGACCAACCTGGCCAATATGGATGATCATCCTGTGGCGGCGCTCATCGCCTCCCCCTTCCTGTTCGGCGCCGATCCCTGGGCCTGCCTGCGCAGCATCGCTTTCACCGGGGCCATGCTGGCGTTGCTCGTCATCCGGTTCGCCACCATGCGGGCGATCGCGCTGATCATGGTCGGCCACGTCCTCGGCACACTGGTGAGCGAAGGGCTGCTGGCAGCACGGATCGCGGCCGGCCACGCAGACCCGGCGCTACGTACGACGCTGGACGTCGGCCCGTCCTACGTGATCATCTCGGCCATGGCCGCCGTGGTGACAGCTGGGGCCCGGCGGTGGCACCGATGGACCGCGCTCGCCGCGCTCGCGGTGCGCGCACCGCACATCGCGAACGGCCTGACCACGCTGGGGGTCACTGCCGTCGGCCACCTGACAGCACTGTCCACCGGCCTGCTGCTGGCGTGGGGTCTGCGGTCGTCCGAAGCCCGCAACCGCTGCCTGCGCCGACCGACGTCACGCGCAGCGCGGCTTCGGACAGAGGGGCGTACCAAGGGCCGCGTGCCTCGTGCAGGGTATGGGCGGGTGAGCGGCGCCGCGCGCCGGCAAGTCAGGGCCTCGAGCAGCCCGACCGGCAGGTCCGAGCACGTGATGACGCGAACGCGCGCCACGTCGGCTACCGCCCGGCGTCCTCCTTCAGCATGTCGGCGCACTTCTCACCGATCATCATCGTCGTGATGCACGGATTGACGGTGACGAGATCCGGCATCGCGGAGCCATCGGCGACTCGCAGGCCCTGGATTCCCTTGACGCGCAGGCGGGCGTCGAGAGGGGCGGTGGGGTCGTTGTCCGCGCCCATCTTCACGGTGCAGGACGGGTGGTAGACCGTGTTGTGCGTGGTGGCGATGTAGTGGAGCAGTTCGTCGTCGGTGCGTACGTCGGGGCCCGGGGCCAGCTCGGCGCCCGTCCAGGGCGCGAGGGCGGGCTGCGCTGCGATCTCGCGGGCCAGCCGCAGCCCGTACGTCATCACCCGCACGTCGTGCTCGTCCGTGAAGTACCGGGGATCGACACGTGGCTTGTCGCGGAAGTCGCGGGTGCGCAGCCGTACGGTGCCGCGGGAGCGGGCGCGTGTGACGTTCGGGGTGAGGCAGAAGGCGTTCTCGCTCGTCGGGTAGCCCCGCCGGTAGGTGTTCATGTCGAACGGCATCGAGCCGTAGTGGAACATCAGGTCCGGCCGGTCAAGGCCCGGGCTGGTGTCGACGAAGATGCCGATCTCCCACCACTGCTGGGACGTGGTCACCATGGGCTGTTCGGCCTCCCACATGATGACGCCCTCCGGGTGGTCCTGAAGGTTCTCCCCGACGCCCGGGGCGTCAAGGACCACGTCCACGCCCACGTCCCGCAGATGGGCGGCCGGGCCGATGCCCGAGAGCATCAGCAGTTTCGGTGTGTCGATCGCGCCGCAGCTCACGATCGTCTCGCGGCGCGCGGTGACCGTACGGGAGTGCACCAGGTCCGGATCGAGGTAGGCGGCGCCCCTGCAGCGCCGGTCGGCGTCGATGAGCAGGTGCTTGGCGCGGACTCCGGTGCGCACCTCCAGGTTCGGGCGCTTGCCCAGGACCGGGTGCACATAGGCGACCGAGGCCGACTGGCGCATGTTGTTCTCGTCGGAGTTGATCTGGAACCAGCCCGCGCCGCGCAGGACCGTGGTGCCCGTGTTGAAGGTGGTGGTGGGGATGGAGGCCTGGGCACATGCCTCCAACAGGGCTGCGCCACAAGGGTCGTTGGGCTGTACGGTGCGGATCTTCACCGGTCCGGTGCGGCCGTGGTGGTCGCCGGGGCCGTCATTGGTCTCCAGACGCCGGTAGAGCGGGAAGGTGTCGGCCGCGCCCCAGCCCGAGCAGCCCGCCGCCTCCCACGCGTCCAGGTCCTCGGCGGGCGCCCAGAAGGCGATGCAGGAGTTGTGCGAGGAACAGCCGCCCAGTACGCGGGCGCGGGCATGCCGCATATAGCTGTTGCCGTGCTCCTGCGGCTCCACGGGGTAGTCCCAGTCGTAGCCGGACTCCAGGAGCCCCATCCAGCGCTCCAGGCGCAGGACGTTGTCGTCGCCGACATCGCTCGGTCCCGCTTCCAGGAGGCAGACCGTGACCGAGGGGTCCTCGCTCAGCCGGGCGGCGACGACGCAGCCGGCGGTGCCGCCGCCGACCACCACATAGTCGAACTCGTCCACGTCTGCTCCTTGGCTGCGTATGCGGGGGCGGGCCGGATGGGCCCGCGCGCCGGTCGGGGGCTCCTACGGTGCGCCGTGGGCCATGGGTTCCGAGGGGCCATCGGAGGAGTGCTCGGCGAGCACACCGGTCTGCTTGCGCTGCACGAACCAGTAGTAGAGGAAGCCACCGACCCCGACGACGCCGACGAACAGGACGCCACCCCAGCGCAGGTACCAGTGCTGCGGCCCGGTCGCGTTGTAGACGGCGGCACGCGGCCACAGCAGGTTGACGGTCATGGCAGCGCCCCACAGCACGGCCAGGATGTTGACGGGGATCCCGAGGCGGCCCAGCGAGAAGCGGCCGGGCGAGGTCGTCCAGCGGCCGCGCAGCCGCTGGACCAGCAGGGGGAGCGTCACCAGCAGATAGGCGATGTAGATCATCACGATGGCGATGCTGGTGACGACGGAGAAGATCTGCGGCTGGTTGATGTTGACGACCAGGATCGCGATGGCCACGACCCCGATCAGGCACGTGGCGAGCACCGGCGTCTGGAAGCGGGGGCTGAGCCGTGCCAGCTTCGAGCCGCCCGGCAGGTTGTTGTCGCGGGCCATCGCGAACGCGAGGCGCAGCCCCGCCGTCTGCACCGACAGCGCGCACACGGTGATGGCGATGACGACGCACCACAGCACGACCACGCCGACGGTGTGGCCGAGCGCGGCCTTGACCACGTACTGGAGGCCATCCACGGACAGCTCTTTCGCATGCAGATCCGGGGCGGCGAGCAGCGCGAAGAGCAGGATCAGGCCGCCGAGGAGGAAAGAGGCGGTGAGGGCGCGCAGGATGGCGCGCGGCGCGTTGCGTGCGGGGTCGATGGATTCCTCGCCGAGTGAGGAGGCCGTGTCGAAGCCGTACATGACGTACGCCGATGCGAGTGAGGCGGTGAGGAACGCGCCGAGGTAGCCGAGCGACTGTCCCTGTCCGTAGCCGTCGGTCTGCACGATGGCGCTCGGGCCGCGGGTGATGTGCGCGGCGAGCAGGATGACGAGGACGACGGCCGCGACGAGTTCGATGAAGACGCCCGCGGAGTTGATGGTGGCCATCAGTTTGACGCCGAACGCGTTCACCAGGGTGGTGAACAGGATCAGGATCGTGCCGAGCAGCACCGCGTTGGCGGCCTTGTCGTACTTGCCCGTGCCGTCGCCGACGACCTGGAAGAAGCTGGAGATCTGAGGGAGCGTCAGCTGGTAGGCGAGGGCCACGGCGGCGAGCGAGACCATTGTCGCGACCGTCATCATCCAGCCCGCGAGCCAGCCGACGTGGGGGCCGCCGGAGTGCTTGGACCAGTTGTAGACCGACCCCGCGACGGGAAAGCGGGCGGCGAGCTCGCAGAAGCACAGGGCCACCATCAGCTGGCCGAGGAAGACCATGGGCCAGGACCACCAGTAGGTGGGGCCGCCGAAGCTGACGCCGAAGTAGAACAGCTGGAAGGTGCCGGTCAGGATGGAGATGTAGCTGATGCCGGCGGCGAAGGTGTGGAAGTTGCCGAGGGTCCGCTTGAGGCCGGGCTTGTAGCCGAGCTCGGTGAGCGCCGCGTCCTGGTCCAGGGACGCGTTGCTGGCCGGCTCGTCCGGGCCGGGCGGGATGTCCGCCATGACAGGTCTCCTCGTTCCGTACGGGCAGGGCGCAGGCAGTGGCAGGCGGTGGTCAGTCGAACCAGCGCTGTGGCTCTGCCGCGGTGTTGCGCCAGATGTGTTTGGCCTCGGTGTACTCGGCGAGCCCGGCGGGACCCAGCTCGCGTCCCACTCCGGACTGCTTCATACCGCCCCATTCGGCCTGCGGGACGTACGGGTGGAAGTCGTTGATCCAGACCGTGCCGACCCGCAGGCCCGCGGCCACCCGGTGCGCGCGGCCCTCGTCCGTCGTCCACACGGCGCCCGCAAGGCCGTACACGGTGTCGTTGGCGAGCGCCAGCGCCTCGGCCTCGCCGTGGAACCGTTCGACCGTCACGACCGGGCCGAACGACTCGTCCTGCACGACGGACATCTGCGGGGTGCACTCGTCGAGGATGGTGGGCGGGTAGTAGAAGCCGTCGGCGAGCGCCGGATCGTCGGGCCGGGCCCCGCCGAGCCGCAGCACGGCGCCTTCGGCGACACCGGCGGCGACGTACGCCTCGACCTTGTCGCGGTGCGCGGCCGAGATGAGGGGCCCGGTGCGGGCGTGCTCGTCGAAGGGGCCGCCCATGCGGATCCGCCCGGCGCGTGCGGCGAGCTCGTCGACGAAGCGGTCGTGCAGCTCGTCCTCGACCAGGAGGCGGGCACCGGCCGAGCAGACCTGCCCCGAGTGCAGGAAGACAGCCATGAGCGCGTAGTCGACGGCGGTGTCGAAATCGGCGTCGGCGAAGACGATGTTGGGGTTCTTGCCGCCGAGTTCGAGGGCGATCTTCTTCACGGTGGGGGCGGCGGCGGCCATGATGTGCCGCCCCGTGGCCAGGCCACCGGTGAAGGAGACCAGATCGACCCGCTCGTCCGTGGTCAGTGGCGCGCCGACCACCGCTCCGGTGCCGAGCACCAGGTTGGCGGCCCCTTCCGGCAGTCCGGCCTCCTGGAGGAGCCGCATCAGCATGATCGCGGTGTGCGGCGTCAGCTCGCTCGGCTTGAGGACGAAGGTGTTGCCCGCGGCCAGCGCGGGCGCGACCTTCCAGGCGGTCTGCAGCAACGGGTAGTTCCAGGGCGTGATCAGAGTGCAGACGCCGACGGGTTCATGGACGACGCGGCTGTCGACGGACGGGGTGCCCGTGTCGACGATCCGGTCACCGCCGCCGGCCGCCACGAGGGTGCCGAAGTAGCGGAAGCAGTTCGCGATGTCGTCCATGTCGTACTCCGACTCGACGAGGCGCTTGCCGGTGTCGAGCGATTCGGCACGGGCGAAGTCCGCCTTGTCGCGTACGAGGAGGTCGGCGACGCGGAGCAGCAGCGCGGCCCGGTCCATGACGGTGGTGCGCGGCCACGGACCCCGGTCGAACGCATCGCGGGCGGCGGCCACGGCGGCGGCCGCATCCTGCGGGCCGGCCTCGTCCACCTGGGCGACCAGGGCGCCGTCGGCGGGACATCTGATCTCCCGCTTGTGCCCTTCCGCAGCCGCCGTCCACCGGCCGGCGATGAACAGCTCGGGCATGGCATCCTCCAGGTCAGGCCATACGGGGCGGTCGGCACGGGCACACCGGCCGTTGCGCAGGGGACCGCCGTCGCGACGGTCACTCGACCTGCCACACCTAACACGCCCCAGCCCCGCCCGCACGGGGGGAACGTGTCTTGCGGCGACGCGCCCGCTCGGCGATGCCCCACGGATCGCTGCGGGACAGGGACGGCGTCGGCGCCGCAGCGCCGCGCTGCTCGCAAGTCCGCCCGGACACAGGGGACATCCAGTTGCTGGAGCACGGCCCGTCGGCGCGGTGAACCGCTCTCGGCCGCCCACGGCCGCCACCTGGCGGTTCGCGCCTGGCGCCCCTCCCAAACCGGCCAACCACTTCACCGCGCGTGATCCACATCACGTTACCGGCGGTATCTGCAACTCCGTGTCGCAGGTAAATTGGCAGGAGGCGCTTGGGTGTCACCCCGGGTCTGAGCAAGCGTCAGCGCCCGAGCGGCAGCGGCCTTCGCCGTCCCTGCCCCGCTCGGGTGCCCACGAGCGAGAGCGAGGGTCACGCGATGGAGCAGCAGCACGTCGACGTCCTGGTCATCGGCGCCGGCATATCCGGCATCAGCGCCGCGTGCCACATCCTGCGGGACAACCCCGGCGCTTCGGTCGTCGTCCTTGAGCGGCGCGCCCGGGTCGGCGGCACCTGGGACCTGTTCCGCTATCCCGGCATCCGTTCCGACTCCGACATGTCCACCTTCGGGTTCGGTTTCCGCCCCTGGCGTCAGGCTCGCATTCTCGCCGGTGGCGCGGACATCCGGCAGTACGTCGAGGACGCCGCGGCCGACGCGGGGGTCCTTGGGCGCATCCGCTTCGGCCGCCGCGCGATCAGCGCCGACTTCTCGCACGCCGACGGCCGGTGGGCGGTCGAGGTGGAGGACGAGACCACCGGCCGCCGCGAGTCGTACAGGGCGGGCTACCTCGTCGGCGCGACCGGCTACTACGACTACGACGAGCCCTATCGCCCCGCGTTCCCGGGCGAGTCGGACTACCGGGGCACGCTCGTCCACCCCCAGCACTGGCCCGACAACCTCGACCACACGGGCAAGCACGTGGTCGTCATCGGATCCGGCGCCACCGCCATCACCCTGCTCCCCGCGATGGCCGACGACGCCGCGAGCATCACCATGCTCCAGCGCTCGCCCACGTACGTCCTCGCCCTGCCCGAGGTCGACCCGGTCATCACCGTCCTGCAGAAGCTGCACGCCCCGGCACGGTTGATCCACAAGATCGCCCGGACCCGCAACATCGCGCTGCAGCGCGGGAGTTACGCCTTCTGCCGTAAGTATCCCCGGCTCGCCCGCAGGGTTCTTCTCGGCCTCGTACGGGCCCGGGCCGGCAAGAGCGTCGACATGCGCCACTTCAGCCCGCGCTACAAACCCTGGGACCAACGGCTGTGCGTCGTCCCCGGCGGTGACCTCTTCAAGGTCCTCAAGAGCGGCAAGGCGGCCATCGCGACCGACCACATCGACACCTTCACCGCCGACGGCATCCGGCTGAAGTCAGGCAAGGAGCTGAAGGCCGACATCGTCATCACCGCCACCGGGCTGAGCGTGCGGCTCCTGGGCGGCATGGCCCTGACCGTCGACGGCACCCCCGTGGACGTCACGAACCGCGTGCTCTACAAGGCCGTCCTGCTGGAGGGCGTGCCCAACCTGTCCCTCGTCATCGGCTACACGAACGCCTCCTGGACCCTGAAGGCGGACCTGGCGGCCGCATACACCGCCCGCCTCCTCGCGCACATGCGGCGCCACGGGCACGACATCGCCACCCCGGTGGCCTGCGAGGCCGACCGCTCGGAGTTCTCCGTCATGGGCGAGGCGCTGACCTCCGGCTACATCGCACGGGCCGACAAGGCCATGCCGCGCCAGGGCACCCGCGACCCGTGGCGGCTGTGGAACAACTACTACCGAGACCGCGCCATGCTGCGCGACGCCGCCATCCAGGACGCCCCGCTGCGCTTCGCCAAGGCGGGATCATCCGACGCGGGCGGGGGCGCGGGCGCGGGCGCGGACACGGACGCCGAGGCCGACGCCCAGGAACCGACCCGCGCCGCCTGACCGCCCCGCGGCTCCTGCCCGGACGCCACCCGTACCGCCGCCCCGGCGCCGCGCCCCTGCACCCGGTGGCACCCGCCCCTCGCGCTGAGCCCCGCGCACCGGGCCCCGTCACTCGCGTGGCACCGGCGCCCGCCCGCAGCCCCGCCCCTCACCCCGACCCGCGCACCGTCCACAGGCCTCCCGCCGGGCGGTTCACCAGACAGACGAGACAGACGAGGACGAAGATGACCGCGCACCTGACCAGGAAGGCCTACGACGGGCGCCTGCGGACCCTGTCCGAGGGTTCCGTCAACGTCCATTTCAACGCCTTCACCGACATCCCGTGGGACGACCCCGAGTTCGCCGTGGACCCGAGCGACCCGCGCTGGGTCCTCACCTCGGCGGACGCGCTGGGCGCCCACCCCTGGTACCAGGAGCAGCCGCTGGAGGCGCGGATCCGGATCGGGATCTGGCGCTGGGCGGTGATCGCCAAGGTGGGCATGCAGTTCGAGAACCTGCTCATGCGCGGAGCCCTGGACTACGTCTATCAACTGGGCAACCGGGACCAGGAGTTCAGGTACCTCACCCACGAGGTCACCGAAGAGACCCACCACACCCAGATGTTCCAGGAACTCGTCAACCGTACCGGCGTGGACACCGCCGGCGGCAAGCGCTGGTTCCGCCAACTCAGCCGGGTCCTGCCGCTGTTCGGGTCCCTCTACCCGGAGGCGTTCTTCACCGGCATCCTGGCCGGCGAGGAACCCATCGACCACCTCCAGAAGGGGGCCCTGCGCAGCGGGGAGCCGGTGCACCCCCTGCCGCAGCGGATCATGCAGATCCACATAGCGGAGGAGGCCCGCCACATCTCCTTCGCGCACGAGTTCCTGCGCCTGCGCGTCCCGCACTTCGGCAGGGCCCGCCGCGGCGCCCTGTCCCTGCTCTTCCCGTTGATCATGCGCAGCCTGTGCGACGTCATCATGATCCCCGACCGGAGGTCCGCCGCGCAGGTCGGCATCCCGGCCTGGGTGATCAAGGACGTCTTCTGGAAGTCCGAGGCGGGACGGACCATGCTCCACGAACTCTTCTCCGACGTGCGGATGCTCGCCGAGGACATCGGCCTGATGAACAGGGCGTCCCGCCCGCTGTGGAGGGCCCTGCACATCGACGGCCGACCGGCACGCTTTCGCGGCGAGCCCGCGCCGCTCGCCGAGTGATGCCCGCGCACGCTGTGGCGACGAGCCCGCGCCGCTCGCCGGCTGAAGCCCCGCACAGGGGCCAGGGCCCCCGCGGACCCTCGCCGCGTCCTTCCCCGAAAACCCGAACGGAGACCAGCCCGCCGTGCCGTACGTCGTCACCCGATCCTGCTGCGCCGACGCCTCCTGCGTGCTGGCGTGCCCGGTCAACTGCATCCACCCCGCGCCCGGCGAACCCGGCTTCGGAAGCACGGAGATGCTGTACGTCGATCCACGTACCTGCGTGGACTGCGGCGCCTGCACCAGCGCCTGCCCCGTGGACGCGCTCAAACCCCACACGGCCCTCGGCGAGGCGGAACTGCCGTTCCTGGAGCTGAACGCCTCGTACTACAAGGAGAACGCACACGCCGACCGCGCCCCGATGCACGTGGTGCCCAGGCAACGCCGCATCCCCCAGGGCGAGTTGTCCGTCGCGGTCGTCGGCGCAGGACCGGCCGGACTGTTCGCCGCGGACGAGCTGCTGCGCCACCCCGGCACACGCGTCACCGTCTACGACCGCCTGCCGACCCCGTACGGTCTCGTGCGGGCCGGCGTCGCACCGGACCACCAGGACACCAAACACGTCACGGAACTGTTCGGGGCCATCGAGGCACAGCCCGCTTTCAGCTACCGCCTCGGGGTCGAGGTCGGAACCGACGTCACCCACGCCGACCTGCTGCGCGACCATCACGCGGTGATCTACGCGGTCGGCGCCGCGACCGACAACCGCCTCGGCATCGAGGGCGAGGACCTGTCCGGCAGCGTCTGCGCCACCGACTTCGTCGCCTGGTACAACGGTCACCCCGACCACGCGCACGACGACCACGATCTCGGCTCGCAGCGCGCGGTCGTCATCGGCAACGGCAACGTCGCCCTCGACGTCGCCCGCATCCTCACCGCCGACCCCGACGCCCTGGCCCGTACCGACATCTCCGACCGCGCGCTCGCCGCGCTGCGCGCCGGCAACGTCCGTGAGGTGGTCCTCCTCGGCCGGCGAGGACCCGCGCAGGCCGCGTTCACCGTGCCCGAACTCCTCGCGCTCGGCGCCCTCAAGGACGTGGACGTGTGTGTCGAGGGCCGGCCCGAGGTCCTGGCGCGCGGTGCCACCGAGAAGACACGGCTCCTGTCGGAGCTGGCCGCCCGGACGCCGGTGGAGGGGCGTCGCCGTATCGTGCTGCGCTTCCTCACCAGTCCGGTGCGGATCGTCGGTGACGGCGCCGTACGCGCCCTTGAGATGACCACCACCACGCTGCACACCGACGACGACGGCACCGTCCGCGCGCGGCCCACCGGCGACACCCGGACCCTGGAGACCGGCCTGGTCGTGCGCTGCGTCGGCTACCGGGCCCGTCCCGTGCCCGGCCTGCCCTTCGACGAGGACACCGCGACGGTCCCGCACGACGCCGGGCGGGTCGAGCCCGGCGTCTACGTCACGGGCTGGATCAAGCGTGGACCGACCGGCTTCATCGGGACGAACAGGACCTGCGCCCAGGAGACGGTCGCATCCCTCCTGGACGACTTCTGCGCCGGGCACCTCAACCGGCCCGTCTCCGCCGAGGGGACGGCGGGAAAGGCCTTGGGCCTGGAGGACTGGCGGGCGATCGACCGCGTGGAGCGGGCGGCAGGAGAGGCCCAGGGGCGCCCCCGCGTCAAGCTCACCGACACCGAATCCCTGCACCGCGCGGCAGCGCGACCCGTTCCGGCGGTACGCGGCTGACTGCCGCGACGTGCAGACGTCACCGGTGGCGGGGGAGCGCGGTCAGCGCCGCTCCAGGTCCGACACGCGCTGCTGCGGCGACAGTTCCACGCCCAGGTCCCGCAGTGTCGCGTCGAGGATCGCCCAGACCGAGCGGCACAGCATCGCGCGCAGCTCCTCCTCGGACTGCTCACGCCGTTCGTCGTGCGCCCACTGGTTGACCGAGGTGTCGACGAAAGCCACGATGCCGACCGCGACCGAACGGATCGGTGCCTTCGGCACCCCGAGCGCCTTGAGTACGTCTCCGAACCGCTCGCTCAGCATCAGGGCGATGGCCGTCTTGGTGTCCGCCACCAGCGAGCCGTCGCCCATGGCGTGCTCCGCGACCCCCATGTAGGCGTACAGGCGCGGGTGTTGGGCCACCCAGTCCAGGTGTGCGCCCACCACCCGGTGCACGGCGTCCTGGACGGTCCCCTCGAAGGTGAGGGTGGGCTCCATCCGTCGCATGAACGAGTCCACGACCCGTCGGCGGATCATCTCGTCCAGCGTGGCGCGGTCCTTGAAATGCCGGTAGAGCACGGACCGCGGCAGCCCCACGCGCTCCGCGAGGCGCTGCACGCGAAAGCGCGTGCCCTCCTCCTCGATGAGCGCGACGGCCGCGTCCACCAAATCGACCTGACGCTGAGCCTTGTGCTCGTCCCACCGGGTGGAGCGTCTGTCGATCTGCGGCTCTCCGCCGGTTCTGTCCGCCACCGCGTCAGGATATAGGACCGGCTCAGCGTGCCCATGGGCCCTGGCACGGGCCGGATGGCCCCGACGACCTACAGTCGATCCCATGAGTCGTTGGCAGGAATTGACCGGTGGAACCTCCGGAGGCGAGTACGCCGCGCGCTTCGAGGCGCTGGCCCGCGGCGGGAAGGACGTACACGGCGAGGCGGCGTTCTGCGCGTCGCTGGCACCGCCGGGCGCGCGGGTGCTCGACGCCGGGTGCGGCACGGGGCGGGTCATGATCCGGCTGGCCGAGCTCGGGTACGACTGCGTCGGCGTCGATCTGGACGCGTCGATGTTGGACGCCGCGCGGGAGCGGGCACCTCGACTGCCCTGGTTCCACGTCGATCTGGCCGCGTTCGATCCGGCCGCGCTCGGTGTCGCCGCCGACTTCGACCTGGTCGTCGCCGCGGGGAACGTCCTGCCGTTGGTCACACCGGGCACGGAGGCCGCGGTGGTCCAGCGGCTGGCGGCGGCCCTGCGCCCGGGCGGCCTGTTGGTCGCGGGCTTCGGCCTCGACGCCGCCCACTTGCCCGTGCCGCCGTCCCTCACGCTGGCGCAGTACGACGCCCACTGCGCCGCCGTCGGCCTCACCCTCGCGGCCCGCTTCGCCACTTGGGACGCGGCACCCTACGAGGGCGGCGGCTACGCCGTCAGCGTCCACCGCCACGACCGCTGACCGGAAGGGGGACGCAACTGGATGCCGGAGGCGCCCTCCCGGTTCGAGCCGCTGTACCGACAGGCGAGCAGGCGTTCCGCGCGTGCCGGAGACCCCTCTGATCAACCACCGGCCAAGGCGGCCTGGCGGCCTGGCGGCCTGGCGGCCTGGCGGCCTGGCGAGGTAGATCTGGAGTCCGGGCGGTCAGAGGGGGCCGACCGGGTCTAGGGGGTGTCTGGTGGATCATGGCCGGGGCTGCGGCGCCTGGCACGGCACCTCGCGGCGTTGCCGAAACGCCCCGATAGCTCCGCTATCACGACGTTCCGGCGCCTTGCGATGCACCGCACCAGGCGCCGCACCCTGACCGACCCTGATCCACCAGACACCCCCTAGAGCCCCAGGTCGAGGGCGAGGCATGAGTAGTGCTGCCAAGTACCTTCGGCGTTGTACGAGCTGTCTCCGGCGCCGGGCCGCCCGGCCTGGACGTTCTCCGTCATGTCCTCGTAGCGGATGCGCTCGGGCAGGCTGCCGAAACGGTCGTGCCGTACGGCGCCGGCGTCGTCGATGACGTCTGTGTCCATGGCCGAGCTCCATTCCGTAATCGCGGATGACGTACGGATCGCTGGTGGTGCGGCGTCTCGGTATCAGCCTGCGCCGGTCCACGTCACCAGTCAAGGGGGTGATGATCCTCGGGCGGTGGCATGCGGCCGAGGGCGGTCGCCCCTTCGAGCCGGACAGCCACCTCGGCCCAGGACGTGTGCGTGACCGAATTTGCCCTCACCTCCGCATGGTCGACATGCAAGAGTGCGTCACCGGCCGCGCCGCGCCTGCTCCTCCCCGTCGAAGCGCGATGGTGGGACCAGGGATGGCGGGCCGCGCGGCGAGCCGCTTCTCATGGCGGTCGTAACGGCACAGCGCGTCGCGATCCCGGAGCCGGGCGCGACGGCCGCCCTTGCCCTGGTCCACAGTCACCTGTCAAGATGGTGATGTGAACCTCGACCACGTCTTCGTCTGCGGCCACCCGGCCCTGGACTTCGCGGCCACGCTCCGTGCGCGGCGCTCCGTTCGGTTCGAGATGTTCGCGTCGCCGGAGCGGCTGAACGCCTGGTATTTGGAGTCCGGGCTCGTGGACACGATCACGCCCGGCACGGCAGAGGACGCCCACCAGGCGATCACCATCCGCGAAGCCCTCTACCGGCTCGTCACCAACCGCCGTCTTGGTGAGGGCTTCGACCGTGAAGCGCTCGCCGTGCTGAACGGGGCAGCCCGCGAGAACGCCGTAACACCCCAGCTCACCCTGAGCGGCCGGCACAACGAGGCGACCCCGGGCCAGGCCCTGGCGACCGTGGCCCGGGGGGCCGTCGAACTGCTCAGCGGCCCGGACGTGCCCCTCCTGAAGGAGTGCGGCAACCCGGAGTGCACGCGGGTCTACATCGACCGATCGCGGGGCATGAGGCGCCAGTGGTGCGGCATGGAGTCCTGCGGCAACAAGATCAAGGCCGCGGCTTACCGGGCCAGGCAGCGGAGCACGGCCTAGTCAAGCGACGGTGCCTCAGCGGCACCGTGGCATGACGAGCGGCCAGTTACGGCCGTGCGTACGTCGGCGAACGCCTGCCGTGTCGGCGGACCTGCTGTCACCGCGCCAGCGAGTGGCGGCCGTGCCGGGGAGGGGACAGCCGGGAAGGGGTTCACGCCGCGAGGTCTGCTTGGTTCACGTCAGCCTCTCGGACGGTGGAGGCTTGGGCAAGGAGGAGGTCGGCCGCTGCGATGGCGTCCTCCACACAGGACGTCGCGGTCACCACGCACAGAGTGGACGAGACATCTTTGAGCTGTTCTGCCGCACGGGGGTTCTGCTGGTAGGCGTGGGCAATACGAGCTTCGGCGTATTGCGCAAGAAGGAGCCGCAGGGTCTTCGGGTGGGGCGCAAGCATCTCAGGAGCCTCTCTCGCTTTTGACCACCACCTTCCCCCGCTTCCGAGTCGTATGCGCGTCGGCTCGCCCGACGGCCACCCGGTCGCACGCCCGTCCACTCGCTGAACGGACAGAAGCCGTACGAGACGAGGCCGGCCTCCCGCTTCTCGCGCCGGTGGTGCCGGCCGGGCGGTACTGCCACGGCCCACCTGGGCTGGTGCGGGTGCTGGCGATCGGCACCCGCACGTCCGGGAGCAGATGGCAACGCACCGCCGCAGACGCCGGGGGAGGGGCGTGACGGGAAGGCGGGGCGTGCCGTTCGCGGGTACCGGCTCGTGCGCGTGGTCAGCGGGCGCCGAGGAGGTGTTCGAGGGCCAGTTGGTCCAGCTGCTCGAAGGCCATGCCGCGGCGCGCGGCGGCGTCCACGTCGAACTCCTCGAAGGCGGAACGGTCCGACAGGAGCGAGGCGAGGCCGTCCTGGGCCGTGGGCAGGGCGAGGTCGGGCAGTCGGGACGCTTCGAGCGCGGCCCGGGCTTCGGGGTCGGCCCGGAACGCGCGGGACCGTTCCGCCAGCAGCAGGTAGTTGCGCATGCAGCCGGCCGCCGAGGCCCAGACGCCCTCGTAGTCCTCGGTGCGCGGGGGCTTGAAGTCGAAGTGCCGGGGACCGTCGTAGCCGGCGGACTCCAGCAGGTCCACCAGCCAGAAGGCCTGCCGCAGGTCCCCCGCGCCGAAGCGCAAATCCTGGTCGTACTTGATGCCGGACTGGCCGTTGAGATCGATGTGGAACAACTTGTCGTGCCACAGGGCCTGGGCGATGCCGTGCGGGAAGTTGAGCCCGGCCATCTGCTCGTGGCCGACCTCCGGATTGACGCCCACCAGGTCGGGCCGCTCCAGCGCGTTGATGAACGCCAGGGCGTGGCCGAGCGTGGGCAGCAGGATGTCGCCCCGCGGCTCGTTGGGCTTGGGTTCGATCGCGAAGCGCAGGTCGTAGCCCTGCTCCTCGACGTACTCGCCCAGGAGGTCGAAGGCCTCCTTCAGTCGGTCGAGCGCGGTGCGTACGTCCTTGGCCGCGCCCGACTCGGCGCCCTCGCGACCGCCCCACGCGACGTAGACCGAGGCGCCGAGATCCACGGCCAGGTCGATGTTGCGGATCGTCTTGCGCAGCGCATAGCGGCGTACGTCTCGGTCGTTTGCGGTGAAGGCCCCGTCCTTGAACACCGGGTGGGTGAACAGGTTGGTGGTGGCCATGGGGACCTTCAGACCGGCGGAGTCGAGCGCGGAGCGGAAGCGTTTGACGGCCTGCTCGCGGCCCGCCTCGCCGGCGCCGAACGGGATCAGGTCGTCGTCGTGGAAGGTGACGCCGTAGGCGCCGAGTTCGGCAAGCCGCTGGACGGTCTCGACCGGGTCGAGGGCGGCGCGGGTCGCGTCGCCGAAGGGGTCGCGACCCTGCCAGCCGACGGTCCACAGGCCGAAGGCGAACTTGTGCGCGGGGCGGGGAACGAGCGGGTCGCTGGACATGGAGCGGCTCCGGATCCGTGCGAAGATAGTTTGTCAGGACTCTCAACAAATTAGCGGGCCGGGACGTCGGAAGAAACCCCTTCATCGGAGGAACGCATGGCTGAGCAGCGCGGCGTGATCGGCGTCGACAGCTCGACGCAGTCCACCAAGGCCCTCGCCGTCGACATCGACACCGGAGCGATCCTGGGCCGGGGCCGTGCCGCGCACACCGTCAGCGAAGACCGCGGCCGCGAGAGCGACCCCGGCCAGTGGTGGAACGCGCTGGGCGAGGCCGTGGCCAAAACGGGCTGGGCGGACCGTGCGGCCGCCGTCTCGGTCGCCGGCCAGCAGCACGGTCTTGTCACCCTCGACGAGGGCGGCCAGCCCGTCCGCCCGGCACTGCTCTGGAACGACGTCCGAGCCGCGCCTCAGGCCGCCGAGTTGCGGGCCGCGATCGGCGACGCGGAACTCGCCCGCCGCACGGGCAGCGTCCCGACGGCCGCCTTCACCGCCGCCAAGTGGGCCTGGCTGCGCGCCCACGAGCCCGCCGCCGCGGACCGGGTCGCGGCCGTGCGGCTTCCCCACGACTTCCTGACGGAGCGGCTGACCGGGGAGGCGGTCACCGACCGCGGCGACGCCTCGGGAACCGGCTGGTGGGGGCCGGACGGGTACGACCGCGACATCCTCGCCCGCATCGGCCTCGACCCGCACCTGCTGCCGCAGGTCCTCCCCCCGGGCACGCGGGCCGGCGTCGTCCGCCCCGGCACGCCGCTGCGCCCGGGCACGCCGGTGGCCACCGGCACCGGAGACAACATGGCCGCGGCCCTCGGGCTCGGCCTGCTCCCGGGCCGGCCGGTGCTCAGCCTCGGCACCTCCGGCACCGTCTACACCGTCGGCCGGATGCGCCCCGCCGACCCGAGCGGCACCGTCGCGGGCTTCGCCGACGCCCTCGGCGGCTGGCTGCCGCTGGCCTGCACCCTCAACTGCACCCTCGCCGTAGACCGGTTCGCCGCACTTCTGGGGCGCGGCCGTGACGAGGTCGAGGGCGGCGGCACCGCGGTGGTCCTGCCCTACCTGGACGGCGAGCGAACCCCCGACCTCCCCGCCGCCTCCGGACTGGTCCACGGGCTGCGCCACGACACCACGCCGGGCCAACTGCTCCAGGCCGCCTACGACGGTGCGGCCCATGCCCTGCTCGCCGCGCTGGACGGCGTGCTGCGAGCAGGAGGCGCCGACCCGACGAGCGAGGAACCGCTGCTGCTCATCGGCGGCGGCGCCCGGGGAAAGGCCTGGCAGCAAACCGTCCTGCGGCTCTCCGGCCGCCCGGTCCAGGTGCCCGACGCGCAGGAGTTGGTCGCGCTCGGCGCAGCCGCCCAGGCGGCCGCACTGCTCACCGGCGAGCCCGCCGACGCCGTGGCGCGCCGCTGGCGCACGGCCGATGGCCGGGTCCTGGAGCCGGTGAAGAAGGACGACGACACGCTCGAACGGATCGCGGATACCCTGCTCCGGGCCGGGGCCCTACAGGGTGCCCCGACCGCAGACCGGTAGGGGGCACGGCACGTGACGGTGGTCGGCAGGACGAACAGAGACGCGGGCAGCGGACCGGCGTCCCTGCAAGGCATGCGCCGACAGAACCTCGCGGTCGTCCTGGGCGCGGTCCGCGCACACAGCCCGCTCTCCCGTGCGGACGTCGCCGGACGCGTCGGACTGACCAGGGCCGCCGTCTCCTCCCTGGTCGACGAGCTCATCGAACGAGGCGCACTGACCGAGGCCCCGGCCGCGGCCAGCGGACGAGTCGGCCGCCCCGGACGGGCGCTGACCATCAGCGACCACGGCCCCGCGGGCCTCGGCCTGGAAATCGGTGCCACCCACCTCGGCGCATGCGTGGTGGACCTGCGGGGCAAGGCGCGGCTGTGGCGCAGGGTGGAACAGCCCAACGCGGACCGGCCGGCCGCGCAGGTACTGGCGGAGGCCGCAGCCCTGGCCGCCGAAGCGGAGGCCGAGGCCACCACACTCGGGCTGCGCGTCCAGGGACGCGTCATCGCCGTGCCCGGTGTCGTGCCGAACCATCCCGGCGGACTCGTCGAGCGCGCGCCCAACCTCGGCTGGCACAGCGTCCGGATCGCCCACCACTGGCCCGACCAGAACACCGTGCCCGAGCCGGAGAACGAGGCCAACCTCGGGGCGCTGGCCGAGTACTGGAACGCCGAGCAGCCCGTGGAGACCTTCGTACATGTCTCCGCGGAGACCGGCATCGGCGCCGCTCTGATCATCGACGGCCGCCTGTTCCGGGGAGCCCGCGGTTTCGCCGGTGAACTCGGCCACATCCCCGTCCAGCCGGACGGCCCCCGCTGCACCTGCGGCTCCCGCGGCTGCCTGGAGCAGTACGCGGGCAAGGCGGCCGTGCTGGCCGAGGCCGGCCTCGGCCGGCACAGCGACCCGGTCGCCCTGCTGGCCGAGCGGGCAGGCGCCGGGCACGCGCCAACCCTGCGGGCCTTGGACCGCGCGGGCAACGCACTCGGCCTCGCCCTCGCATCCGCCGTGGACCTCATCGACCCCGACGCCCTCGTCCTCGGCGGCGCGTATGCCGAACTCGCCGAGTGGCTGCTGCCGTCCGTACGCGCCGAACTGGCCGCCCGGGTCGTCGTACGACCCTGGGCCCCCGAGGCGCTGCGCCCCTCAGCGCTGGGCCGGCGCGGCCCCCTGCTGGGTGCGGCGATGACGACGGTCCGCCGGATCATGGCGGATCCGACCCAGCTGTCGGTCGACTGACCCAGGTCCACGGCTCCGTTGACGGAAGGGGGGAACTCTGCATCGTTTCGGGCATCCACGATCGACAGACCGACAACTCCGCCAGCAAGGCGGCGCGTTGACCGTGAGAGGGTTGATGTCATGACAGTTGGGGCGGAGTTGGGCAGCGAGGTTGCACTTGAGACGAGTCGTCTGCGGCTCAGGCCTTGGCGGGTGGCGGAGGCCGTCGTCCAGCGTGAGCTGTGGGCCGAGCGTGATCCACGAGTGCCGCCGCACCGTCGAATCGATGCGGACGGGCACCCCACGGTCGCGGAGCTTGAGGATTCGATCCGCACCGACCGGCTGTGGTCGGTCGGGTTGCTGGCGATCGAGCGAAAGGCCTCTGGTGACGTCATCGGCTACTGCGGGCTCGTCGACAGCGGGCGAGGGCCGGCAGGGGAACCGGAGCTGGCGTTCGAGCTGCTGCGCCGAGTGTGGTGTCAGGGCTATGCGACCGAGGCCGCGGTGGCGGTTCTGGATTGGGCGAGATCGTCGGGGCGCGAACGTCTGTGGGCCACGGTCTGGGACTGGAACACCGCTTCGCGCCGTGTGCTGACCAAGCTCGGGTTCACCGAGACAGAGCGGAAGGAAGTGGACGCGGTACACGGCACCACGCTGTTCACCACGAGACGGCTCTGACACCCCCGGACGTCCGGCCGTGCGGACGGCTTCGCGCAGTGCTCGCAGAGGACAAGCGGGCCCCTTCCGTCGGCGAGCGAAAGCGGATGCGGCACCGGCTCCACGCCGGGGCGTTCGGGATGCGCGTGGCGCCCGCACGGGCCGCGGCCCACAACTGCTCGCCCGGCGAATTCAGGGCGTTCGCAAGCCGCTGGTACGCAACGGCTGGTCCTGCCAGATCCCGGCCCGACGCGCGATGGAGCGCGACGAGGAGACGGTGGCCGGGTGGGCCAAGGAGGTGTGGCCCTGCGCAGAAGGCTGATGCACGGGTCGTGAACCGGATGAACGATCATCGTGAGATGGATACGGGTATGTGGCCGGTGCTTCCGGACGAGGAACGTGATCAATGGGACTACCTCCCCGGGCGGACCCTGGGGCCGCTGCGCATGGACATGCACCAGGAAGAGGTCATCGCGGCCCTGGCCGCCCACGGCTTCAACACCCGGCCTGACGGATACCGCCCGGGGTGGGACGCTGTGCGCTTCGCCAAGGAGGACACCCCCACGAGCCAGGCGCCGGTGGAGTGCTACTTCCATGCGGACCGGGAGCTGGCCTATGTCCTGGTCGACGGACGCGTCGGCCCTCAGGTGAACTGCCGGGGGATCCGGCTCATCGGCCGTGTGCCTTCGCAGCTCGCGCAGGAAATGGAAGCCCACGCCATCGAGTACGACACCGGATTGCGGCTCAGTCCCACTGGCGACCTTGTCTGCGACGGCTTCCAACTCGAAGTCGGCGCCCAGCGCGCCGGTGACAACGTCGTGTCCTGGGCCCTGTTCTTCGTCGCGGGAGATGACCACTCCGTCACGCGTGACGCCGCACCCCAAGCGGTCTGGCACCGCTGGTAGACGACACCACGCACACCTCGCCACGTCACACGCCTTCATAAGAGGCGGAGGACGGACATCGTGGACTCGTGCCGGATGGGTCATCCCTTACGACATCGCGAGTTCAACCTCAGCAGTACTCCAGCTGTAGATCGCGATCGTGGCGCCGTGAGACGCTGCCCCCGTGATCGGCAGATTGCAGTGTGTGGTGTTGGACTGTGCCGATGTCGTTGAGCTGTCCCGGTTCTACCAGTCGCTTCTCGGCGGCGTGGTGAACCAGCCGGATCCGCCGTGGTCGCTCAGCGAGGGGTGACCCCCAGGTCGAGGTGGAATTGCTGGGGGCGCGTGGAGTCCGGCCACTGCGGCGGCTGGTGGTCTCCCACGCGCTGGAAGGCCAGCACGAACCCACCGTCGGTGTCAGGTCACAGCAGAGATCCCGCCCACTGGCGGGCGGCGTTCGAGGTGGTCATGAGCCGTATCGCGGGCCGGTTTGCCCGTGACGAACCCCGCCTGCGGGCAAGGCGGTTGGTCCTAGTACTTCAGCCGTAGATCGTGATCTTCATGCCTGGGCGGCTTGTCGCTGGTAGTGGTGAAGCGGTGGCCCTTGGCTCCGGCCCCGGCGGAGAGCTTCTGCCAGGCCCGTTTGGGCACCTTCTTGGCCAGCGTGTACGCACGGAACTTCCCCACGCTGGTGGTGACTTCGTGCGAGCAGGCCACCGCGAGGATGTAACCGGTGCCGCGTTTCTCCAGCGCATCTCGCAGCTTGGGGTTGCCGCCGCCGACCTCGTCGCCCGCGACCCATGCGGCCTGATGGCCGGCGTCCAGGAACCGGGCGACCATGCGGGCGGCCAGCTCCGGTTTGGTGGCGAAGGGAGTCTCCCCGCCGAGCCCGGCGGCGCGGCAGCGGTCCGGGTCGAAGGTCCAGGAGTGCGGGACGTACAGTTCCCGCTCCACTGCCGCGTGCCCGCGCCGGCCGGCGTAGACCAGGTGGACGGCGACCTGAGCGTTCTCGATCCTGCCCGCGGTGCCGGTGTACTGGCGCTGGACGCCGACCGTGGCGGTGCCCTTCTTCACGTCCCCGGTCTTGTCGACCACCAGCACCGCCTGGTCGTCGTGCAGGTGCTCCATCCCGTACTCGCGCAGGGCGTCGTGTACCTGGCCGGCATCCCACTTCTCTCACCCCAGCAGGTGCTGCATGCCGTCCGGGGTCCTGTTCCCGGCCCACTCGGCGATGGTCCAACAGTTCTTGCGCGGCAGGTCCGACAACAGGCCGAGCATCAACTGCCTCGCTTGACGCCGGGGTTCGACCCGCGCAAATCGCCCCGCTATCCGGCTCATCAGGCTCTCGAACGCCTCCTGCCGGCGGGCAGGGTCTACGCTGTGACCTGCGGCCACCGCATGATCTTCAGTCTTCACACACCGATGATCAACGGTGGCTGCACCGTCTCCACAGCGCGTCAGGGGCGCGCAGCGTCCGCCTGCCGTCCCGTGTCAGGAGGACATGTGCAACGTGGCGAAGTCTGGTGGGTCGAGTTCGACGAGCGGCGGCTGGTCGTACTGCTGTCGGGAGACGACGCGTCCGGGATCCAGGTGATGCAGGTCGTCGCTCCGGCGGGCGTCGACATCAGCGGTCTGGGCGTCGAAGTGGTAGTAGGAGCCATGGAAGGACTGCCCTTCGAAGGCGTGCTGCGGTTCGCGTTCCCGCGTCCGGGCTTTACCCCTTGCACGTGGCTGACCACCGTGTCCCGGGACGACCTGATCGAGCGGGCGGGCGCCCTGTCCCCAGCGAAGCTCAGCGAGATCGAGGATGCCCTCCGACTCGGTGAACGGGGGAAGGAGTGGACCCCGGCGACGACCGCGAAGCTCAATGGGATAAGGGACGCCCTGCGTCTCGGCGGACTCGCGTAGGCCGAGAAGGAACGGACGCCCCCGATGGCGTGGCCGATCTCGTCCAGACGATCGACGCTGGCCACCTGTCTCCTCGGCGCCCCTCACCATCGAGATCACGATCTACGGCTGGAGTACTAGGGCCTGTTGGGAAAGTGGGTGGTGAGACTGTCCTGGCTACGGAGCTGGGTGAGCTTTGGTTGTTGGGTGCGCTCTTGCTGCCCTGAGGATCTCGGCAGTGTCGGGGTGGGGGCCATTGTCCGCCCAGTCCAGCGGGGACCAGCCTGCGCCGTGGTCTTCGCGGAGGGTGGGATCGGCGCCATGCGCCAACAGTTCCCGGACCGTTGCGGTGTGTCCCCAGCAAGCAGCCGCGCACAGAGGTGTGCCCTCCGAGCCGGGGCCGCTGCTTTCAGTGTCAGGGGAAGCGCCAGCTTCCATGAGCAAGCGGGCCACCTCGGCCTCTCCCTGCACCGATGCAAGGTACAGAGGAGTGGTGCCGTCGGTGTTCCTTCTCTCCGGACTTGCTCCACTGCGCAGCAGGGTCTTCGCGCTCCTGGCGTCACCTGACAGGATTGCCTCGAAAAGGCGGTGGGAGAGCTTCTTCTGCTGCCGCTGCTTCATAGCCGGTGAGGCTAGCGATCAGGGGTACCCCAGAACCATTCATATCCATTCGTTGATCATTGCGACCAGTACAGTGGCCTCGTAGCGGACGGCGAGCTTGTCGTATCGCGTGGCCACGGCCCGATGGCGCTTGAGGCGATTGCTGCCGCACTCGACGGCATGCCGCTCGCGGTAGTCGCTCTTGTCGAACTTCGGAGGCCGACCGCCCCGGGAGCCGAGCTTGTGGCGGTTGCGGACCCGGTCCGCCGGGACCGGGATGGTCGCCTTGATCCCGCGTCTGCGCAGGTAGGCCCGGTTGCGGCGGGAGTCGTACGCCTTGTCGGCCCGCACCCGGTCCGGTCGCCTGCGAGGTCGTCCAGGGCCGAGTCGGGGCACCCGGATCGCGTCCAGGACCGGCTCGAACTGCGGGGAATCGCCCCGCTGACCGGCCGTGATCACGATAGAGAGCGGCTTCTGTCCCTGCTCGACAGCGAGGTGGATCTTTGTGGTCAGCCCGCCCCGGGAACGTCCGAGACCGTGGTCCGCCGGCTCGACGGCGATGCCGCCGGGTGGCTCCTTTTGTAGGTCCCTTTTTTTGACGCCCCGGCGGCGTGCTGGTGGGCCCGGCAGACAGTGGAGTCGACGTTAACGTCCCAGGTGATCAGGCCCTTCGCCTCGGCTTCGGCCTGGAGCCGGGTGACGATCCTGGCCCAGGTCCCATCGCGCTGCCAGCGTCGGAAGAGGTCGTAGACCCGGTCCCAGGGCCCGTAGCGTTCTGGCACATCGCGCCAGGGAGCACCGGTCCGGGTCCGCCACCGTATGCCGTCTATCAGCTGCCGCCGCGTCCACACCGGAGGACGGCCCGGCTTGATGCCCTGCGGCAGCAACGGCTCAAGCCGGGCCCACTGGCTGTTCGTCAGATCCCCACGCCCCACAAGGCGCGATCATCCACGACCAAGATCCACTTCCGCAACAGGCCCTAGGCCTGCTGTCGGACCTGGCGCGCAGGAACCGCTGGACGATAGCGGAGTGGGCCTGGGAGGCCAACCCGCACGGCATGCAGCAACTGCTGTGCCGGGCCTCCTGGGAGGCCGATGCCGATGCCGTCCGCGACGGCGTGCGTGAGTACGTCGTCGAGCATCTCCACGACGATGCCGCGGTGCTGGTCGTCGACGAGACCGGCGACGTGAAGAAGGGCACGCGCCCGGTCGGGGTCCAACGCCAGTACACCGGCGCTCCCGGACGGATCGAGAACTCCCAGGTCGCCGTCTACCTCGTCCACGCCGGCACCCGGGGACCCGCGGCGGTGGGCCGGCAGCTGTATACCCGCGCTCCTGGACGGGCGACCCGGGCCCCTGCGGGCAGCAGGACTGGCGAAGGCACCGTACTCGCGACCAAGCCGCACGCGGCGCCACCGTCCTGCTCCACGGCCGCGACCGCACCCGCCTCGATGCAGTTGCAGATGAGGTCCGCGCCACCGCCCCGGACGCCACAGTTCGCACCTACCTCGCGGATCTGGCCGACCTCGACCAGGTGCACGCCATGGCCGCCCAGGTGCGCGCGACGGAGCCCCGGCTCGACGTGCTGGTCAACAACGCGGTTGCCGGTGGCGGCTCTGAGCCTCTGCGGAGGGAGCTGAGCAGGCAGGGCCACGAGCTGCGGTTCGCTGTGAACCACCTCGCCCCGTATGCCCTCACCCGGGCGCTACTGCCCCTGCTCATCGCATCCGCACCCGCACGCGTGGTGAACGTGGCATCCATTGGGCAGGAGGCCATCGACTTCGACGACATCATGCTGGAGCAGGGCTACGAGGGACTGCGCGCCTATTGCCGGAGCAAGCTCGCGATGATCATGGCGAGCTTCGAGCTGGCAGCAGAGCTCGACGGCACCGGCGTCGCCGTGAACGCCCTCCACCCGGCCCATCTGATGGACACCAACGGCGTACGCGAATACGGCCTCACCCCGGCGACAAGCATCGACGAGGGTGTACGGCCAACCGTGCGGCTGATCAGCGACCCGGATCTGGAAACCACCACTGGCCGCTACTTCGACCAATTCACGGACGCCAGCGCGCACGACCAGGCATACGACAACGAGGCCCGCCAGCGACTCATGGAACTGACCCACAACCTGATCGGCAGGCCCGAAGCGGGGTCGTGATCCGACGACAGATCACAGATCGTCTTCGAGGTCCCGGCAGACGCGATGGGTGGGTGCTGCACCACGGATGTCGTCGTAGAGGTGCCATTCGTCCTGTGTGACGCGGGTGGCGTAGGTCTGTACACAGTCGTTGCCCGTCGCGACATCGTTCAGACCGCTCCGACTTCACGAGCTCCGCTACGCGGCCGACCCCGCCCTCCCCAGGCCAAGAAGTGCGGGGTGCGGGTAGTACGGCAGGGCTCCAAGTCGGCGGTGGCCTCAAGCAGGGCGTCAACCAGGTCTTGAGCCCCCGCTGGACGAAGGCGCCGCCGTCACCGCGTGCCCGTCACGCTGTCGGTGGCTTGTTCGGGGGAGGGGGCGCGACAGGCGGCGCGGTGGGCCCCGGGGGCGGCAGCGGCGTGGGCGGGTACGGCGTGGGTGGATACGGCGTGGGCGGATACGGTTGCTGTGTATACGGCGGGGGATACGGAGCGTACTGCTGAATCGGGGGCGTGGGGTCCGGTCTCGACACCACGAGCCGAATCAGGACCGCTATCAGTCCCGGCCCCACCATCAGCGCCGCCAGGATGAGCGGCAGGTACTGATCCTGGGTGGACTCGGACAACAGGCCCCGGCGTTGATCGGCGCTGTACAAGTATGCGATCAGAAGAGCGATGAGGGAGATGCCGGCGTAGATGCCGATCCATAATCGTCGCGCGGATGGATTCCGAATGGGTATGACCGCCAGCAGTAACCAGAGCAGCACCAACGGCAGTCCAAAGGTGATGGCCATGCTCAACCCCCCTTCAGGGCACAGGACTTCCTCGGAGTAGGCACCATGCCCGGTCACGTTGACCAGCGTAAGAGGGCCGCAAGCCAGCGTTCGGCCGTCTTGTGGCCGAGGGCACAACAAACTTCCCGATCCGTTGCACCGACCGGCCCCCGCTTGCGCGACCTGGTGGGCGGTGACGTCGTGCATGATGCGCCGTTGCCGTCGAGTGACTTAGCAACTCGACGTTCAGCTAACGGAATTGACGGATCCTCAGTCCTGGCTTACCGCGGGCAACGGGCAGGACCTGCCTGCCGAACCGTTCGGCACTCAGGAGCACCCGGTCCTGTATCCCATCGCTCGACTCGCCGACCCGGCGCGTCCCCGGAGGCGCAGCCGCCACACGCTGCGCGTCGGCCAGGCATCCGGGATCGTCACATGGGTGGTTGGGCCTCCCGGGCAGCACTTCCGTGTTGTGGGGCAGTCCCGCTGGTCGGGGGAGCGTAAAGCCCGGGTAAGGTCTCATGCGTGACGGCCGGACCGGTTTCAGGTCGTCTCACGTTCGAGGCAGGCACGACACACCAAGTGACGCGGGCCCGATCAACAAGTCACCCCGACCACTTGGAGCATCAATGCGCAGACCCCTCACCCTGGCCGCCATAGCAGTCGTCCTTTGCGCGGCGTGCACGCGCGTGAACGAGCCTGATGCGCAGGACGCGGTGAAAAAGGCTGTCGACACCACGCGACAGACAAGCGCACACATCAGCACCACGCTGGACCTCACCGACGGCGCGGGTACGAAGGCGCAGATCGTGACGGACGGCAGTTTCGACATGGCCGCCGACCGCGGACGCCTCGACGTACGGCCCGTACCGGGCCAGAACCGCGGCGACATGATCTTCGCCGACGGCAAGGTCTACATGCGCAACGTCGAACCCGAGGAAGTGGACCACACCTGGCTCTGGTCCAAGCGCGATACCGCCGAAGCCCACTACCTCTTCCGCGCACCCAACAACGACCCCGAACACACCCTGATTCAGATCTCCCGGATGACAGGGGTCCACGCCAAGGGTACCGAGACAGTCGGCGGGGTCGAAACCAAGCACTACACCGGCGACATCGACTACGACACGATGGTCCTGCGCCTCGCCGCGGACACACGCAGGACGCTCGACGCAGCCGTGAGCCAGTACACCGACGCCGGCCGTAAGCTGCCGTTCACCGCCGAGGCGTGGGTCGACGGCCAAGGGCGCGTGGTGCAGGCCCGGTTGGCGATGAAGGACTCGGCGGCCACCTACGCCGAGCTGACCATGAACCTTTCCGACTTGGGCAAGCCGGTCAGCGTGACGCCGCCCGCTTCGGATGACACGGAGATGGGCGCGGAGAACCCCAACATCCTCACCGGCTGATCCGGGCCCCCGAGCCCGCGGACGTAGCCGGAGACCTGTCCGCAGTGGGCGGCTTGCGCGCCTACGTGCTGTGCCGTGTACGGGCGAATGTGCCCAGCCGGTGGTGCCGTGCGGTGTCGTTCCGGCTGGGCGCATGGGGAAGAGCATGTGCTGCTGGCGGCATCACCGCAGCGTGATCTGTGTGCCGATGGACTGCGCGCGGGCGGCTGTGACGACCAGGGCCGCGGCGGCGGCGTCCTGCACTGCCACGCCGACTGATTTGTAGAGGGTGATCTGGTCCGGTGCGGTGCGGCCCGATTTGCTGCCGGTGATGAGTTCGCCCAGCTCGGCGTGTACGTGATCGGCTGTGATGAGGCCGGCGCGGATCGGGGTGATCAGGTCGTTGCTGCCCGCGGGCAGGGGGGCGAGTACAGCCTGGCGCGATTCGACGCACACCAGTGCCTCGGCGACGGTGGCGTCGTCGATCTCGCGGCCCGCCGGGTTGTACCCCACGGACGTGATGTGCACTCCGGGTGTCAGCCAGGGGCGGCGGACGACGGGTTCGACCGTGTGTGTCGTCGCGGCGGCGATGTCCGCGCCGTCGAGCGCTTCGGCGTAGCCGGCCACGGCCTGGACTTCGATATCCAGTACTTCTGAGAGTTCATCGGCCAGGGCAGCGGCTTTCGCCGGGTCCCGGCCGGCCACGCGGATCAGCCGGATCGGGCGGACGCGGCACATCGCGCGGGCGTGTGACCGGGCCTGCACGCCGGTGCCCAGTACTGCCAGCACGGTCGCGTCCTCGCGGGCCAGCAGTCGCGCCGACAGGGCGGAGCAGGCGCCGGTGCGCGCGGCGGTGATGGCCGTACCGTCCAGCAGGGCGGCGGGTTCGCCGGTGTCCGGATCGAACGCCACGATCAGTGCCTGATGTGTGGGCAGCCGTGCCCCGTCGTTGTGCGGGAAGAGGGACACCAGCTTGGTCATGAGCGTGTGGGCCGATGGCAGGAAGCCCGGCATGGCCGCCAGGAATCCATCGCGTGCGGGCACGAGGGCGGCGACACGTTCGGGCACCGAGGCGCGGCCCGCACTGAGATCTGCCATCGCCGAGGCCAGGGCATCGATCAGTGAGTCCATGTCGAGCAGGGACTCGACCGGCGAGCGACCCAGAACCAGCATGCGCTTCACCCTCCTGATGCCGGTCACCCAATCGGCAACCGCACAGCCCAAGCGTCAACCCCAGCCCGCCGTAGACCCACAATGACACGCAGTCTCTCCCGAGCACGTTCATCCGTACGCGCCTGAGCACATCAGTGTTCACACGGACACCAGACCGCGCGGAAGCCGGAAGCCCGAAGCCCGAAGCCCGAAGCCCGAACGAAGAGCACCCTGTGGCGTGGCTATTCGGCAATCAGACCGCATCCGCCCCGGACGTCAGGGCGACCGGCTCGCTGTCCTTCGGGATCACCCACGGTCAGGCCGGGGGACGCATGGCCCATCGGATGGTGCGGGTCAACCCGTGGCCCCCCGCCCGTATGAAAGTCTCCTCCACTACCGGGACGTACGGCAGCAGCAGCGCATGGCGCGCCCAGCCCGGCAGCAGCCCGACGGCGTTGGCGGCGAGCACCCCGTACGCCGGGCGGGCCGCCCAGGGCAAGGGCGGGGTGAGCAGCAGGAAGCGCGCCGCCGCGCGGGCGTCCCGGGTGGCGCGCAGTTCGGGACGGTACGCGTCCAGGCGGCGGCGCAGTGTGGACAGGTCGGAAGGCGCGTCGTCGGCTCCGAGCGCACGGGCGACCCGCGCGGCCTCGGCGACGTATCTGTCGCGCCCCTCCTCGTCCAGGGGGTGGGCGCCGAACCGTTGGTGGGCGGCCAGGAAGCAGTACGCCTCGGCGGTGTACACCCAGGTGAGCAGATGGGGGTCGTCGGCGCGGTAGGCGCGTCCGTCGGGAGCGGTGCCCCGGATCCGGGCATGCACGGCCCGCACCTGGTCCACCGCGTGCTGGGCATGTTCCTCGGTGCCGAAGGTGGTGACGGCGAGGAACGTGCTGGTGCGCTGGAGGCGGCCCCAGGGGTCGCCCTTGTAGCCGGAGTGGCCGGCGACGGCGGCCATGGCGAGCGGGTGCAGGGACTGCAGGAGCAGTGCTGCGATGCCGCCGATGAACATGGCGGCGTCGCCGTGCACCGCCCGCACGGGGGAGTCGAGGGCGAACCAGCGCGGGCCAGGCGTGTCGTGGATACGGGCCCGGTTGGCAGGTCCGTCCGGCCCCGCCACGCGCGAGAAGAGGGCGGATCCGAGCCGGGTACGCATCGCATCCACGAGCATGGGGCCAGTATCGCGTGCCGGCCAGGCGTCCGACAAGGTCCGATCATGCGCGGGGGCGCGGGGCACGGAGGCACGGGGACTGCTCGGACTGCGGGGACACGGGGGCTGCGGGGCCGGCGGGGGCCGTACGCCGCGCCGTGACAGGCGGCGCCTTCGACTCTCCCAGTAAGCCGACTCCGACCTGGGGATTGTCCCGGGGCGGCGGCGGGAGGACTGGTACCGGAGGCGGAGCAACGGTTCATGGAACACGTGCTTCAATGACCGCATGCTGGAGGATCGTACATTTCTGGGGCCGCTGGAACTGACCGGCGGCCGTTGGGGAGTTGGGGACGCCACGCGACCTGACACCCACTGGGTGGAGTTCCGCCCGGACGGGCTCTACCAGCACGAGCCGGACTCCGAGGGACAGTTGATCCCGTGGTCCAGGATCATGAATGGCATCTGGGTCACCTGGGGCAAACGCTCCTGGAACACCGACAGCCGAGGCGCGTACACGCTGAGGGGAATGGTCGCGACGCGCGACGGCGGCTGGCTGCACACGACACTGCGCCACCCGTACGAGGACCACCAGATGCGCTTCGACCAGCACACGCGCCCGTACCGGGCGGTGGACGTGCTCCGGCTGGAGTCCCTGCTGCGGCTGCTCACCGCCGAGGGGAAGCTGCATCTTCTCGCCGACCCGGAATGGGTAGGGCGTGCCGCGGCGTACTTGACCGGCGGGCAGAACCGCTGGATCACCAGCCGCGCACTGCGGCAGGTGACGGCGGAGGTCCTGGCCGCAGCCGGCCCCGACAGCCCCTGACAGCCGACATCCCCATCCCCATCCCCATCCCCATCGCCATCCCCATCCCATCGCCATCGCCATCGGCGCGGCGGGCGCACGACAGACATCAAGATGGCCCCTGCGGACTGGGTACGACCCTCACCGCTGTCGTCGGCGTCGATGAGCCGGTTGCGGAAGGGCACCGTCAGGTCCATGCCGACGAGACCGGCAAGGAGGCCCGCACGCCAGGCTTTCCCCTGCGGCGGCAGTCAGCCCGCCCGTGGCCGCCCCGGCGATCGAGGCGAGGAGGGAGACCAAGGTTGAACTGACCTCACGGTCGCTGACGCCCGGGGTTCTCCGCCCCGGCACGCCCGAGGGACCACAGGCCGGGAGCACGACGGCAGCAGGCTCGGATCCGGACGCTCCTACGGGTACGGGGGCCGTAAGTGCCGTGAACTCCGCTGCGCACAAGCCCTGTTGGCAGCCCTCAGAAATAGCCCTTGACCAGGGACGTTTGCCGGGCGATAGTTGCGCGCCGAACCCGTTCGAGCGACTCGGTGGATTCATCAGGGGTGGGGAAACCATGCAGGCCGAGCACCACGAGGTCATGTCCGCGTATGTGGAATCGGAAGGGCACCTTCGGGCGGGGCGGTTCGCCGAGGCCCGGCGCGCCGCACGGGACGCGCTGACGGCCGAGGGGCCCGAGGCCCGGCTGTTCCTGGTCCTCGGCCGGGCTCATGCCGCCGAGAACGACGACGACCACGACGACCGGGCGGAGGCCGCCTACCGCGATGGTCTCGATGCCTTCCCGGACGACCTCGACCTCCTCGCCGCGTACGCCGAACTGTGCCTCGCCGCCGACTACCTGGACCGCCCCGCCCGCCATCGCCGCGGCCCCGAACTCGCAGCACGCATACGCGAGTTGGCCCCGGGGTCGCCGCAGGCGCTGCGCGTGGAGCGGGGCGGTTCGGGGTCGAGGGGGCCGAAGCCCCCCTCGGTGTCGCGAGCACAGCTCCATGACGCCCGCCTGGTTCTGGCGGCCGTCGGCGACCCCGCCTCCGCCGCCGCGCGAGCCAGGGACCAGGCCGGGTCCCGCCCCGGGGACGACCGTCTCGCGGTGCTGGCCGCGACCCTCACCGCGCTCGCCCGCCCCGGCCGCGCGCCGTTGCGCTGGATGGTGCGGGCACCCCTGTCCACAGCACTCCTGCGTGCGGCCTGGTGCATCACGGTGCTCCTCGCGGTCCCTGCGCTGCACCTCCCCTGGTGGTCGAGGCTCGCCGTCTTCGCCCTGCTCCCGCTGACCCTCCCGCTGAACGCCCTCCTGCGGCGGGCCCGAGCCCGTGCGGCGGCCCGCCCGCCGGCGCCACCCGCCGATGCCACTGCCGCCCCGGCTTTCCCGACCCTGCCGCCGGTCCCGGCGTACACCCCACGCGAGCGGGTGACGGCCGTCGTGGTTCTCGTCGCCGTCGTGGCGACGGGCGTACTGTCGGGCATCTGGAGCTACCGGCAGTACGCGGCGTACCCGCGCTACACGGTGTCGGCTCCCGACCGGTTGCTGGGACTGCCGCGCCAGGACGCGAGCCCGGCCCTGGCACGCATCGAAAGCGCGGTCTCACCGGATCTGACGGACGGGACCGGCCGGACGTTCGCCTACGTCTACGGGCCGGACCCCGATCAGCCGGCGCTCATGATGTGGGGCGCGACGGGCGACTTCCACGACGCGCCCGCCGACGCGGCGGCCACCATCGAGCAAGCGATGGACGCCACCGGACACCCGGCGCGAGCCATCTGGAAGGCCGACCCCGGCGGCCTCGGCGGGTCGATGCGCTGTGTGTCCTACGAGGTGGGCAACGCCCCCATGGCGATCTGCGCGTGGGTCGACAAGGGCAGCATTGGCGCCGTGTACTTCGCCGACGAGGGCCAGACCCATGAGGCGTCGGCGAGGCTCGCCAGGTCGGCGCGGGAGGCAGTCATGCACCGGGGGACGGGCGATGGCTCCGAGGTGTAATCGGTAGTTCCCTCTGCCCCTTTGTCGGGCCTGCGACGCACCAGCGCCCGAACCCGAGCCGAGGACGCCAGGGCCGGTTTCGCCCGCCCTCCGTGTGGCTGAGCGTCACACGTCCCTGCGCCGGAACTGCGGCAGCCCGGTCTTGCGGCCCTGCGCAGGAGCAGCCCGACGTGGATCGGCGGCAGCCGAAGAACTCTGGTGCTGATATGAGTTTTTGATCTGTCCGAGTGTCGTGGGGCAGGGTGAGTGTGATGCTTCTTCAGGCCAGGAAGAAGGGCTGGGAAAGGTCAGCCCGTGTGCTGGTCGAGGTATCCCGCAGAAAGGCATCTGATGAAGAGCAAGCTCAGTAAGGCCGTAGCAGTGTCGGTCGCCGTCATGGCCCTGGGAGGCGTCGCCGCTCCTGCGTATGCGGACGTCGCGACCGGTGGACACTCCGCCGGTGTCGTCTCCGGAAGCGAGCCCTTCGTCGCCGGCCGCTGGACGCACTTCGCTCACACCACGCACGTCCACACCGCCGACAGCGGACGCGGCTGGGCCACCGCCACCCACGGCACCACCGCGGTGGGCGGCGAACGGAGCGACCTCGTCGTCATCGGCTGACCCTGCACCACATCCCAGGGCCTACACGCACACGCGGCGACCACTTGCTCCTGAGCCTGTCGCATGACCGCCGTGCAACGCGTGTAGGCCCTGCGCGAGACGCCGCAGGCCGGCCACGCCCCCGAACGCTCTTCGACGCGCAAGGGGGAGGGTGGAGCGGGCGTCACGTTCAACTGTCGCCTGTTCACCAGCCAGACGTCACGGGCCCGTGGTGTTCCGTGGACGGCGCCGTGAAGTAGTCGCTGTCCTTGGGGCGTTGGCCTGGCGAGCGACGGCCGGGGCGTAGGGCCGGTTCCAGGTGGGGGATGTGCTTGGAACAGTGGATGTACGCCTCCTGCACCGTGATACGGATCCACAGCTCGGGCCTGCGTCCCGGGGCGGAGTCCACCAACATCCGGTCGTGATCAGCGCGTGGATCGTCGGGAGCCAGCAGAACGGCCGTCCCGTTGACGTGCAGGCCTATGTGGTGGTGAGTGAAATCCATGAAGAGCAGGCCGATGTGGGGGTTCTCCGCGATGTTCCCGGCACTGGCGAGCACGCCGTTGCCGCGGTACTCCGGGTAGGTCAGGGTGCCGTCGTCGAGGACCGTGACAAATCCGGGCGGCCCGGCCCGGAAGCTGGCATCGCAGTGACCTGCCTGCCCGGCGGTCGAGATGAACATCATCGACTGGCGGCCGACGAAGTCCCGCATCGCCGGGGTGAGGGCAGGGTGCACCTGCCGTGAGTAGAAGGAGTCGGCGCGTTCCTGCGTGCCGAGGTGTGCCTGGAGAGCACGTTCTCCTGGAGAGGGCATGGGGTGGGGAGTAGTCACTGTGGTGCGCTCTCCTGAGAGTGTCGGGCCGGGGCAAGGGGGGTGTTGAGGACAGGTGTGTCGAGCGGATCGTGGTGGATCCGGGCGGGATGGATACCCCCACGGATCAGGCTGTGGACAGCTTCGGTGACCATGGCGGGCGGCCCGCACAGGAATGCTTCGTGCTGGTCCCAGGGCCCGAATTCACGCAACACCTGCGGCAGTGTTCCCTCCCGGCCCACGATGTGCTGGTGGGAGACTGCCGCGCGGACGGACAGCCAGTGCTGACGCTGGGCCATGCGGAGCATGTCGTCGAGTCCGTACAGCTCCTCTGCCGTACGGGCGCCGATGAAAAGGTCGACGTAACGGCGTATGCCGGTGCGGGCCGCGTCCTCCAGAATGGCGCGGATGGGGGCGAGGCCGGTGCCGCCCGCCACGCACACCAGGTCGCGGTCCTCGGCGGCGTCCAGGGACATGTTCCCCTGTGGGGGGCCGAGTTGAACGATGTCACCGACCGCGGCGTGATGGACCAGGGCGCTGCTGACGGTTCCGCCGGCAACGGCACGTACATGAAACGTCAGCGTGTTGTCCGGCCGGCGGGCGTTGGCGGGAGAGTAGTGGCGCCATGCCCGGGGTCTCCAGGGGGTTTGCATGCTGACGTACTGTCCTGCGGCATATGGGTAAGGCTGGTCGGGACGGACGGTTATCTCGGCGATGCCATGGCCGCGGGGCACGTGGCCCACGACTTCGGCCTGCCAGGTGGCAGGGCGCAGACGGCTGTCGTCCTGAGCGGCAAGGACCATCACCTGTGCTGCCGTGTTGTACGCACGCGTCCAGGCGTGGGCCATCTCGGGGCTCCAGGCGGCTCCGGCGTATCGGGCCAGTGCTGCCAGCAGGCATTCACCGACAGCCGGATAGTGCGCTTCCACCGCCCCGAATTTGCGGTGATCACGACCCAGGAGCGCGCAGAACTGGACGAGACGCTGCGGGTCGTCAACCAGCTCGATGATGCGCAACAGACCGCGGAGCAGCCGGTCTCGCTGCACGTCCATGTCCACGGGAAAGAGGTCGCGTACCTGGGGGTAGCGCGTGAAGAGGATGGCGTAAAAGTAGACGGTCACCTCTGCTGCCTGTGGCTCGACCACCGCCAGGCCGGCGCGTACCAGGGCGATTTCGCGCTCGGAGAGGGCCGCTATGCCGGAAGCCTGCGGCGGGAAGGGAGAGGGATGTGCGAAGGACGGCGATGTCGGGGACGGGTGCGGCGATCGTCGGGGCACAGAGTTGTCGCAATCACAGAGTCGTCGTTGCAGACTTGCTGGAACGTCGGATGGGCAGGGGCGTGCTGGTTGTGCGCAGTTCACCTTTCAGCCGGCAGCGATGTGATGACAGTCGTCGTCTTCCCATGGATTACTGCGCCACTCTTCGCCGAGGCGTTACCGCAGTGCTGCGCCGGGTAGGACCGACAGATGGTGTAGCAGTTCCTTCGGGGCCCGGATGTCGGCAGTGGCCGGAAGGCTCCCCTGCAGGAGAAGGTCGCCCGCCGGATCCCACCGGGCCAGGCTGGACATCCTGACCCGCTGCCGCACCGGCAGGGGCGGCAGCGGGCGATGGCGCTCGACCGCGCTCCGGCGGCGGGCGCCACGGTCGGAACGCGCGATGGACCCCCGGGCGATGCCGGTGACCTCCGGACAGAAGGAGAGGCTCAGGCGATGAGACGGCGAAGGCTGGACCACGAGGACGCCCATCAGCCGAGCGAGGAAGAGATCCTGGAGGCGCTGGATCTGCTGCCCTGCCCGGACAGGGAGGACCGGATCGCGCTGGCGATCGACGCGAACCGGTGCGCGCTGAAGGGAGACGCACCGCGGACCTCGGCACATGCCCTCCGGGCGATGCTGGAACAGATGGAGAGTGACGGGACGGTCCGGCGCTTCGCGCCCGGCACTCTCGATCTCCCGCAGTTGGGCCCGCGGTGGTGGTCAGTCGCCAGGGCGCGGCAAGAGGCCGAAGAGCGCCAGACGGCAGCCGGGCGGGCCTCGGACACCGATACGAAGCCGACGCCGGCGCAGCGGCGCCGCGAGGCCGAGTTCGCGGAGGCCCGCCAGGAGGAGCGGGATGGCGGCGGCAGCCCGTTGAAGAGGGCCGTCGATGCCACGCTGGAGGCGAATGAGCGCAGATACCGGGAGTGTCGGCGTCGCTCAGGAGGCGAGGGCGGGGCGAACTGAGGCAGTCCGGCCCAGCAGCCGGAGCCCGCCGCCCACAAGAACACCCCGCGCCGAAGAAGCGGCGCCGCATGGGCGCGTACACCGACACCACCACCCCGGTCCCGCAAGCGCGCGGCCTTCAGCCGCCCACCTGCGGCGTGCTCTTCCCGGCCCGGGCGGCCCGGGCGGACCGCGGCTTCGCCCGGGCCGCAGGGACGGTGGCGGTGAGGACGCCCAGCGCGGATCGCGGATCGCGGATCGAGGACCGGGACGACGGGGACGGTGGCGGTGAGGACGCCCAGCAGTGACCGACGGCCAACCGCACGTATTTCTCCCGGCAGCGAGGCCCGCCCTGCACACCAGCAGCCGTCATGCGGTCCTGTACGACCCTGACGGCCTCAGCGAGGCGGAGCTCCCCCTCGACCGCGAACCGTACGAAGAGGGGGCATGGGGATCATGGGGTCCTCTCAGCGGGCTCGGCAGCCGTCCCGATCGCGGTGTTGACGGCGTCCGCCACCGCCCGCACCCACGGAGTCCTGACGACCCCGTAGTGCGTGGTGTCGAGCTCGTGAAAGCCGTCGAGCAGCAACAACCGCTCCTGCCACAGCCGCCGTTGCTCCCCCGGGGAGCCCAGCACCGGCAGGCCGTCCACCGGGCGGGACGCGAGCCACAGGCGGCTGGGCGTGCGGGTCAGCCGGGGCGGCTGATGGTGTGCCATGGCGGCGACGTTGGCCCGGCAGCAGCGCGCGAGACGTTCGGCGTACGCCAGCGCCTGCGGGCTCCGGCCGGTTCCGCCACGGTCCCCGTCCGTGCCGTCCTGTCCCGTGCCGCCCTGGCCCAGCTCGTGCGCGAACACCGCCGCGTACCGCGCTTCGTCGTACGCCAGGAAGTGCGGCGCGGCGTCCGGCGGCGGCGGGTCGAGCAAGTGGAGCCCGGCGGCGGGGTGGCCGGCTGCCTCCGCCTCTGCCGCCACGGCGTGTGCCACCCAGGCGCCGAACGACCAGCCCGCGAGGTGCCGGCGCCACGGACCGTGCGGGAAGCGCGCACGCAGCGCGGCGTGGTAGTGACGGGCCCGCTCGGCCAGCGACCACGCAGGCCGGTCGGGGCTGTGCAACGCGGGGTCGGCGATCAGACAGACCGTGAGGTGCGGGTCGAGGAGCGACACGAGCGCACGGTAGGCCTGGACGTCACCGCCGACCGGATGGATCAGGCACACCACATCGCTCCCGGTGCCCTCCTGCCACACCTCGATGGGCACCTGGTCCGCCGGGGGAGCCGCACCGGGATCGGCGGCCTGGGTCTTCTCGACGAGGGCCAGCACACCGTTGAGGCTGATGCGATGGCCCAGTTGGGAGAGTTCGAGGACGACGCCGTAGTGCTGCTCGACCCTGGCGACGAGATCGAGCATGGTCAGCGAATCGACGCCGTGGTCGTACAGCGAGCCCGCCGGGTCGATCTGGTCAAGTCCCAGCCAGCCGCCCAGCCAGCCGCTGAGCCGGGCGGCGATCGCTTCCGGTCGTGCCGCGTCCTGCGCAACGTGTGCGACGTGTGCGCCCTGTGCGCGGGGCGCCGCGTTCGGCGCCGATGGCGGAGCATAGAAGGCGCGGGCCCGCTCGATGTCGGTGGTGGACACCAGCAGGTGCGGAAGCTGGAGTTGCAGCGCCCGCGCGAACAGCCGCTGCCCCTCCTTGACCGCAAGACCGACCGCGAGGTGTTCCTGGTGGCGGGTGTCCGACCGCAGGGCGTCCCGGGCCATGCCCACCTCGCTCCAGACGTCCCAGCCGATGCCGATCCGCAGCGTTGTGGCGGTGGCGGTGGCGTCCGAACGGTACCGGGCAAAGCCGTCCAGGACGCCGTTCGCGGCCGCGTAGTCGAACTGGCCAACCCCGCCGTACTGCGCGGACATCGACGAGCAGTACGCCGCGAAGCCCGGCCGGTAGTGCTCGATCAGCCGCTCGACCAGGAGCGTGCCGCGCAGTTTGGCAGCCGTGGCCCGCCGCATCGCCTCGGCGTCGCGCCGGGAGATCAGCCCGCCGCCCGCCGAGCCCGCGGCGTGCACCACGCCGTCGATTGCGCCGGCTCCTCTTGTGTGCGAGGCGATCCGGGCGAGGATCGCATCGAGCGGGTCCTCGGCCAGATCGGCTTCGACCAGCTCGACGCGGTCTGCCCACGGGGCCAGGTCCTCGGGCAGCCGTGCAGTGCGGGAGAGCAGGACGACCCGGCACTCGGAATCCGCGAGGAGCCATGCGGCCAGGGAGCGGCCGATGCCGCCCGTGCCGCCGATGACGAGGTACGTGGCCGGGGCGGCGGGCAGTGCGGAGGGCGCGGTCGCGACGGGGGCGGGCACGGGCAGCAGCGCCTGCCGCCACCAGTAGCCGTGCCGCAGCGCGAGGCGCCGGGGCAGTTCCGTAGCGGCATCGGCCCCGGTGAGCAGCGCCGCCAACGCCCCACTCCAGTGGGCCGGGTCCGCGACGGGCAGGTCCACCCAGTGCCCTGCGAGGGCACACTCCTGTGGTGCCACTTCAGCCGCGCCCGCGAGCAGCCCCAACTCCGGCCGCCTTACGGCGTCTTCGGCCGGCTGCGTCCCGTACGAAAGCCACCAGGTCCGCAGCCGTACCGGCCGCGACAGCTCGCCGGCCGCCCGCAACAGGGCGGCCGGGGTGTCCAGGCAGGCCCAGCGGGCGCGCTCCAGCGTCTCCTCGCCGATCGGGCCGCGCACCGACAGCGGAAGAGCGTGCAGCCAGTCGATTGCGACCTCGTGCGCGTCGGCCGACGCGGGGGTTAGCGCGTCGAGCAGCTGCCGTACTGAATCAGGGTCGGCCGGGTCCAACTCATAGACGTCGTGCGCGAGTTGGGCGAAGGCGTCCGCAGCGCTGACGCGTACCACCCGGTCGTAGGCCGCTTCGAAGGGGGCCAGTGCGTCGGGCGGCAGCGGGGTGGCGGTCATCGCCACCAGCACTCCCGCTGTCCGTGGTCCGGTCGCGGTGACGGCGCGGCTCAGCCGGACCCAGTGCGGCTGGTGCAGCCAGTCGGCCTCGGGCAGGCGCTGCGGCCTTCCACTGTCCTCGGCCGGGGCTGTGGCGCGCTCGAAGTCGTACTCGGCGAGCGCGAAACTCGGCGGCGGGAAGTCCCAGGGGGCCTGCGCGGCTCCGGCGGGCCAGCGGACCGCCCGGCCGGCCAGCCACGCGGTCACCACGTCACCGGCCGTGTGCTCCACGGCGCGACACTCCTCCTCGCGCGCCACCGCCACCTCGACGCCGGACACCGTACGCAGCCAGGCCACCGCCGCGGACGCGTCGGCGCAGGCCGCCGCGGCCCGCAGGCGGCGCGCGGGCCGCCCCGCCTGGAGATGGCGGAGCACCCGGGCGTACGTCTCGGGCCGTGCCTGGAGGTAGTCGGCGATGCGGGCGGCGTCGGTGCGCAGCCCGGCAAGGCTGGAGCTGGACAGCAACAGGCAGGGAGTGAAGGGCAGTTGGGATTCGTCGTGCTCCCGTGTCCCGTCTGCTTCGAGCACCAGATGGGCATTGGTGCCGCCGATGCCGAAGCTGCTCACCGCGGCCACCCGGGGCCGTCCCGCGGGCCAGGGCCGGGCCGTGGCCGGGACGAAGAACGGCGCGGTGTCGGAGCCGATCTGCGGATTGAGCGTGCGGAAACCGACGTTGGGCGGGATCAGCCCGTGGTGGACGGCGAGCGACGCCCGTACGAGACCCACCACTCCCGCCGCGGCTCCCAGATGACCGATCTGGCTCTTCACCGAGGTCAGCGCGCACCGGTCGGCCTCGGCCAGGTCGAACGCCTGGCGCAGCGCGCCGACCTCGACCGGGTCGCCGAGCCGAGTGCCCGTGCCGTGCGCCTCGACGTATCCCAGGTCGGCGCCGGCGCGGCCACTGCGGCGCAGCGCGGCGCGGATCACCTCGCGCTGGCCCGGAAGCGAGGGTGCGCTGTAACTGAGCTTGCCCGCACCGTCGTTGTTCAGCGCCGATCCCGTGACCACCGCGTACACGGTGTCGCCGTCGCGCCGCGCGAGGCGCAACGGCTTGAGTACCACCACACCGACACCGCTGGCGCCGATCGTGCCGTCGGCGTCGTCACTGAATGGCCGGCAGTGACCGTCCCGGGAGAAGATGTGCTGAGGGCGGTACGTGTAGCCATCCGTGAGGAGCGTGTCGACGAGTACCCCGCCCGCCAGCATGATCTCGGCCTCGCCCTGGCGCAGCAGTCCCGCCGCGACGTGCACGGCGACCAGCGAACTGGCGCACGCCGCCTGCACGGTGAAGGCGGGGCCCGTCAGATCGAGGTGATAGGCGACCTTGGTGGTGAGGAAGTCCTTGTCGTGGTGGAGCGCCAGCTGGAAGCCGTCCGGCAGTTGCTCCGGGTCGGCCTCGCGCAGCAGGGACTGGAAGTAGGTGTTCTCGCCACAGCCGGCGACGAGCCCGATGCGCTGCCCGGACGGGTCCGCGATCCCGGCATGAGCCAGCGCCTGCACGGAACTCATCAGCAGATGGCGCTGCTGCGGGTCCATCAGCCGCGCCTCCTGGCGGCTGATGCCGAAGTGCTCGGGGTCGAAGGAGAGGAGCCCCGACATCTGACTGCGGGCACCGACCAGTCCATCGGCCGCTTCGAAGTGCTTTACGCCGCGTGCTCCGGTCCGCACCATCTCCCAGAAGGAGCCGAGGTCGTCGGCGCCCGGCAGCCGTACGGCCATGCCGATGACGGCGATCGGCTCGTCCGCCGCGGTGTGCGAAGGCCGGACCGTGTCGGTCGTGCACCGCGCACCGTCCAGGAACCCGGCGAGGCGGCGGATGGTGACGTGCTCGAACAGGTCGGGGACGGTGAAGCTCAGACCGGGCTCGGCGGTGCAGCGCAGCTGGAAGCGCATCAGGTCGAGGCTGGAGGCGCCCGCGTCGAAGAAGCGCTCATCGGGTGCGACGGTGCGGCCGAGCACCTTGCCGAGCAGTTCGGTGAGCCGGGCCTCGCGCGGCGACAGAACCGGCGGGTCCTGGGCGACGGAGGTCGGCGACCGCAGGTCGTCACCGGGCGCGGTCAGGGCCGCGCGGCGGTCCAGTTTGCCGCTCGGTGTGAGCGGCAGCCTCGCCAGGCGCCGGAAGCGGTCGATCCGTACGTACGGCGGCAGCAGCGCCGCCAGATGGCGTGTCAGTTCCGCGCCGGTGGGTCCCGCAGCCGGGTCCTGGGCTGTTGTGGTTCCCGCGTGGAACTCCATGCAGGCAACGAGCCGTTCGCCGTCCCGAACCACCACCGCGTTGACGACGGCCGGGTGGCGCAGCAGTGCCGCCTCGACCTGGCCAAGCTCCAGGCGGTGGCCGCTCAGCTTGATCTGCTGGTCGTCGCGGCCCTCATAGTGCAGCAGGCCGTCCCGGTCGAAGTGGGCCAGGTCGCCGCTGCGGTAGAAGGTTCCCAGGCCGGGCAGTTCGACGAAGCGCTCCGTGTTGAGCCGCGCGTCGCCCGGATAGCAGGGGGCGGCCATCGGGCCGCCGATGAGCAGGCGGCCGCTGCGCCCCGGCGGTACGGGTTCGTCCGCCTCGTCGACCACCCGGAGCCAGGCAGCCGTCACCGGCCTGCCGATGGCCGGGCGCTCCGGCCAGTCGGCGGGGTCGCCCTCCAGACAGAGGCCGCTGACCACATGGGTCTCGGTCGGCCCGTAGTGGTTGAACAGACGGGCGCCGGGCAGCCCGGCGAACCAGCGGCGGATGGCGTCGGTGCACAGCAGTTGCTCGCCCGCGGTGACCACCTCGCGCAGCCGGGACGGGTAGCGGCCGAGCCGCACGCCGTGCTCGGCGAGCAGGTTCAGGGCCACATACGGAAGGAACAGACGCTCGGTTCCGGCCGCTTCGAGCTGGTCGAGCAGAGCGGGCGCGTCGTGGCGCCATCGCGGCTTCACCAGATGCAGCGCACCGCCGCCGCACAGCGTGGTGAAGATCTCCTGGAAGGAGACGTCGAAGGACAGCATGGAGAACTGCTGGGTGACGGCGGGAGCCCCCAGGCCCCCGACGTCGCGCTGCCACTGCAACAGGTTGCACAGCGTCCGGTCGGGCACCTGTACGCCCTTGGGGGCGCCGGTGGAGCCCGAGGTGAACAGCGTGTACAGCGGACGCCGGCCGTCGTGCGGCGGCAGTGCGGTCGCGGCCGCCGGAAGGCAATCCACCGAGGGGATCCGGTGGCGCGGCAGGCCGCGCGGAGCGATGGCGTCGAGAGCGTCCGCGTCCTGAGGGGCCACCAGCACGCACAGGGGCGCCACTTGGGACAGGATCTGCCGCAGCAGCTCCTGCGGATAGGCGGGGTCGAGCGGCACGATGGTCAGGTTCAGCCGGGCCAGTGCCAGCAGCGCCACCACGTGTTCGGGCGATGGCTGAAGGTACAGCGCGACACTGCGGGGGCCGCTGTCGCCCGGCGCCGGCGGGTGGAGTCGCTGGAGCTCGGCGGCGAACGCGGCGGCCCACGCATCCAGTTGGCTGTACGTGAGGGTGCGGCCCGCGTGCACCAGTGCGGGCGCGTCGGGTGTGCGCAGGGCTTGAAGGGCGAAGCCCTCGGCGACGGTGGCGTGGGCGAGGGGCGCCGGGTCGGCGCGCCCAGGCTCGGGCAGTTGACGGCGAAACGGTGCCACCAGCGCGGACAGGGGACGGTCGACACCGTCGGCAAGCGCGTCGATGCCGTGCTCGAACAAGGCGGCCAGCGTTGCCATATCGGCGGCGTCGAAGTGGCGGGCGTCGTACTCCCACAGGCAGTCGAAGCCCGTCGCCCGCTCGACCACCGACAGCGTCACAGGACACTTCGCGTCGACCGGTGCCCGCCACTGCGGACGGACCTCGCAGCCGGGCAGCGCCAGCGTGTCGAAGTCGGTGTTCTCCAGGACGAACATGAAGTCGAAGGGTGTGCTGCCTGCCGGGCCCGGCAGGTCGGCGACGACGTCGGCGAGGACCACGTCCTGGCGGTCCAGGACCGCCTGCGCGGCGGCGCCGTACCGCAGGAGCTGGGAGCGCAGCTGCTCGCCCGGGGTCAGACCCAGGGGGAGCAGCACGGTGTTCGCGAACATGCCGATGCTGGACTCGAAGTCCTGCACGGGCCGGTTGGCCACCGGCGCGGCGATCCGTGGCCGGGTGCGGCCCGTCACCCCGTACAGGCTCCAGGCGTAGACGCCCAGGAGGAGATGGAAGCGGGTGAGGCCGAGGTCGCCGCAGAGCCGGTCGAGCGCGGTGCGACGCCCCGTGTCGAGGGAGGTGTGCAGCAGCCGCCCCGTGGGGCCGTCCGACGGGTGGACCGGCTCCAGAGGTTCCGTCTCGGCCGCACCGGGCACGTCGTGCGCCAACTCGGCATACAGGGCTGCCAGTTCGGACCGCTGGGTGCGGTAGGCGTCGCGGCTGAACCACTCGGACTGCCAGCGGGCGTAGTCGAGCGGCGTCGGCGCCGGTCGACTTGTCGCCTGTCGCGCGCGGGTGACGGCTGCCGCGTAGTCGGCCGACAGCTCGCCGAACAGCACGTTGAGGGACCAGCCGTCGACCGCGATGTGATGCATGCGCAGGTACAGTTCGCCGCCACCGGGACGGGGCAGCCAGCACGCCTGGAACAGCTGGGGCCGCGCCAGGTCGAAGGGCGTGGCGAACAGCCGGTCGATGAAAACCCTTCGGCCTGCCGCGTCGCCAAGGGCCTCCGCCGGGGGCTCGGTCCACGGGTCGTACGGCTCGTTCACCGTCTGGAGCAGCCCCTCGGGCGTGGCGGTGAAGGAGGTGCGCAGCGCGGGGTGGCGGGCCACGAGGCGTCGCAGCGTGTCGCGCAGCGCGGTGGTGTCGACAGCGCCGTCGACGCGGAAAACCATCGGAACGCTGTACGCGCGGGACGCCGGATCGCGCTGCTGCAGGAGCCACAGCCGCTGCTGCTCGGAGGTGGCGGGCGCGGTGCGCGGACCCGCCGCGTCGGCCGGCGCCGCTGCCGGTACAGGGGGGTAGGGGGAGGCGGTTGCCTCCGTCGCTGCCGCCAGCTCGGCGAAGTCGCTCCGCAGAACCAGGGACGCGGGCAGCTCGCAGCCCCAGAGACGGCGCGCCTCGAAACGCAGCCGCAGCGCCTTGAGCGAGTCGCCGCCGCAGGCTGTCCAGCGGTCGGCGAGGCACAAACCCTCGGTGCTCAGGATCCGTTCCGCGAGGGCGAGCATGTCCCGCTGCCGGGCGGTGAGGACGGCACGGGTCCCGGCGGCTCCGGTGCGCCGCCACGGTGCGATGTCGTTCCGCAGCAGGGCTTCCCGGTCGACCTTCCCGTTGGCGTTGAGCGGGAACTCGTCGACCAGGTAGGTCCGGTGGGGGCGCATGTAGGCAGGCAGGGCGGCGTCCAGGTGCCGGTGGAAGTCGTCGAAGGACAGCTCGGAGCCGAGGATCAGGTGGGCGAGCAGTTCGTTGACGCCGTTCGCGTCGCGGCGGGTGCAGACGTACGCCTGGCGGACCGCGGGGTGCATCACGATCCGGCGCTCCAGCTCGCCCGGTTCGATGCGGAAGCCGCGCACCTTGACCTGGCGGTCGGCGCGCCCGACGTACTCGACGAGCCCCGCGGCGTCGAGCCGGACCAGGTCGCCGGTGCGGTAGTGGCGCACCGGCGTGCCGTCGGGCCGCTCCAGGGTGACGAAGCGGCGCGCGGTCTCCTCGGGGAGGTTGCGGTAGCCGACGGCCAACGCCTCGCCCGCCAAGTAGAGTTCGGCGGTCTCGCCGGGCTCGGCAGGGCGGTGCCCTTCGGCCGGTACAAGGGCCTCGGTGCCCGGCAGCGCCCGCCCGATGGGCACCACATCGCCCGCGAAGTCCCGGGGGACGGGATGGCACAGTGCGAACGTGGTGGCTTCCGTGGGCCCGTAGACGTTGTAGAGCTGCGTGGCAGAGGTGGCGTTGGACCGGTACCAGCGGCGGATCAGCCGGGCGTTCTGCTGCTCACCGCCCACCAGCACCTGGCCGACGCCGGCGAAGCAGTGCGGCACCTGGTCGACCACCGCGTTGAACAGCGCGACGGTGACGAAGAGGGTGTCGATGCGCAGCCGCTCCAGTTCGGCCGCCAGTACGTCGGGCGTCTGCGCCGTTTCGTCGTCGACGATCACACAGCAGCCGCCGGTCAGCAGCGGCACCCAGACCTCGAAACTGAGCGCGTCGAAGGCGGGGTTGGACAGGCACGAGTAGCGGGCGCCCTCGCGCAGAGAGATGTAGCCGGGCTGGGCGAGGCGCATGATGCCGGCGTCCCGCACCTCGACGCCCTTGGGCAGTCCTGTGGTGCCCGAGGTGTAGAAGACGAAGGAGACCTTCGGCACGGTGTGCGGATCCGGCGCGGGGAACCCCGCACCGCCGCGGAGGAGTGCGTCGACCGGCAGGGGCCGTACGTCCTTGGGAAGTCCCTCCGGTGCTACGGCGCCGTGGAGCACCCCCACGCTCGCCGAGTCGGTCAGGATGTGGTTCCGCCGCTCGGGCGGGCTCTGCGCGTCCAGAGGGACGACCACCGCGCCCAGGCGCAGGATGCCGAGCATGGCGCAGACCAGTTGCCAGGAGCGCGGCAGACAGACCGCGACTGCCTGTCCCGGCCGCACACCGTGCCGGTGCAGGGCGTCGGCGACGGACGCGCTCGCGGTGTCGAGACGCGCGTAGTCCAGGGTGTGTTCGCCGTCGATGACCGCCGGGGCGGACGGGTGGCTGCGAGCGCGGTGGAGTACGGCGTCGGCGAGGCCGGGGGCGGGGAAGTGCGGTGCGGCGCCCATCAGTTCTCCCGTGCGGAGCCGGCGGCGGCGGTCCGTGTGGTGGTCGGCAGCGGGCGGGGCGCGGCCAGGCCCGTCAGCTCTGTCTCGATCGTCGCGGCCACCCGTAGCACCGCTTCGGACTCCAGCATTTCCCAGTGGTCGCACCGCACCGGCTCCACCAGGTAGTCGCCTTCGGCGCGACGGCGCCAGAAGCCCCGCACCTCCTCCAGCAGGGGTTCCGGCGCGCCCTCGACGGCCTGCATCAGGACCGTGCGCGCGGATGTCGGTACCGGTACGTGGGAGGCGGCCGTGAGCCGGTTGTGGTTGTAGATGTGGAAGTACTGCGCGATCTGCCGGTCGTCGATGCCGGGGTACATCCCGTTGAACTTGACCAGCTTGTCGCGGAACTCCGCCATGTCCACCGGTGCGACGGCGGCGCGGCGCTCCGGGTCGTCGGTGCCCTGCGTGTCGAGCAGCACCACGCTCACTCTGTCGTGTCCCGCTGCGGCGAGGCGGCGTCCCATCTCGTGTGCGACCAGACCGCCGTACGAGAGACCGGTCAGGACGAGCGGCGCATCGAGCAGCGGGGTGATGAGCTCCAGGTACGAAGCGGCCATGGCCTCGACCGTGGGCAGGAACGATTCACCCGGGTTGACGCCCGGCGATTGGATGCCGTGGACGCCCACGGAGTCGGGCAGCGTCTTGGCCAGCGACAGGTAGCAGAAGGCAGTGCCGCCCGCCGGATGGACGCAGACGACCCTGGCGCCCCCGTCGCCCGGGCGGAAGTCCAGAAGGTTGCTCGGCGGCGGGCCCGACGCACCCCGGCGCAGCCGTCCGCCCAGGTCCTCGATGGTCGGGTGCAGCAGGACGTCGCGGACCGACAGGTCCTCGCCGAACGCCTCCCGGACCGCGTGGGCCAGTTTGATGGCGGAGATGGAGGTGCCGCCGATGTCGAAGAAGTCGTCGCGGATGCCGATCTCGGGCCGTAGCAGGAGCTTCCGCCATATCTGATAGAGCGTCAGCTCGATGTGGTCGCGTGGAGTCGCCTGGTTCACCAGGGCGGGGAGGCTGGTGTGCGCCAGAGCCAGAAGTGCCGCGCGGTCCAGCTTCCCGTTGTCGGTGACCGGCAGCCTCGGCAGCTCGACGAAGACCGCGGGGATCATGTGGCCCGGCAGGCGAAGGGCGAGCGCGGCACGCCACTCGGCGATCCGCCGGGGCGCCGCGTCGCCCACCCCGACGGCAGCCACCAGCCGCGGTTCTCCGGCGGCGTCGCGGTCGGCGAGGACCGCGGCCTCGCGCACCCCGCGCTGTTGGAGGAGCGTCGCCTCGATCTCACCCAGCTCGATACGGAAGCCGCGCAGTTTGACCTGGTGGTCGCGGCGGCCGACGTAGAGCAACTGGCCGTCGGGCAGCCAGCGGGCGATGTCACCGCTGCGGTACATGCGCGCGCCGGGCACGAAGGGGTCGGGCACGAACCGCTCGGCGGTCAGCTCCGGCCGGTTCAGGTAGCCGCGGGCCAGGCCGGAGCCCGCGATGTACAGCTCGCCCGCGACGCCGATCGGCACCGGCCGCAGCCGCTCGTCCAGCACATACGCCCGGGTGTTGGCGACCGGGCGGCCGATCGGCGCCTGGCGCGCCAGCGGCTGCGGATCGAGCTGGGCGGTGCAGTACAGCGCGGTCTCCGTGGGTCCGTAACCGTTGAGCACGCGCAGCCCGGGCAGGGCCTGCTCCATGCGGTGCAGCGCGTCCTCGGGCAGCGGCTCCAGACCCGTGCGGACGCAGCGCAGCGCGAGGCCGGCCAGCCGCTCATCGGGGGCCTCGCAGATCCACCGTACGAAGGAGGGCGGCAGCAGGATGTCCACGATGCGGTGCTCGCGCAGCCAGGCGGTCAGCGTCTCGGGATCGTCGCGCACGTCCTGCGGTACGAGCCGGAGCACGCCGCCGGTGGTGAGCGGCAGCAGGAACTCCTGCACCGACGCGTCGAACGCGAAGCTCGGCCACATCGCGGACGGCAGTCCCGGGGTCGCGCCGAACTCGTTGCTCCAGTAGTCCAGCAGGTTGAGGATGCCCCGGTGGGTGGCGGCAACGCCCTTGGGGTGGCCGGTCGACCCCGAGGTGTAGATGACGTATGCGAGGTCGTCCGGCCGGTAGGACGTCGTGGGCGCGTCGTCGTGCGGGGCACCGGCCTCGACGGAGGCCAGCCGCAGCCAGGGAGTCGACGGCGCGTCGTCCTTGGGACCCGCGGTGGTGTCGTCCTGGGGCGTCGGGCTCGGCGCGGGGGCGCCGTCCGTGTCGCTGAGGACCAGCACGGCCCCCGAGTCGGCCACCATGCCCGTGAGGCGTTCGTGGGGGAGCGCGGGGTCGAGCGGCAGGTACGCGGCGCTCGCCTTGAGCACGCCGAGTATGCCGACCACCACGTCGACCGAGAGGTTCAGGTGCAGCCCCACGACCTCGTCGGTGCCCACACCCCTGGCGATCAGGGCCTGGGCGATGCGGTTGGCGCGCCGGTCGAGCGTCGCGTAGTCGAGCCGCGCGCCCTCGTGGACCACGGCGACCTGGTCGGGCCGCTCGCGCACCCGCGCCTCGAACCGCTCCACGAGTCCGGTGGGGGTCGGCGCGAGCTCGGTGTCGTTGAACTCCACCAGGACCTGGTGGAGTTCCCGCTCGTCCAGGAGTGTCAGGGCGGCGACGGACTGCTGCGGGTCGTCGGCCATCTGCCGCAATACGTGCAGCAGTTGGCGTACATGGCGCTCGGCGGTCGCCGCGTCGAAGAGCGCGGTCGCGTAGTCGAGCTCCCCCGTGACGCGGCCGTCTCGTGTCGTGAGGCAGAGCGTCAGATCGAACGCGGCGGTGAAGCGCGGGAGCTTCAGCGGCACGCTCTCGACGCCGGGCAGCTCCAACGTTTCCTCGGTGGCCTTCTGCCAGGCCAGCATCGCCTGGAACAGTGGGGTGTGCCCGAGGTTCCTGGGCGGGTTCACGGCTTCGACGACCTGCTCGAAGGGCAGGTCCTGGTGGTGGAGCGCCGACAGCGCGGCCGCATTCGTCCTGCGCACCAGGTCCGCCACCGTCGGTTCGCCGGACACATCGACGCGCAGCGCGACGGTGTTGACGAAGAAGCCGATGACACCTTCGAGTTCGGGACGGATCCGGTTGGCCGCCGGCGCCCCGATCACCACGTCCTCGGTGCCCGCCAGCCGCGAAAGGGTCAGCGCCCAGCCCGTCAGCACGGTCTTGAAGAGGGTGCTGCCGTTCCGCTTGCCCAGCTCCCGCAGCGCGGCGGTCAGCTCCTCGTCGATGGTGACGGGCACCTGCGCGCCCCGGTAGTCCTGCTCGGCGGGACGCGGCCGGTCCGTGGGCAGTTCGAGCAGTGCGGGGGCGTCCGCGAGGGCCTTCCGCCAGTAGGCGCTCTGCCGCTCCGTGGCTCCCTCGGAGAGCCACTGCCGCTGCCAGGCCGCGTAGTCGGCGTACTGGACGGGCAGCGCGGGCAGCGGGTCGTCGGCTCCGGTCTTGAACGCGGCGTACAGCGCACCGAGTTCCCTGTTCAGGACGGACATCGACCAGCCGTCGGAAATGACGTGATGCAGCGTCAGCAGCAGGACGTGCCGTTCGGAATCCAGCATCACCAGGCGCCCCCGGGCCAGCGGGCCGCGCTCCAGGTCGAACGGGACTGTGGCCTCCTCCCGCTGGAGCACGGCGAGTTGATCCTGTGCGTCGGGTGCGTCGGGTACGTCGGGTGCGCCGGTGAGATCTGTGATCGCGAGGGGAAAGCCCGCGTCGGCGGGGCCGACCCGCTGGAAGGGCACGCCTGCCACGGTGACCAGCCGGGTACGCAGCACCTCGTGACGGGCGGAGAGCGCGTCCAGCGCCCTGCCCAGCGCCGGGCGGTCCAATGCGCCGCGCAGCTCCACCGCCACGGGCATGTGGTAGGCCTCGCTCGCGCCCTGCATCTGCGACAGAACCCATAGCCGCTGCTGCGCGTAGGACAGCGCCAGGGGAGCGGCCCGGTCGACGGGCCGCACGGGTCTTGGTCGTGTGGGTGTCGTGCCGGGCGGTTCCGGGGTGGAATGCCGCAATTCCTGGTTCGCGGGCAAGGCCAGCTGTTCCCCTCTGTGGGATGCTTTTTCACAGCCGTGACTGGATGGATGTCTCAGCGGGACTGTCGAGTGTCAGTGCGCCCCCGCAACGCACTGCACGATCTGAATCAAGTACGTGAAGAACTGCGGGAGTCGGGGAATTCCAGGGGGAATTCCGGCGCATGGGCCGATGTGCCGTACACGGGCGATCGCACGGCCGTGTCGCTGGCCGGCGCCGATCTCCCGAGCGGTGGTTGAGATGATTGATCAGTGCTTCTGAGTCTGTCAATGGCCGTTCGTGCACGTGCGCCGCCCTGTCACGCCGCGACGGGGCGTTCTGCCCGAAAGGGCCAGAGAGAAGGTACGGAAGGGCAAGGTGACCGACGGGAGTATTGCATCTCGCGTGATTCCTGAGGCAGATTGCGGACCATCTCCGACCTCAGGCGACAGGAGCTGTTACTAGCTGTTACTAGCTGTTACTTCCATGCCCGATGCTCCTGATGGCGTCCCTTTCCCCCGGAAGTGCCGTCGAAAATTCCTCCGGAATGGCCTGGAGGAATTCCGGCATCACAGGGCCCCGGCGAGCACATGGACCTGGTGATGCGGACGGCGTACCGGCCCTGGCCATGACCGGGTACGGGTCCGAGGAATTCGTGACCGGCCGTGCGGCGGCACACGGACAGGTCGAGCGGGGCGCGCAGCCAGTCGCGCGCCTGGGTGAGGTGTGCGGCCGACGCCTGCTGGACCGGGTGGTGGAGGGCAACGAGACGGCACCGCGGTTCGGGCCTCGCGGAAGCGGGACCTGGGTGCGGTGGGGTTGGCCTTGCTGGAGCGGGGCCTGGGTGCGGAGGGGTTGGCCGCCTCGCTGCTGAGGGAGATGGTCAACCGGACCGCGGTACGGCAACTCGGGTTGCCAGAGGGTCTGTTCTGGGGGTCTGTTCGCGGGCTGCTCGGAGGAATCGGTGTGCCGCTGGGCGGGGGCGGGGGTGCGGGCGAGGGCGCGCGCGGGCGATCAAGATGTGTCCCCGGACGTGTGGGGCGTAGGCGACGGGGCGTACGGACAACCCGCTGGCGGCGCTGTGCGCATCCCGCCAGGCGGGAGGCTCTGTTGTGTGATGGCGGGGGCAGCAGCGTTTGCATCACCCGTGCTGGGTCCTCTGCCGGGCATGCTTGGAGGGCTGCCCTCCGAGAACGTCGTCAACACGCCCTTCGTGAGCGGGCGGGTGGTTGGATCTCTCGTCGTGGCGGTCGTGGCGGTCGCGGCTGTCGTGGCTGACGGCGGGGGACGAGGCCTCGCGCGACTAGAGTCCGGCGAAGACATCGCCTGGCTGCACGTCCGACGGCCTCCGCCGTGCCGGGCGGCCCTTCGACAAGGAGCTGCGGCCTGGCAGTTTCATCGCACACGCCGGCACCGACATGTACGGCCCACGATCCGCGTGTACGACCCTGACCGCCGCCTCTCCGAGCAAGACGCGGAAGATCCAGGGGTAGCTGCCGACGAAGAACAGCTTTTACGGCCAGGAGTAATCAGCGGTTTCGCCAGCAGAAACTTGCCACCAGCGCCCCGCCCGGCACACAGTGTCCCGGGCGCGCCGGTGATCGCGTGCCCCCGGAAGCCATGACTGTTCGGGTACTGCCAGCGCGGAGGGGAACGGCGGATGGCCGTGAGTCTGAGCAAGGTCGAGCAGAGCGCACCCGCGCTGGTGAGTCTCTACAAGACGGCCGGGGCTTCGGTGGAGACGCGAGGGCTGAGTGGTCAAAGCGTCGCCGTCTATCTGGTGGTCGACTACTCCTACTCGATGGCGCCCTACTACAAGGACGGCAGCGTTCAGGCGCTCGCCGACCGGGTGCTGGGGCTGTCGGCCCATCTGGACGATGACGGGACCGTGCCGGTCGTCTTCTTCTCCAGCGACGTCAACTCCCTGACCGAGATCGCGCTGGAGGACCATGAGGGCCGAATCGACCGGATCGTCGCGGGTCTCGGCAGCATGGGCGGAACCAACTACCACCAGGCGATCGACGCGGTCATACGCCACTACCGCGAAAGCGGCTCCACGGTCCCGGCGCTGGTCCTCTTCCAGACGGACGGCGAGCCCACAAATAAGAGCGAGGCGGAAAAGCGTCTGGTTGAGGCCGCGAAGCTGCCGATCTTCTGGCAGTTCATCGGCTTCGGCGACCAGAACAGCAGCCAATTCCGCTTCCTGAAGAGACTCGTCCGTCTGGCGGTCCCGGAAAAAAGGCCTATCAGCAACACGGGGTTCTTCGCCGCAGGGCGCGATACCCGGCGGATGCCCGATGCGAAGCTGTACGACCGGATGCTCTCCGAATTCCCCACCTGGCTCACCGCCGCCCGCGCCCAGGGCATCGTGTCCACCGCCCCGGACGGCCAGGCCGTCGTGCGTCCTGAGCCGCGCCAGGACACTTCGGCTACGACCGCCCCGGCCGCCCCGGAGCACCGGGGGTTGTGGGCGAGGCTGCTCGGCCGCTGAACCGTTTCAGGCGGTCGCCTCGGTGGTGGCGACCACACTGAACTACGGCGCCTCGATTGGCCCATGCGTAGGGCCGGCCAATGACACGACGTACGACTGCCTTAGTTCACCTCCAGCGACAGCATTTGTCGACGAGTTGCAGCAGCGGTTTGCGATTCATGGGATCTCGGATGTGCATGAGAAATAACGGCGATGCAGTGTCCGAGGCTCAGATGGACCCTGGACGCTCAGCTCTGTCCCCAGAGGCAAAGTAGCCAGTGGACTGGATCTAGACTGCGTCCCTATGGCAGGAGAGACGCTTCACGTTCAGACCTTCGGCGATGTCACGGGGCCTCCGGTGGTCGCCGTGCACGGTGTGTATGGGTATGGGGGTCGCTGGCGGGAGCTGACTGCGGGGCACCTGGCCGACTTCTGTGTGTATGCGCCTGATCTCCGTGGGCAGGGTCGGTCGCTGTGGTCTCCGCCATGGACACTGGAGCAGCATGTCGCCGACGTTGTGGCCACGATGGATGTGCTTGGTCTGCAGCAGGTCGACGTGCTCGGATTCTCCTTCGGAGCTGCGGTGTCGTTGCATCTGGCCCGTCAGGCGCCCGAACGAGTACGCCGACTGGTGCTGCTCGACCCTGCGGTCGGGCTCGGAGCCGATGGTGCGGCCAAAAGCGCCGCGAAGGCGCTGGCGGCGCCGTCGTTCCTCGATCCAGCCGAGGCGCGGGCGACGTACGTGGAGTCCTGGCCGAGCGCATCGCAGGACGGTGTCGACCAGGAGATCGCCCACTACCTGGTGCAAGGCGAAGACGAGCGGTGGCGGTGGCGCTTCAATCCAAAGTCGATCGCGGCGGCGTACGCCGAGATGGCCCGCCCGCCGACTGTTCCGCCTTCGGGTGTTCCCACTCTGCTTGTCCGTGCCACTCAGTCCAACGTCGTGCACCCGGAGTACCTGGCAGTCTGCTGCACGGCAGGTGTCGAGGTGGCCGACGTCGACTCTGGTCATCAACTCCTGTTGGAACGCCCCGCAGAGACTGGCGCACTCGTGCGCAAGTTTCTCGACGCCTAGGGGGTGTCTGGTGGATCATGGCCGGGGGTGCGGCGCCTGGCACGGCACCTCGCGGCGTTGCCGGAACGCCCCGATAGCTCCGCTATCACGACGTTCCGGCGCCTTGCGATGCACCGCACCAGGCGCCGCACCCTGACCGACCCTGATCCACCAGACACCCCCTAGGCCAGCGGCGGCGGGCCCGGTCGTCGCACTCGGTCATCAGCAGCTCGGCGAGGAACCCCGGTAGGTCATCTGGTCCTTGACCGCCCGGTCGGCGATCTCGCTGAACTCGTTGCGGATCGACGGAAGCCGCAGCAGGCGGCAGGCAGTGTCGATCGCGGCGTCGGCTGCCTGCTCGGTCAAGCCTCGCTTGCGGGGCAGGGTAGTCACTGTGCTTCTCCCTCACGGTGGTCGCTGCCGCTGGTGCGACGGCTTCGGAGCAGTTGGTCGTAGGGGGTCACCGACGGCAGCGGCCGGGTGCCCGGCGGCAGGTGCGCGGTCCGCCACTCGTGCAGCGAGGTCACGGTGGCCGGCGGCTGCCCGGGAACCCCGGGGACGGATGCGCCGATGGTCAGCTCGTCCTCGGACTGGACGGCCTTTCGGGCTTCGAGGGTGACTGCGTCGGCGGTCAGGGCTCCGGCTCGCAGCGCGGTGGCCAGGCCTGCGACGACGTGCTCGTGGGCGAGGTGCCGGTCCAACAGCAGGACCTCGATCAACGCCCGGGTGCCGTCCCGTTCTCCGTGGATCTTGCGGGCCTGTGCCCACCAGGCGTCATGGACTGGACGGTGGTGCACTGGCCCGCCGATCGTGTCTGTTCCAGCGCCGTGGCGCCGGGGAAGGCGCCCGGCTTGCGGATGAGGGCTTTGAGGTAGTGGTCCAGGTTCAGGCGGCAGCTGCCCTTCGCGATCAGCCTCTCGTACCGGGCCACCTCGACGTTCTGGTCGTAGACCACCAGGTGAGAGGCGTGCTGGACGACGCGCACCCGCTTCCCGATCCACAGCCGCCGGCCCCGCCGGTGGTCGGCGTCGACGAGTACGCGACGCGCAAGGGCCGCGCCTGTGGGACGGTGTTGGTCGACGCTGAGACCCGCCGGCCGGTGGACCTGCTGCCCGGCCGGGAGGCGTCCAGCCTGGCGGGCTGGCCGGCCGAGCGGCCGGGCGTCGAGGTCGTCTGCCGCGACCGCGCACTGTTCTTCGCCGAGGGCGCCACCGCCGGTGCACCGCAGGCAGTCCAGGTCGCGGACCGCTGGCACCTGTGGCACAACCTCAGCGAAGCGACCGAGCGGGCCGTCGCTCGCCACCGGCAGTGTCTGCATGTCACAACTCCACTGTTCAGTCAGGCCGTTGACGTTGATTCCGCAGACCGCGAGGAGAACGTAAATCAGCCCTGGCCGACAAGCCACCGGTTCGCCGACCGGGCTCGGGCCCGGCACACCGAGGTGCACGCCCTGTTGGCCGCGGGGCACAGTCGGCGCGCCGTCCAGCGGCAGCTCGGCATGACCGGCGCACGGTCAAGTCCCTGGCCGACGCCGCGAGTCCGGAGGAGTCTTTCGGGGCCAGTGGCAGGGCCGCCCGTCCGTCCTGGACGAGTACAGGCCCTACCTGGACGACCGCTGGCGTGAGGGCTGCACCAACGCCTGGAAGTCTGGAAGTTCTGGGAGGAGATCGTCCCGCTCGGCTACAAAGGCAGCTACCAGCGCCCCCGCGCCTATCTGCGGCAGAAGCGGACCTCACCGCGGCCCGTGACCGCGCAGCCGCCGTCGCCCCGCACCGTCGCTGGCTGGATCCTCCGGCGGCCCACGACGCTGTCGGAGGCCGAACAGCTCCAGCTCAAGACCGTCCTGGCCCACAGCCCCGAACTCGACGCCCTGACCCGGCAGGTGCGCTCCTTCGCCGTCATGCTCACCGAGCGCCAGGGCGAGCGCCTCCCGGAATGGCTCAACGCGGTCCTCAGGACGACCTGCCCAGCCTCCACACCCTCGCCGCTGGAATGGACCGCGACCGGGACGCCGTCATCGCCGGTCTCACCCTGCCCTGGAGCTCCGGCATCGTTGAAGGTCATGTCAACCGGGTCAAGATGCTCAAACGCCAGATGCTCGGCCGCTGTTCGGCCGCGCAGGATTTCAACCTCTACGCAAGCGCGTGCTGCTGACGTGACCACAGGGCACGCGGACGCGCGTGGGGGGCTCGCATCGAGCGGGCTGTGACAACCACAAGTACACCGCTCACTCGAAACGCTATAGCTTCGGCCTGTGACCGACAGCCCCAGCCAAACCGACGCTGCCTTGCCGGACGAGCTCCCGCATCACCAAACGTTCCTGGACGAAACGGACTGGGCATCACTGGCCACCCCGTGCGGGACAGGCGAGACCCTTCCGGCGGCGCTGGCACGCCTCCTGGATCCCGATCCGGGCATCAGAGCTGCGGCCGTCGTCGACGCCCTCGGAGCAGTGACCCATCAGAACAGCATCTACGAAGCCACCGTGCCCGTAGCGCTGTACGTGGCAGCCATTCTCAACCATCCAGCCACCGCGACAGGCGACTACGGCCAGGAAGCGAACCGGGCACCGCGTCGTCCCACCCGCGTGGCACTCCTGGACTGGCTCAGCAGCACCGCCTACGACGCCGACGACGAGAACGTGGCCGCTGGCGAACGCCACTGCGGCAAAGACTTTCTCGACGACTACCCGGAGCTGCGAGCGTTTCGTAACCTGCGTCCACTGCTCTACTCCGCTGTCCAGTCTCTCCTCGGCAACGACGACGCGGAGGTACGCGCCGCAGCCGTCATTGCCGCCATCCCCTTGGTGGAGCACCCCGCTCTCGCTCTGCACCGAGGAGAGCTGACCGACCGAGCCCGCGCTCTGCTGGCCACCAGCACCGACCACTACAAGCGCGACCGTGCCTTCGACGCGCTGAAAGCGTGGGGGCATGACACGAGTGACCTGGAGAACGCGGATGACCTGACCGCCCGCGAACCTCGGGCCCGTCGCATAGCCGAACGCGATTCCTGGGCGGGTGGTTACGCCGAAGAACCGCCGTTCTGATTCAAGGATCGGGAGGATCCCAGCGCCGGTCCATTACTGGGCGTAGCTGCATCACAGAAAGCCTCTGGGCCAAGGATCTGGGCGACGGGACTGCGCGCCTGGACAACACCCCGTGGTGCGGTTCGTGCGCGGAACCCGGGTTCGGCTGCGTCAGGTTTGCGGGTGACTCGCGTCCCAGCTTGGCCGGCCAGACCGCATGGTTCCGATGTGGTGGGAACGGTCGGTCAGGTGCGCGATGTCGGTGTAGGGATTGGCATCGAGCAACAGCGCGTCGGCAGGGGCGCCGACCGTGATCATTGCGGGGTTCGTTGCCTCTTGGCCGGTTTTCTCGGCTGAATGCCGGGTGCCGGCAGCCAGGACTGCGGGCAGCGGCAGGCCTGCTTTTGCCAGCAGATACAGCTCTCGCAGCAGGGCGGCGGGGGGCGTGGGCATCAGTATGGCAACGTCGCTGCCCGCGGTGATCTTCACTCCCGCGTCGTGCATCAGTGCCAGCGTGTGCATTGCGTAGTCGAAACGGATGTGGGAGTCCTGGGGGGAGTGCCGGGGGAACTCGCGTCCGTAGATCGGGCGGCTGGTGATCTGCGGGATGTCGTTGAGGGTGGCGTGACCGTCATCGACCAACCGCTGCAGATAGGCGGCATCGCCATTGTGCGCGATCTGCTCCCAGGTGACCAGGGTGGGGCAGTAATAGGTGTTGGTCTCCGACAGGAGTGCGGCGATGTCGCGAGCCTCCGCGGTACTGCCGGGGTTCTGCGGTTGGAAAGCGTGCTCGATGCCGTCCGCGCCGGATGCCACCGCCTCCTCCAGATCGATGCGTTCGTGGACATGCACGAGCACTTTCTTGCCCTTCTCGTGCGCGGCCGCGACGATGGCTTTGAGCGCGTCGAGGGGCAGCTTGTCCGGAGCGCCGGGCTCGCCGTCGTAGATGCACTTGATGAAGTCGACCTGATCGGCCAGCTCCAGTGCCTGACGATGGGCGACGTCGGCGTTATCGGTCTGGTAGGCGATGGGTGCGCGCGCCGGATCGTCCAGGACCGGCCAGCCCTGGATGCCGGTGAATACCGGACCGGCGAAGAACAGTCCGGCCGCGGCATCGGTGGCCTTGGCGCGATACTCGCGGGCGGCCAGCTCAAGCTCCAGGGGACCGCCGAGGTCGACGACGCTGGTCACTCCGGCGCTCAGGAAGTCGGTGAGCAGCTGGGAAATGTACTTCGCCCGCTCGTTCTCGGGCTTGGAGTAGGCGAATCCGCCCAGATGAGTGTGACTCTCCCACAGGCCCGGCACCAGGTAGCCGCCTCGCGCGTCGAGCACGGACGTGCCATCGGCCGCCGCCGGCGCGTCGGCGGCCGACCGGATGGCGCTGAACCGTCCGTCGGTTACCACCACTTCGGCGTCGGCGATCGGGGTGGACCCCTGTCCGTCGATGGCAGTCACGTTGCGAATGATCACGAATATCTCCTCTTTTGGCGGCCGCTGACGGCCGCTGAAGCGGGACTGCATAGGATCCTATGTATCGGACCATATGGCCACGCATCCAGTCAGTCAATAGGAGCCTATATAGTTGGCGGGTGAAGCACTCAGAATTCGGTTCCGCCCCCGCCGCGTTGATCAACATCGCCTCGCGTTCGCTGTCCCGGATCAACGACCGGCGACTGCGTCCGCTGGGGCTGACGTTCGCGCAGATGCCCGTGCTTGCGGCGCTCAGCAAGACCGACGCGCTCTCCCAGAAGGAACTGGCGGTACTGGCCCGGATCGAGCAGCCGTCCATGGCTCAACTCCTCGCCCGAATGGAGCGCGACGGTCTCGTTCGGCGCACCCCCGACCCGCATGATCGACGAGTCAGCCTGATCTCGCTGAGCGAGACAGGACTGGCAAAGCTCACACGGGTGCAGTCGGCACTGTTCGAGACCAACGATCAGGCCTTGCGGGGCTTCAGCGCAGAAGAAGTCGATCTCCTGGTGGCCCTGTTGAGAAGGCTGGTCACCAATCTTGAGGAGGATCAGGCCTGACAGTGCGTCGGTCGCGGCAGTGACCGGTCCCCGCATCACCGAAGATCGCGTGCACGACCGCCGCGTGCTGATCGGACGGCAGGCCAGGCCGACGAGGTGCGGCGTCGACCGTACCCACAACAGCGCCCATTGCGGTGTTACGAGGCGGTCCGTCGGCCGACGGCGACCAGAAGTCGGACCGTATGGACCCCGAGCGGCCGCACGGGCGACGGCCAGTGCGGGCTGCGCACGGCCGACGGCAGCGTAGAGGTGCGGCGCCGTTCCAACTGATGGCCGCTATGGCTGTTCAGTATGCCGAGGCCGAGGCCGACGCGGGCGTGGCTTCGCCAACGGCGATGCTCGACGGCTCCGTCCGCACGGTGTGCACCGCCTCGAAGGTGGCAGGGTTCCGTGATGCCGACGTCCAATCCGAACAGCGCCTTGCATGTGGGCTTGTACGGGCCGTTCAAGGGGCTGTTGGACACGAATCCGGCGCTCGGGCACCGGAGGGGTCTTCAGTTGGAGCCCGGCATGGCTGATCGGCCGGGCCGTTTCCGGCTCGGCGATGGATCAGTGGGGGCGCGGACTCGCTCACGCCGCAGCACCGCAGTCGGTGATGACGGCTGTGGATGTGCTGTTGGGGTCGCGGACCGAGCAGCAGGTATTGATCACCGCGCAGTCGACGTCGGGTGCTTTGAGCGCCTGCGCTCCCATGTCGCCGTCGGGCCCCGGCCCGTGAGAGCGCATCGCAGGGAGCCTTCGGCGGCGTCGGCCTCGTGTCGCAGCCTGTGCCACCCCTTCACTGTCCCAGGGGTCTCCTTGTACCTGTGCAGAACGCCTGTTTCCGACGCACCGCGGTCCGTCGATGCCGGGGCCCTGTGACACTGATCGCGGCCATCCGTCCAGGACGTCGCGAGATACAGGCGGCGGTCGAGCAACGTCTTGCCCCGGTCGGTGACAAAGTCAGCCGTCGGCGAGGAGCTGGATCACCGTGCTCAGCCAGGCTTCGAGTTCAGCGGGGTTGCCGAGCTCGGACCGCAGCACGCGACGGCGGGTCGAGACACCGAGCACGAAGGCGTCGATCGCGGCGGCGCGGCGGCGGGCCTCCGCCTCGTCGAGGCCGCTCTCGCGCAGGTAACGGTGCAACGGCTCCAGCGAGTTCGTGTCGAGGAAGGCAGCGAGGGCTTCCGCCGCCTCCGGTCGTTCGCCCGACGCGCGTTGCAGCACCAGCAGCGGGTCCTCCTCCCGGTCGCCGGACCATCGCCGGACGATGCTCGCCGCGAGCCTCGCACCCAGCTCGGACCGGTCGCCGCCGAAGGAGTCCTCTACCGGGATCTCCACCTGGGTCGCGGCGACGAACAGGCCTTCCTTACCACCGAAATAGCGCGTGATGAGGTTGGGTGACACCCCGGCCGCGTCGGCCACGCCCTTGACCGTGATCGCCGTGTAGCCGTGACGGGCGAACTGGCGCCGGGCCTGCTCAAGGATCCGCTGACGGGTGGCGGCGGCGTTACGCGAAGTCATGTGTACGACGATACACATCATGTGTATCGTCGTACACATGATGGACGAACTGCGGGACCGACTGCGGCGCACCCGGCGGGTCGCGACTCCCTGGGGCGCCGACGAAACGCGCGGAATCACCGGCGCCCGGCTCGACGAGCTGCTCGCGCACTGGGCCGGCGACTACGATTGGGACGGGCACGAGCGCCGCATCCATGGGCTCCCCTGGGTCACGATGGGCACCGACCTGCGGGTGATCCACCAGCGGTCGGTAAATCCCGGTGCCCCGGTCGTCGTGCTCCTGCACGGCTGGCCGGATTCGGTGCTGCGGTTCGAACGTGTCCTGCCGCTGCTCACGGACGTGCACGTGGTGGTCCCGGCGCTGCCGGGCTTCCCGTTCGCAGCCCCGCTCTCCGCGTCCGGGATGTCGGCCGGCCGGATCGCGGAGATGGTCGCGGCCGGTCTGGCCGAACTCGGCTACTCGCGCTACACGCTGTCGGGCGGTGATGTGGGTGGCACGGTCGCGGAAGTCCTCGCGGGCCGGCACCCGGACCGGGTGGCGGCCCTGCACCTCACGAACGTCGCCCCACAGCGGGCGCTGACGGCAGACCCGACGACGCTCGCCCCCGACGCCGTTGCGTATCTGAGCCGGGCGGCACAGTGGTTCCGGAGCGAGGGCGGTTACATCGCCGAGCAGTCCACGCGGCCGAACACCCTCGCCGTGGCTCTCGGCGACTCACCGGCCGGCCTTGCGGCGTGGCTCGGTGAGAAACTGGAGTCCTGGTCGGGTGCACCGGCGTTCACCCTGGACGAGTTGCTGACCTGGATCACTGCGTACTGGGTCACGGGCACGATCGGCACCTCGTTCGCGACATACACCGAACCGGTCACCCTCCCGGACCGGATCGAGACGCCGACGGTGCTGTCGATTTTTTCGGACGACATCAAGCCGGAGCCACGAAGCTACGCGGAAGCGTTCTTGAACGTGCGCGAGTACGTGGAACACCCGGCCGGGGGCCACTTCGCGGCATGGAAACAGCCGGAAGCCTACGCCCGCGACCTCCTCCGCGCGGTCGAACTGGGCCGCTAGGTCGTGTTACGGGAACTCGCCTCCCGGGGCGCACACCTCATCCTTGTCGCCCGTTAGGCCGACGCACTCCACGCCCTGGCCGGGCAGATCCGGAAGGCGTATTCCCTCCGCGTCGATGTGATCGCCGCGGACCTGTCGGACCGGCGGTCCCCGCAGGCGGTGGTCGTGGCCATCGAGGAACTCGGCCTGGACGTGGGCCTCCTGGTCAACAAGGCCGGGATGGGGTCGGTGGGGCTCCTTTTTCGGCCGCCCCCTCGACCCCACCCTTCAGTCCGTCGATGTGAACGTCACCGCGCTGATCGGCCTGGTACACCTTCTGGGCGCCGGCATGGTCGAACGTGGCCGCGGGGGCATCGTCAACGTCGCCTCGACGCCGCCTTCCAGCCCATGACATACCAGGCCAGTTACGCCGCCACCAAAGCAATCGTGCTCTCGTTCACCGAAGCGCACGCCGAGGAGGTCCGAGGTACTGGCGTGCGCGTGATGGCGGCCCACCCGGGAGCCCTCGACACCGGATTCTTCGACGGAACGACCGCGTCCATGGACCCGAAGACCACGGACACCCCCGCCGATGTAGCCGCCAGCACACTCGACGACTGCGCACGCGGCCGGTCCATCTCCTTCCCCGGACGCGCTTCCAACCGCGCCGGAACCTGGGCGTCACGCCTGCTTCCCCGGACCACGATCGCGCGCATCACGGGCAACCTCAACCGCAAGGCCGGATTCGATGCCGTGCGCGACCTCGGCCCCGCCACCCCATGACGCCACAGCCTGCGGCGCGAATACGAAGCCACCGCTCAGCGGACCAAGGGAGCCACTGCCCAACACCCGTTCAGACGCGATGCGCGCCTGCGCGGCAGCGCCTCGGCCTCCATCTGGGCGCACCTCACCGACGGCGACACCCTTCGGTGCTGTCGCACCTGATCGTTCCCGCCGGCACACAGGGCGCCGGCCGACCGCTTACATGCGGCGGTGTCGGCCGGATCGAGTTCCTGGCTCGTGACGCCATCGAGTTCCCCGTTCGTGACGCCGGTGCTGGGGTGGGGGGCGTTGGCGGGCTTCACTTCGGGTGGCGCTTCAGGCAGTCAATATGCCGTGCAGAGCCGCTTGTTGATCGGGCATCTCTCCCTCGCAGGCTCCGTGTATCGACGGAAACTTGAGGCTGTCCTCAACTTGCAGCTGAACTTGATGGTAGGTTCAAGTTATCTGGTGCGACCGTCTCCCCGCCTCGCGGCGGGAGGGTGCGCACGCCCTCTGCCCTTTTCGGAGTTGCATCATGGCGACACTGCTGCACATCGACTCGTCCGCGTTTGCGGGCCAGGCGTCCACTTCTCGGGCTGTCACCGAGGCCTACCGTCGTACGTGGCTGGAAGCGCACCCGGGTGGCGAGGTGATCTACCGGGACCTGGCCGCCGAGCCGGTCCCGCACATCACTGCGGACGCCCACACGGCCGGGTTGCTCGATCCGGCGGAGCACACCGAGGAGCAGGCTCGGGCTTTCGCCGAACGCCTGACCCTGATAGCGGAGCTGGAGGCGGCCGACGCGGTGGTCATCGGCGCGCCGATGTACAACTTCTCGGTGCCCTCCAGCCTCAAGGCGTGGCTGGACCAGGTGATCCTGATGGGCCGCACCGCAGGTTCGCCGGAGTCGAGGGTCAAGGGCACGCCGGTGACGGTCGTGACCAGCCGCGGCGGCTCGTATGCCCCCGGCACGCCCCGGGCACCGCACGAGCACGTGCTGAACTACCTGGAGTCGGTGCTGTCGGTGATCTTCGAGATGGAGGCGACGTTCATCGTCGCGGACCTGACGCTGGCCGCGCACATCCCGGCCCTGGAGCACCTGGTCCCGCTCGGCGAGCGGTCGCTGGCCGAGGCGTTCGAGGCAGCAGAGAAGGCGGCTCGCGCCGCGTAGTCGCGCGCGACAACGGTGTCGGTCCCGCCTCGGCGGGGTCGGCACCGTCGTCGTTCCCGGCTGTGTTCAGCGGGGCAGCGGGCGACTTCCGGTGCGCGCGCGCAGGCCCTCGAAGAGCAGGGCGAGGACGCGGCGGCGGCCGGCGTCGTCGCCGGCCCGCACGAGGTCACCGTTGACCTGGAAGAAGCGAGTGATGTCGCCCATCTGGGCGTCCGCGCGCAGGGCCCCTTCGGCGCGGGCGGCGGCGGCCAGATCGGTGGCGAAGGCCAGGGACCTGTCGCAGACGGCCTTGAGGGCCGGGGCGTTGGGGTAGCGGCGGGAGAACGCGTCGTTGAACGCCGGGTCGTCGGCCTGTGCCTGGCAGATGGCCTCGACGTAGGCCATCAGCCTGTCCCAGGCGCTGCCCGCCGTGCCGTCCGCGATGGCCATCGCCGCGCGCACCTGCCGGTCGGCGAGTTCGTTGACGACCTGGTCCAGCAGCGCGTCACGGCTCCCGAAGCGGTTGTAGATCGTGCCGACGCTCACCCCCGCCAGCTTCGCGATCGTCTCCAGCGGCGTGTCGAGCCCGTGCTCGGTGAAGGCGTCAGCGGCGGCCTTGCGCAGCTTCTCGACGTTGCGGCGGGCGTCGGCGCGCAGCGGCGGCCGCTGGGGTGCCTCGGGCACGGTGCTCGCACCTTTCTGAGTCGAGGTATCCATCATGTTGTGGGCACGTTGGGGACAGTGAAGTTGAGACTACCTTCAGCTTGCGGCCACCGCCCCACTACCGTGCCTGGCCTGCACGGCCCACACCAGGAAGAGCGCCCCCTAGGGCTTGTCCGGCCGATCATGTGACTACTCCGCGTCGAGGTCGTTGATGTGGGCATGGGGCGGGATGGTCTGAGCGATGCCGAGTGGGAAC
>NZ_JBICXU010000025.1:0-114706 GCF_043200435.1 Streptomyces sp. NPDC048416
ATAGCTCCGCTATCACGACGTTCCGGCGCCTTGCGATGCACCGCACCAGGCGCCGCACCCTGACCGACCCTGATCCACCAGACACCCCCTAGGCGGGCGTGCCCGAGGAGCGGGTCTTCGGCTGGCTCGACGGGCTTCCCTTGGTCCCGGGCATCACGGAGACCGTGGCCTGGTGCCGGCAGAACGGGCTGGTGCCCGTGCTGGCGACCCTCCGGTTCACGGGCCGGGTCGCCTGCCACTTCGACGAGTACGACAAACGAGATTTCGCCCTCGCGCAGGCCCGAGAGCTGGGGTTGGCTCCTCACTCGTGCGGGGCGGTCGGAGACAGCCGTTCCGACCTGCCGTTGTTCGCATCCGTCGGGCTGAGCGTGGCGTTCAATGCCTCGGCAGGAGCGCGGGTGGCGGCGACCGCCACGGTGGACGATGGCGATCTACGGGGTGTGCTCCCCGTCTTGAGCCGCTTGGTCACAGCCACTCGGTGATGGTCGCGACGGTCGGGGTGGCTTCGTGGCGGAGCGCGAGCCTGTCGTATTTCGTCGCGACGGCCCTGTCCACCGGCCCGGGGTGACGACCATTTTTACGGGCCCCGGCGGCGTGCCCGCGGGGCCGGTCTACGGTGGAGTCCACCGACGGCTCCAGCCGGGTCCAGCCGGTTCCAGCCGGGTCCCCTGTGTGCCGCCAGGTCTCCGCGCGCCATGGAGCATGATCATTCCATGCCGGAGATCCACTTCCGGTACGCGTCCTAGCCGGCCGCGGGGTCCCCGGCCAGCGCCCTCGACAGGTAGGGCGCGGTGCGGCCGAGGCCTGAGGCGGCCACGTCGCCCGGGGGACCCGCGGCCACGACGCGGCCGCCCTCGTCACCGCCGCCGGGGCCGAGGTCGAGCATCCAGTCGGCGCCCGCCACCACGCTCATGTCGTGCTCGACGACGATCACCGAGTGCCCTGCGTCCACCAGGCCGTGGAGTTGGCGCAGCAGGACTTCGACGTCGGCCGGATGCAGGCCCGTGGTCGGTTCGTCCAGGATGTACAGCGTGTGATCGCGATGGGTGCGCTGCAACTCCGTTGCCAGCTTGATGCGTTGCGCCTCGCCGCCGGAGAGTTCCGTGGCCGGCTGGCCCAGGCGCAGGTAGCCGAGGCCGACGTCGAGCAGGGTGTTCAGGCTGCGCGCGGCGGCGGGGGTGTCGGCGAAGAGGTCCGCCGCGGCCTCCACCGTCAGGTCGAGCACTTCGGCGATGGTGCGTCCTCGATGGGTCACTTCGAGCGTCTCGGGGTTGTAGCGCGCGCCGTGGCAGTCCGGACAGGGCGTGTACGTGCTGGGCAGGAACAGCAGCTCCACCGACACGAATCCCTCGCCCTGGCACGTCTCGCACCGTCCGCCCGCCACATTGAAGGAGAACCTGCCCGCCTTGTAGCCACGCGCCCGCGCCGCTTCGGTGTCGGTGAAGAGCCTCCGCACGACGTCGAAGAGGCCGGTGTACGTGGCCAGGTTGGAGCGGGGCGTACGGCCGATGGGCTTCTGATCGACCCTCACCAGGCGCCCCACGCCCGGGAGTTGGTCGCTCAGTTCGTCGACGAGGGTGGACTTTCCGGAGCCCGACACCCCGGTGACGGCCGTGAACACACCGAGTGGGAACGCCGCGTCGACGCCGCGCAGATTGTGCCGGGTGACGCCCTTCAGCTCCAGCCAGGCGCGTGGCTCGCGGACGGCACGGCGCGGCGCCGGGGCGCGGTCGAAGAGGAAGCGGCGCGTCGCCGACTCCTCGACCTGGGCGAGCCCGTCCGGCGGCCCGCTGTGCAGCACCCGGCCGCCGTGCTCGCCGGCCAGCGGGCCCACGTCGACCAGCCAGTCCGCGTGCCGCATGACATCGAGATGGTGCTCGACCACGAACACCGAATTGCCCGCGGCCTTCAGCCGGCCAAGGACCGCGAGCAGCGCCTCGGTGTCGGCCGGGTGCAGCCCCGCCGACGGCTCGTCGAGGACGTACACCACGCCGAAGAGCCCGGAGCGCAGCTGGGTGGCGAGCCGCAGGCGCTGCAACTCGCCCGCCGAGAGCGTGGGCGCCGTCCGGTCAAGGCTCAGATAGCCGAGGCCGAGTTCGACGACCGGGCCGATGCGGGACAGCAGATCGGCGGTGAGGGCGGCGGTGGTGGGGCCGCCCTCGGTGTCGCGCAGCAGACCGGCCAGAGCGGTCAGCGGAAGGGCCACCAGCTCGGCGATGGTGTGGCCCGCGACGGTGACGGCCAGCGCCTCGGGACGCAGTCGGCTGCCGCCGCAGACCGGACAGTCGGCCGCGGTCAGGAACCGCTCGGCCTTCGCCCGCAGGGTCTGGCTCTTGCTCTCGGCGAACGTCTTCATCACATAGTGGCGGGCGCTGAAGTACGTTCCCTGGTAAGGGCGTTGGATGCGGTCGGCATCACGTACCGGATGCACCGTCACCACCGGCCGCTCGTCGGTGAACAGGATCCAGTCCCGGTCCTCCTGGGCGAGCTCGCGCCAGGGCCGGTCCACGTCGTGGCCGAGCGCGTCCAGTACGTCGCGGAGGTTCTTGCCCTGCCAGGCGCCCGGCCACGCGGCGATCGCGCCCTCGCGGATCGAGAGCGAGGGATCGGGGACGAGCAGGTCCTCGCTGGTGCGGTGGACACGGCCGAGCCCCTGGCACTCGGGGCAGGCCCCGACGGCCGTGTTGGGCGAGAAGGAGTCCGAATCGAGGCGGCCGGCGCCCGCCGGGTAGTCGCCGGCCCGCGAGAAGAGCATCCGCAGCGAGTTGGAGAGCGTGGTCACCGTACCGACGGAGGAGCGCGAGGAGGGTGCCGAGCGGCGCTGTTCGAGGGAGACCGCGGGCGGCAGCCCCGAGATCTCACCGACGGCGGGCGCGCCCACCTGGTGGATCAGCCGGCGCGCGTACGGCGCCACCGACTCGAAGTAACGGCGCTGCGCCTCGGCGTAGATCGTGCCGAAGGCGAGCGAGGACTTCCCCGACCCGGACACGCCGGTGAACACGGCGAGACAGTCACGCGGAACGTCGACGTCCACCCCGCGCAGATTGTGCTCGCGGGCGCCACGGACACGGACGAACGGGTCAGAGGGGCTTTGCATACCGGAATCCTACGGGCGGGCGCGGTCTCGCGATCTTCACCCGTGCCGTGCGGCGCCGCCGTGCCGGTCGTTCGGCGTCGCAGGGTTGGGCTGGGTTGGGCTGGGTCGGGTCGGGTCGGGCCGGGCCGGGCCGGGCCGGGGCGGGTTGGGCTGGGTCGGGCTGGGTTGTGTCGTGCGGCGGGGTTGGGCCGGCTGTGCCGGGGTTGTGCCGTGCGGCAGCGTTGGGTTGGGCCGGGCGGTGCCTGGGCGCGTCATCGGGTCAGGGCGTCGCCGGTGTGGTCAGTCCCGCGAGCCGGGCCAGCCGACGGTAGGAGTCGAGCAGCGCCTCGCGGTCGTACGTGCTCGTCGTGACGAGGAATTCCTGCGCGCCACTGCGCCCCAGGAGCTTGCCGAGCGCGTCGGCCACCTCCTCCTCGGTCCCGTACACCTGGCCGCGCAGGGCTTCGTCGAACAGGGCCCGCTCGCGTTCGGTCATGGCCTGCTCGACGACCTCGTCCGGTGCGGACAACGGCGGGAACTCGCCGCGGGTGCGGGAGAACGCCGTGGACCAGGCCTCCGGGAGCAGGATCCGGCGAGCCTCCTCGGTGGTGCCGGCGACGGCGACCGTGCCCGACACCACGACGTACGGGTCCTCGGAGCGGCCCGAGGGACGGAAGGCGTCGCGGTAGTCGTCGATGGCACGCAGCATCGCGTCCTCGCCCCGTACGTCGGCGATCACCAGGGGGAGCCCGGCCTCCGCGGCGACGCGGGCGCCCCGGCCCGTGGCCAGTACGAAGGCGGGCACGGCCAGGCCCTCGGCGGGCCGGGCGTGGACCTGGGGATGGGCCCGCTGGGTTCCGTCGAAGTAGCCGAGCAGTTCGGCCAGCTGCGCGCCGAAACCGTCGGCGTCCTCCTTGTCGCGGCCGAGCGCCCTGCGTATCCCGTCGGTGAAGCCGACCGAGCGGCCGAGCCCCATGTCGATCCGCCCGGGGAACAGCGACTCCAGGACCCCGAACTGCTCGGCCACGACCAGGGGTTGGTGGTTGGGCAGCATCACGCCACCGGTGCCGACCCGGATCGTCGAGGTGACCGAGGCCACCGCCGCGGCGAGCACGGCGGGCGCGGAGCCCGCGACGCCCGGAACCGAATGGTGCTCCGAGACCCAGAAGCGGTGGTAACCGAGCCGCTCGGCCTCCCGGGCGAAGGCCACGGTGTCCCGCAGGGCCTGCGGCCCGTCGTGCCCGGCGCGGACGCGGGAGCGGTCGAGTACGGAGAAACGGGTGTTCGCGATCACTGAACTCACACAGGGTTCAACACCCGCGCCGCGCCATGATTCCCGGGCTCCCGGGCTCCTAGGCTTACAGGCCGCGCTCCCGGGCCCGGGGGCGCCGTGCGGTCCGAGCCTCCGCACCGTGCGTCCCGAGCCTCCGCGCCGGGGTCCTGGCCTCCGCGCCGAGTCCCGAGCCTCCGCACCGCGGTCCTGGCCTCGGCGGCGCGGCCGAGCCTCCGCACCGTGCGTCCCGAGCCTCCGCGCCGCGGTCCCGGCCTCCGCGCCGCGTCCCGCGCCTCCACACCGTGCGTCCCGACCCTCCGCGCCGCGGCCCTAGCCTGGAGGCGTGACCGACACCAGCAGGCCCCTGGCCGTCTTCGACCTCGACGGCACGCTCGCGGACAGCTCCCACCGCCAGCGCTTCCTCGACCGCAAGCCCCGTGACTGGGACGCGTTCTTCGCCGCGGCCCCGGCCGACCCGCCGCTCGCCGAGGGCGTGGCGCTGTGCCAGGAGGCGGCCGAGGAGTGCGAGGTCGTCTACCTCACCGGGCGGCCCGAGCGGTGCCGCAAGGACACCGTGGACTGGCTCGACGAGCAGGGCCTTCCGACGGGCGCGCTGCACATGCGGCGCAACGACGACCGGCGGCCGGCCCGGGCCACCAAGCTGGAGCTCCTGCGCAAACTCGGCCGCGGCCGCGAGATCCGCATGCTGGTCGACGACGACGAGCTGGTCTGCGACGCCGCCGAGCAGGCGGGCTTCCGAGTCGTACGGGCCCGGTGGGGCGACGCGGGCCCCGCGCTCAAGGACGCCCAGGAGCGCGAGGGCCGCACCTGAGGCCCGGCTGCGGGGACGCGCGGGGCCCGGTGACGGGGCGGGGCCTCGGCGACCCGACCCCGGCGACCCGAAAGCCCTACGGCCCCGAGGACCCGGAGGCGCCGGTGACCCCGGCGGCCCCGATGGCCCGACAGCCCGATGGCCCGACGCGGCCCCGATGGCCCGACAGCCCGGCGGCCCCGGCGACCCTCCGGCCTCGGTGACCCGACAGCTCGGTGACCCGACGGCTCGGCGACCCGGCGCCCGCATCTCAAGCTCAGGTCGAGGGTGAGTCCTGGCTCCGAAGGCGAGCGACCGCGGCCCCGCGTCAGACCTCCGCGTCGTCGTCCAGGCGGAAGCCGACCTTGAGACCCACCTGGTAGTGCTCGATCACGCCGTTCTCGATGTGGCCGCGCACTTGCGTCACCTCGAACCAGTCCAGATTGCGCAGAGTCTGGGCCGCGCGGGTGACCCCGTTGCGGATGGCCTGGTCCACACCCTCGTGGGAGGTGCCGACGATCTCGCTGACGCGGTACGTGTGGTTGGACATGGAGGTGCTCTCCTCTCGTCGCGTTACTCCACCGTGCCCCACCCGGCGGCGCTCCGCGAGACGTCGGCCCACGCCCATGTCCCCCACGTCCGCCGATGGCCGGAAAAGTTCGCTCCCCGTCGGGGCTTGACCACCTCATTGGTCCATACCAAACTCACGAACGGCACCCGAACAAGCCACAGCGCGCTTGCCCCACGTCGGGTCATGACTGCTTGCCCACACGCAGAAGGTGACCTTTCGTGAAGATCCGCCGTACTCCCGCATGCTCCGTAGCGCTGGCGCTCGTCTCGGTCTGCACCCTCGGCGGCTGCGGCGCGCTGCCGGGATTCGGCGGGGGCACCACCAAGGTCACCGTCTGGCTCATGAAGGACAGTGCGTCGGACGATTTCGTGCAGCGCTTCAAGCGGGGCTTCGAGAAGGAGCACCAGGGGGTCGAGCTCGATGTCCGGATCCAGGAGTGGACCGGAATCGGCCAGAAGATCGCGGCCGCCCTGGAGAACAACGACGCGCCGGACGTCATCGAGGTCGGCAACACCCAGGTGCCCCAGTACGCGGCGAGTGGCGGCCTCCTCGACATGACGCTGGAGTCGCTGCGCGACTGGGGCAGCGACGACTGGCTCCCCGGTCTCGCCCAGCCCGGCAACGTGGACGGCATGCAGTACGGCATACCGTGGTACGCCGCCAACCGTGTCGTGATCTACAACACGGACCTCTTCGGTGCCGCCGGGATCACCAAGCCCCCGAAGGACCGCGCGGAATGGCTCGCGGACACGGCGAAGCTCAACAAGGGCCCCGATCAAGGGATTTACCTCGCGGGCCAGGACTGGTACACGCTGGCCGGCTTTGTCTGGGACGAGGGCGGCGAGCTCGCCCAGGAGGACACCGGCGACTGGAAGGGCGTGCTCGACAGCCCGGCCGCGCTGCGCGGCATGGAGTTCTACAAGCAGCTCCAGGCGCTCGGCGACGGCCCGAAGAACGCGGACGAGGAGACCCCGCCGCAGGCCGGGGTCTTCGCCCGGGGGAAGACGGCCCAGATGATCGCGGTGCCCGGCGCCGCGAAGGCGATCCTCAAGGCCAACCCGCACCTCGCCGGCAAACTTGGCTACTTCCCGATCCCGGGACCCACCGACGCCAAGCCGGGCGCGGTCTTCACCGGCGGCTCGGACCTGATCATCCCGCGCAAGACCGCGCACCGCACCGAGGCGGTCCAGGTCGTCGCCGCGCTGACCGGTGAGAAATGGCAGACCGACCTGGCCATGACCATGAACTACGTACCCAACAAGTCCACCCTCGCCCCCGTGGTCGCCGGTCAGGCGGGCACCGCGGCCATGGCCAGGGGCGCGGCCCAGGGACGCGCCACGCCCAACTCGCCGCAGTGGGCGGCCGTCGAGGCGGACAACCCCATCAAGCCGTACATGACGGCCGTGCTGAACGGGGCCGAGCCGAAGAAGACCGCCAAGGCCGCGTCCGACCGGATCACGACGCTCCTGTTCCCCTGAGACCGGATCACGACGTTCCTGTTCCCCTGAGACCACATCACGACGCTCCTGTTCCCCTGAGACCACATCACGACGCTCCTGTTCCCCTGAGACCACATTACGACGCTGCTGTTCCCCGGAGACCGGACCACGGCGACGCTGCTGTTCCCCGGAGACCGGACCACGGCGATGCTCCTGTTCCCCGGAGACCGGACCACGGCGATGCTCCTGTTTCCCTGAGACCGGATCACGACGTTCCTGTCCCCTCGGAACGGGGGCCGGACGTGTCACGCACAGAGCGCCGGTCACCTCGTCACCGGGCCGCCGGGAGAGGCCGCGATGACGTCATGGGGGAGCTGATGTCAGGATGGGGACATGCAGAACGTTTATTTCGACATCACCATCGGCGGCGAGAAGGCCGGCCGCATCGTCTTCCGGCTCTTCGACGACGTCGTCCCGGAGACGGCGCGCAACTTCCGTGAGCTGGCCACCGGCGAGAACGGCTACGGCTACGCCGGTTCCTCCTTCCACCGCGTCATCCCTGAGTTCATGCTCCAGGGCGGCGACTTCACCGACGGCAACGGCACCGGCGGCAAGAGCATCTTCGGCGCCACGTTCGCCGACGAGAACTTCTCGCTCAAGCACGACCGGCCGTTCCTGCTGTCGATGGCCAACCGCGGCCCGAACACCAACGGCTCCCAGTTCTTCGTGACGACCGTCGTCACCCCCTGGCTCGACGGCAAGCACGTCGTCTTCGGCGAGGTCGTCGAGGGCCAGGACATCGTGACCAAGATCGAGGCCCTGGGCACCCGCAGCGGCGCCCCGCGCGCCGAGGTCGTCATCAGCGACAGCGGCACCGTCGCCTGACGCACGCCCACCCGAACGGCGCCGTCCCACCGGATTCCATCCCGTGAGACGGCGCCGTTTCATGTGCCCGGGTGGGGGCATTCGGTGGTGCGGCGGTGCTCCGTTGATCACTATGGAGATGTTGACGAACGCCGGTCAGGGGCACTCGGGCAGTGGACGGCCCAGTTCTCGTCCCCGTTCGCAGACCCCAGGGAAAGGACGCACACCGTGGCACGACCGAGGATTCTCGTCGTAGGCGCCGGCTTCGCCGGGGTCGAATGCGTACGGCGCCTGGAACGCCGCCTCACCCCGGGAGAAGCGGAGATCTCGCTGGTCACGCCGTTCTCCTACCAGCTGTATCTGCCCCTGCTGCCGCAGGTGGCCGCCGGGGTCCTGACCCCGCAGTCGGTGGCGGTGTCGCTGCGGCGCAGCGCCAAGCACCGCACCCGCATCATTCCGGGCGGCGCCATCGGCGTGGACCCCAAGGCGAAGATCTGCGTGATCCGCAAGATCACCGGCGAAACACTCGATCAGCCGTACGACTACATCGTCATGGCCCCCGGCAGCGTGACCCGCACCTTCGACATCCCCGGACTCGTCGAGCACGCGCGCGGCATGAAGACGCTCGCGGAGGCCGCGTACATCCGTGACCACGTCATTTCCCAGCTCGACCTGGCCGACGCGAGCGGCGACGAGGACGAGCGGGCGTCCCGGCTGCGCTTCGTCGTGGTGGGAGGTGGCTACGCGGGCACCGAGACGGCGGCGTGCCTCCAGCGGATCACCACGAACGCGATCAAGCGGTACCCCCGCCTGGACCCGCGGCAGATCAAGTGGCACCTCATCGACATCGCGCCCAAGCTCATGCCCGAACTGGGCGACAAACTCGGCAAGGCCGCCCTTGAGATCCTTCAGAAGCGCGGCATCGAGGTCTCGCTCGGGGTGTCCATCGCCGAGGCGGGCGCGGACAAGGTCACCTTCACCGACGGCCGTGTCCTGCCCTGCCGCACCCTGATCTGGACGGCGGGCGTCGCCGCGAGTCCGCTCGTGGGCACCTTGGACGCCGACACCGAACGCGGCCGCCTCGTGGTGACCCCCGAGATGACCGTGCCGGAACTGGACGGCGTGTTCGCGCTCGGCGACGCCGCCGCCGTGCCCGACCTCGCCAAGGGCGACGGGGCCTTCTGCCCGCCGACCGCGCAGCACGCCATGCGCCAGGGGCCCAAGGTCGCCGACAACATCGTGGCCTCGCTGCGCAACGAACCGCTGCGGCCCTACGTCCACAAGGACCTCGGCCTGGTCGTGGACCTGGGTGGCCGTGACGCCGTGTCCAAGCCGCTCGGCATCGAACTGCGCGGCCTGCCCGCCCAGGCCGTGGCGCGCGGTTACCACTGGTCGGCACTGCGCACCAATGTCGCCAAGACCCGCGTCCTGACCAACTGGATGCTGAACGCGGTCGCGGGCGACGACTTCGTCCGCACCGGCTTCCAGGCGCAAAAGCCCGCCACGCTGAAGGACTTCGAGTACACCGACGCCTATCTCACCCCGGAGCAGGTCCGCGCCCACACGGCCTCACTGACCGTACGAGGCTGACCGGGACGGCCGTCCGGCCCGCGCCGCCCGGCGGTCCTCCCGGGCGAGGCGGCGTCGGCCGGCCGTGTACCAGCGCATCCCGATCACGACCGCGAGAGCGATCTCGACGAGGTCGCCGCCGTAGTACATGACCTCGGCGCCGGACGCGAGATCGCCCGGCGCGAAGCCGGCGCCCGGCGGCGCGGTCGCGTACAGGGTCTTGGCGAGTACGGAGTGCGCGCCGCCCGCGGCGATCAGAGCCGCCGCCCGCAAGACCGTCCCGTCGCGGTGGGGCAGCGGGTCGAGCGCGCAGACCGTGGCCGAGAACAACAGCCCGGCGGCGAAGACATGGAGATGGACCAGGACCGAGAGCCAGGGCCTTTCGTGGGCGGCGGCGAACAAGGGGGTGCGGTAGAGCAGCCACAGTCCGCCCCCGTCCAGCAGGGCGGCCACCGGCGGATTCGCCACCAGCGCGATCGGACGCGAATGCAGCACGGCGAGGAGCCGGCGGTGGGCCGCGCCCCGCACGGAGCGCAGGGCGAGCGTGACCGGGCGGGCCAGGGCGAGCAGCAGCGGGGCCGCCATCCCCGTGGCCAGGTGCTGCGCCATGTGCGCGGTGAACGGGCCGCCGGGCCCGGGCGCGAGTGCCGCCGCCAGCAGAGCCGCCGCGCCCACCGCGAAGCAGACGTCGCGCACGCGTGGCCAGTGGTCCCCGCGACGGCGGAGCCGGGCCGACGCCAACAGGTACGCCGCGCAGCAGACCAGCGCGCCGCCGGCCGAGAGGAGGGCGGCCGGGCCGGGTGCCGAGCCGGCCATGTGCTGATGCATCATCAAGTCGGCTGCCCGGGCGCGGAGTTGGCCGTTCGGGCGGCGCGCAGCAGCAGGACCCCGGCCACGAGGAACACCACGGCGAGGATGTTCCAGGTCAGGTCGTACGGAGTGAGGTCGACGTGGTACCTGATCTGATGCAGCTTCATCAGCTTGTGCTGGACGGTGCCGTCGTAGAGCTGGAACGCCCCCGTGCCGGTCAGGATCCCCCCGGCCAGCGCACGGCCCGCGAGCGCCGCACGGTGGCGCAGATCGGCGACCATGAACAGACCGATGACCACGGCGAACCACCCGAAGGCGTGGAAGAGCCCGTCGGACACCAGGCCGACGCCCGGCGTCGAACGGTCGTAGAAATGGTGCCAGTGCAGGAGCTGGTGGAAGACCGTCTCGTCGACGAAGGCGGCGATGCCCACCCCGATGAGCACGCCGGACCAGGCCGAACGGGCGCGCCGTGGAGCGGTGAGCGGCTGCTGAGGTGCGGTGGGAGAAGCGGCTGGAGTCATCGGCGGCACATCCTCGGGGGAGTCTGCGGGAGATCGTCCGACGCGGAACAAGGCACCCGGTCGAGCTGCCCGCCGCTCGCACGAACAAGCGTCCGGATTCGGCCTTCCTGATCCGTACGGCGCTGCCTTGCGGGGCCGGAACGCTCGCCACGGGGAAGATGGAAGCAGCCACCGACGTTGTCCGGGGGGCGGCCGAAACAGGGGCCGGCCCGCGAGTCACTGACGAAAGGAACCACCATGCCTCTCGACGGCGAGTACGAGCCGAGCACCAGCAAGCAGGCGCGCGAGCAGGTCGAGACGATCGAGCGATCCGGCGGCTCCGAGGGGATGACGATGCGCGGCATGCCCGTCATCCTGCTGACGACGCGCGGAGCCAAGAGCGGCAAGATCCGCAAGACCCCTCTGATGCGCGTCGAGCACGAGGGCCGTTACGCGGTGGTCGCCTCGATGGGCGGCGCGCCCAAGAACCCCGTCTGGTACTACAACGTCGTCGCCGACCCCCGCGTCGAGCTCCAGGACGGCGCCGTGCGCCAGGACATGGCGGCCCGTGAGGTGACGGGCGAGGAGAAGGCACAGTGGTGGGAGCGTGCCGTCGCGGCCTACCCCGACTACGCCGAATACCAGAAGAACACGGACCGCGAGATCCCCGTGTTCGTCCTGGAGAGGGTGCCGGAAGGCCACTGACCGGCCCCGGGCGGCCCCCTTCGGCACCGGCCGAGGGGGGCCGCCCGGCCGTTCAGCCCGCCGTGGCCAGAGACAGGGCGAAGCGCCCGGCGGCATCCGTCCACCACCGCGACGGCACGAACCCGGCGGCGCTCAGCTCGGCCCGTACGCCCTCCTCGCGGAACTTGGCGGACACCTCGGTGCGCACCTCCTCGCCCGCCGCGAAGGAGACCGCCAGATCCAGCTCGGGAATCTTCACGGTCACCTCGCGGCGGGCCCGCAGGCGCATCTCGATCCACTCCTCCTCGCGGTTCCACAACGCCACATGGTCGAAGTCGTCCAGATCGAAGTCCGCGCCCAGCTCACGGTCGATGACGCTGAGCACGTTCTTGTTGAAGGCCGCCGTCACTCCCGTGGCGTCGTCGTAGGCACGGACCAGTACGGACTCCTCCTTCACCAGGTCGGTCCCGATCAGCAGCGAGTCGCCGGGCGCCGTCAACTTCCGTACCGAGGCAAGGAATTCGGCGCGCTGTGCGGGCAGCAGATTGCCGATGGTGCCGCCGAGGAACGCCACCAGCCGGGGGCCGGGCGCCTCGGGCAGTTCGAGCACCCGGGTGAAGTCCGCGATCAGCGCGTGGACTTGCAGGTCCGGACGGTCGGTGAGCAGGGCACCGGCCGCGCCGGTGAGGGCGCTCTCGCTCACGTCCACCGGGATGTACGTGAGCGGCGCGGGCAGCGCGTCAAGGAGGAGCCGGGTCTTCTCCGACGAGCCGGAGCCCAGCTCGACCAGGGTGCGCGCGCCGGTCGTGGCGGCTATCTCGGCGGCCCGATCGGTGAGGATCTCGCGCTCGGCCCGGGTCGGGTAGTAGTCCGGCAGCCGGGTGATCTCCTCGAACAGGTCGCTGCCGCGGGCATCGTAGAACCACTTGGGAGGAAGGGACTTGGGGGTTTGGGTGAGCCCATGGAGCACATCGGCGCGCAGAGCGGCCCCGGTGGCGTCCTCGGGCAGGGTGCGGGTCAACTGGAACGGGCGCACTACGGGGACTCCTTGAGGGGGGTGAGCAGGACTTCGGTGCGGTCGGCGGTGAGCAGCGTGCGGTCGGGCACCTCGCGCCAGCGAGGATCGTCGTCGTACGGCTCGGAGGCCACGGCCGTGGACCGGCCGGGCGTGTGCAGGTACCACAGGGTGTCGCCCCATGCGGTCGCGGTGATGGTCGCGCCGTCGGTGAGCAGCAGGTTCAGGCGCGATCCCGGGGCGGCGGCCCCCACCTCGCCTACCGCGTCGGCCATCGCCCCACCCGGCTCGTCGCCGCAGGCCAGCCGGTGGAGCACGAGCGCCCAGACGAACGCGGCGTCGCAGCGGGCCTCCAGGCCGAGCAGCGACTGGGCGGGCAGTCCCGCGGCAAGGCCTGCCGCGCTGCGCGGCCAGTCCCGCACCGCGCCGTTGTGGCTGAACAGCCACCGCCCCGAGGCAAACGGAGCGGCCGCCGCCTCACTGTCCGCTCCGGCCTCGGTGGCGTCGCGCACCGCCGCGAGCAGCGCTTCGGTGCGCACCACCCGGGCCAGGTCCACGACGTTCGGGTCCGACCAGATCGGTCCGGCGCGCCGGTAACGCGCGGGCACCGGATCGCCGTCGGCGTACCATCCGACGCCGAAGCCGTCGGCGTTGACCGTGCCGTGGCGCTGGCGGCGCGGCGCCCACGACTGCCGGTACAGCCCGTGCACCGGCCCCGTGATCACCTCACCTACGGCCAGCGTCTCGCCCACGTAAGCGATGTGACGGCACATCAGGTGGCGTCCCGGGCGGTGCGGAAGCCCGCGAAGATCTGGCGCCGCACCGGCAGGTCCCAGTTGCGGAACGTGCCCCGGCACGCCACCTCGTCCACGGAGAACGCCCCGCCGCGCAGCACCTTGTGTTCCGGCCCGAAGAAGACCTCCGAGTACTCGCGGTAGGGGAAGGCCACGAAGCCCGGGTAGGGCAGGAAGTCGCTCGACGTCCACTCCCACACGTCGCCGATCAACTGCCGTACGCCGAGGGCGGATTGCCCGTCCGGGTACGCTCCCGCAGGCGCGGGGCGCAGGTGACGCTGGCCGAGGTTGGCGTGCGCGGGGGCCGGGTCCGCGTCCCCCCAGGGGTAGCGGCGCGAGCGGCCCGTGGCCGGGTCGTGGCGGGCCGCCTTCTCCCACTCCGCCTCGGTCGGCAGCCGGCGCCCCGCCCAGCGGGCGTACGCGTCGGCCTCGTACCAGCTGACGTGCAGCACCGGTTCGCCGGCCGGTACCGGCTCGGTCACCCCGAACCGCCTGCGCAGCCACTGGCCGCCCTCGCGGCGCCAGAACAGCGGAGCGCTCAGCTCGTGCTCGCGGACCATCGCCCAGCCCGCGGGCTCCCACCAGCGGGCGTCCCGGTAGCCGCCGTCCTCGATGAAGCGGAGGTAGGCGCCGCACGTCACCGGAGTCGTGTCGAGGTGGAAAGCGGGCACCGTGCGGAGGTGGGCGGGACGTTCGTTGTCCAGCGCCCACGGCTCGGTGGAGGTGCCCATCGTGAACGGCCCACCGGGCACCAGGACTTCGGCCGCAAGCCCCTCGGTGGTGGCGGCGGGCGGCTCGGGCGCGGTGAGCGCGACGGGCCCCCTGCGCAGCTGGTGCGTGATCAGCATGGTCTCGTCGTGCTGCTGTTCATGCTGGGCGATCATCCCGAAGGCGAACGCGGCATCGGTCAGCGGACCGCCGCGCAGCGGAGCGCGCTCCAGGACGTCCAGTGCGCGGCCCCGCACATCGGCGGCATACCGGCGCGCCTCGGCCGGAGCCAGCAGCGGAAGGGTGGGACGGGTGGCACGCGGGTGCTCGAAGGCGTCGTACAGGGAGTCGATCTCGGGGCGGATCGCGTCCTGCCCGGCGACGGCGCGCAGCAGCCACTGCTCCTCCTGGTTGCCTATGTGGGCGAGGTCCCAGACGAGCGGCGACATCAACGGCGAGTGCTGGGCGGTCAGTTCACGGTCGTCGACACTGGAGGTGAGCACGCCGGTGCGGGCGCGCGCGGCGGTGAGCGCTGCCAGGGCGCGTTCCCTGAGCAGCTCCGGGTCGGTCATAGGGGGAGGCCCTTCGGTGGGGCGGTCGAGGGGGTGTCGTCGGCCGGACACCTGCCCCGGACGACATAGCGGTCGGTGAAGGCGGCGACCCGGTCCTGGAGTTCCCGGGAGGCGCCGAGCCGGGGGAGCGCGCCGAGCGCCGTGGTGAAGCAGGCCACGGCCGCCTCGCGCAGCTCCGGGTCGGCGAGCCCGTTCCGGGCCGCCGACCGCCACAGGGGGTTGCGCGGCGCGGGCTGGGAACCGGCGCGCTCGCCCAGGGGTTTCACGGTGCGGTAGGCGGCCTCCGCCGCCTCCGGGTCGTCGAAGAGCGCGCTGGTCACGGCGAGCGGCACGGTCCACCCGTCGTCGCCGGGCTGGGCGTCGATCATGCGCAGTTCCAGATGGCCGCGCGGCCGCACGGGCGGGAACAGGGTGGTCAGGTGGTAGTCGAGATCGGCGTGCGTGGGCGGCCGTGGCAGTCCGGTGCGCAGCCACTGCCGGAAGGTGAGCCCCGGCGGAGCCGACCACGGGCCCGCCGCGGCGCGTACGCACATGACCGGGGCGTCCAGCACGTGTGCCGCCCACGACTGGCGTGGCGGGGAATCGAGGGGAGGGGCGAGGGCGCACACCGGGTCGAGGTCGGTCCAGTCGGCCTGACGGGTCGAGCGCCAGCCCGTCGAACGTCCCTGCCGTACGGGCGAGTTGGCGAACGCCGCGACCAGGACGGCCCCCAGCAGATGGGCCATCAGCCAGCGTCGCCCGAAGCCGAGCGGCCCCGGCTCCTCGTATCCGGCGTCGAGGCAGACCTGGACGGAGGCGGAGGAGCACATCATGGCCCGGCCGGCCGGGCCCGTACGGTCCAAATGGGCTTCCATGGCCTCGTAGCGCGGCTGGCGCAGGATACGGCGGGGCGGATGCCAGGGGTCGTGGCCGAGACCGAGGAGTGCGAGACCGCGCTCGCGCAGTGCGGCGCGCACCGCGGTGAGATCGGCGGAGACGCCTGAGACGCACTCCATGAGGGATGCGGCGGGCAACGAGCTGAGCTCCAGCTGGCCACCGGGTTCTACGGTGAGCGCCGATCGAAGCCCCAGCGTGCGCAAGGCGGCGTAGGCGGCTTCCAAACGGTCGTGCGGGACGCGGAGCCCGGGCTGTTCCCGATCGTGGACGAGCCATTCCAGCTCCACCCCGACGGCGCGCGGGGGGCCCGTCTTGAAGCAGATGCCCCGCAGCAGATCGTCGGCTGCCGTCTCGGTCAACTCACGTGTGGTCATGGGTCCCTGGCCGCCTTCCTCGGGTGTGCATACACATGCCGTCCTACCTAAGTCTTTGCCGCCGCCTCGCACAAGAGCGCCTTTCAGGGCGGAAATCCGATTGCGTCACCCCTCCCGCGGCGCACACGATGCCTGTCATGAGTGCACGACTGCGCGGGATCGCCCGCCACACGGTGGAGATCACCGACAGCGGCCGGTACGAGAACCAGCGCGGCCACGCCGTGTCGATCGCGCAGCCAGTGGCCGCGGCCCTGGCGGGCACCACCCTGCACGGACCGGAACCCGTCGCCGTCGCGCCCGACCGCGACCGCGCCACCCGTATCGCGGTCACCGGCGAGAGCAGCCTGGACGCGGCCCGCCGCCTGCTGGCGCAGGCGCCCGGGGAGGTCGCGGTGCTGACCTTCGCCTCCGCACGCAACCCCGGCGGAGGATTCCTCAACGGCGCCCAGGCCCAGGAGGAGGCGCTGTGCAGATCATCCGCCCTGTACTCCACCCTGCTGCGCGCACCGGAGTTCTACGCCCACCACCGCCAGGACCGCGACGTGTTCTACACCGACCGGGTCATCCACTCGCCCGGCGTCCCGGTCTTCCGTGACGACCGCGGCCGGCTTCTCGACGAGCCCTACCTGGCCGGATTTCTCACCTCGCCCGCGCCGAACGCCGGGGTGATCATCCGCAGTACGCTCCAGGAGGCCCACCGCATCGGTCCCGCGCTCGACGCGCGTGCCGAACGGGTCCTGGAGACGGCGGTCCTGTGCGGCTACCGACGCCTGGTGCTCGGCGCATGGGGCTGCGGCGTCTTCCGCAACGATCCGGCCCGGGTGGCCGCGGCCTTCAGCGGCCACCTCACCGGGGAGGGCCGATTCGCGGGCCACTTCGACGAAGTCGTCTTCGCGGTCCTCGACCGCACCCGCGAACAGGCCACCCTCAGGGCCTTCGAAGCGTCGTTCACGCCACGGCGCCCGGACCGGGGCGCACAGGAACACGCCGCTCACCGCCAGCCGTAGCGCTCCCGCAGCCGGTCCGCCACCAGCGTGAAGCGCGGCAGGTCGAGCGCGCACGCCTCACGCCGCATGCCCTGCTCGTGCAGCCGCAGCACCCGGTCGAGGTCCACCCAGGACTCGCGGCCCTCGCGGTCCCAGGGGCCGACCCCGATCGGCACCCATTCACGGTCGTGGTCGTGCCGCTTGCTGGACAACTGCACCGCGAGCACCGTGCCGGCCCTCTCGCGGGCCACCACGAGCACCGGGCGGTCCTTGCCGCGCCCGTCGTTCTCCTCGAACGGCACCCACGTCCAGACGATCTCGCCGGGATCGGGGTCGCCGTCCCGGTCGGGGGCGTAGCCCATGCGCACCGGGCCCACCTCCCGGGGGTCGGCCTCGGTGGTCGCTGCCGGACCGCTCTGGCCGGGCAGCGCGGGACGGTCGGTCGGGTCGTCAAGGTATGCGGTCATCCGGCCACCGTAGGACCTGGACGCCCCGGCCCCGGGGGCGGGCACGCCGAAGGTCCGAACGCGGCCCGGGGCCCCGGGAATCGGGAGCATCGGACAACAGGCCCGGCCGCTCCCGTTGGATCTTCCACCGAGACGGTCATGCGTGCCTGGTGGGGACAGCGCATTGAACGCACGGGCGCCGCGGGATTGGATGGCCGGCACCGCGGTAGGGAAGGAAACGTATGGCATCCATGCTCAAGGGCTGCACACCCTGGCCCGAGGAGTTCGTCGACCGCTACTGGGCGGCCGGGCACTGGCGCGGCAACACGCTGGACAACCTGCTGCGCGGCTGGGCCCAGCAGTTCGGGCCGCGGACCGCCCTCGTGCACGGCGACACCCGCATCACCTACGCCCAGCTGAACCGGCGCGTGGACCGGGTGAGCGCGGGGCTGCGGATGCGGGGCCTGCGGCCCGGGCAACGGACCGTCGTGCAGCTGCCGAACGTTCCCGAGTTCGTCATCACCGTCTTCGCCCTGATGCGCGCCGGCGTGGCACCCGTCCTCTGCCCGCTCGCGCACCGGGAGCCGGAGGTGGCCCACCTCGTACGGCTCACCCAGGCCGTCGGCTACGTCGGCCCCGCGACACACCAGGGCTTCGACCACACGGCGATGGCCGCGGACATCGCGGCCCGATGGCCCTTCCTGCGCCGGGTGTTCACCTGGGAGGCGCCCGGGGACTCCTCCCCCTACGGCGGCCTCACCACCGACCCCGCGGGCTGCCAGTACTCCCCGCTGGACTCCCTGGACTCCCCGCCCGGCCCCGCGCTCGCACCGAACGCCGGCCACGTGGCGTTCTTCCTGCCCTCGCGGGACACCGACGGCGCCCTCCAGCTCACGGCGCGCACCCACAACGACTACGCCTACCAGGTGCGGGCCGCCGCCGAGGCGCTGGCGCTCGACGAGAGCGACGTGTACCTCGCGGCGATGCCGCCCGAGTCCCCCTTCACCTTCGGCGCCCCCGGCATCGTGGGCACCCTCTCCGTCGGCGGCACCGTGGTGCTGGCCGAGGGCACGGAACCCGCCGCGTGTCTGCCGCTCGTCGAACGGGAGCGGGTCACCCTCACGTCGGTGGTGCCCTCCGTCGTACGCCGCTGGCTCGATGAACTCGCCACGGACGGGGCCGACATGAGTTCCCTGCGCCTCGTGCAGATCGGCGGCACGCCACCGGACCGTGCGACGGCGGAGCGGGTCGAAGCCGCGCTCGGCTGCCGTGTGCAGCAGGTCTTCGGCATGGCCGAGGGCCCGCTCACCCTCACCCGGCCCGGCGATCCGGACGAGGTGGTGCTGACCACCCAGGGCCGTCCGCTCTCGCCCGACGACGAGCTCCGCATCGTGGACGCCGACGACCACGACGTGCCCGACGGGGAATGCGGTGAACTCCTCGCCCGGGGTCCGTACACCCCGCGCGGCTACTACCGGGCGCCCGAGCGCAACGCGCGCTCGTTCACCGCCGACGGCTACTTCCGCACCGGCGTCCTGGCGCGGCGTACCGCGGACGGCGACCTGGTGGTCTCGCCCCGCCCCGCGCGGCACGCGGACGAGTCCGCGCGGCACGCGACCGAACAGGAAGCGCCGTCAAACCTTTGACGCCCCGCGCATCCCTTCCGTCCCGCGCCCGCCCTTCAGCGGGAGGGCAGGGGCTCGCCCGTCTCCAGCAGGGTCTTCAGGCTGGACAGGATCGGCGGCCAGCCCTCGCTGCACATGCCGTGCAGCGCTCCCGCGGGGTCGAAGTCATGGGTGACGGTGAGCTTGACCTGATCGTCCTGCGGCTCGATGTCGAACGTCACCGCCGACCTGCGCTCTGCCGCGATCCGCGCGCGTACGTCCTCGCCGAGACCGACCGACTCGGCCCACTGCGGGGTGAACGTGTGCCAGGTGTAGGCCAGTTGGCGACACGGCTCCGATGCGAGGACGACCTGCTCGGGGTCCGCCACGGTGGCCCCGGCCTGCTTCCATACGAGGGGTGACCCCTTGGCCCAGTCGCTCTCGAAGCTGACACCCCAGTACCGCTCCGTGACGTCGGGCTCGGTCAGCGCGTGCCACAGCCGCTCCGGGGTGGTGCGGATGTAGGTCGTGTACACGAACGTCCTGCTGTCCACGGGTGTCTCCTCGGGTGCTCGCCGCCTCTTCATGGTGGACACCCCGAGGGCCGCACGCCAGACGAGAGGGGCCGGGCGTGCGCCTTCAGTGCGCCGAGCGCCGCTCGAAGGCCACGTCCCGTGCCGTGCCGAGCGCCGTCGCCACCGCGCCGAGCAGCACCGCGTCCTCCCCGAGGGAACTCGGGCTCACCTTCGGCCGCAGCGGGGTGAGCGTGCGAAGCGTCTCCCGTACGGGGCGAAGGAGCAGGTCCGCGCTGTGACCGACGCCGCCGCCGAGCACCACGAGGTCGGGGTCGAGGACGGCCGCGACCACCGCGACGGTGTGCGCGATCCGCTCACCCTCCAGCTGAACGGCCTTGACCGCGGGGTGCGTTCCGGCCCGCGCCGCGTCGAAGACATCCTTCGCGGTGAGCGGCCCCGCCATCCCGAGCGAACGCGCTGCCTCCACCACCGCGTCGCCCGAGACCGCCTCTTCCAGGGTGTCCGGCTTCTGCCGGCCGGGCCACGGCAGGAAACCGATCTCACCGGCGCCGCCGTGTGCCCCGGTGAACAGCCGGCCCTCACTGACGACGCCCATGCCGAGGCCGGTGCCGATCATGACGTACACGAAGAGCCTGCTGCCGGCGCCGGCGCCGAAGGTGTACTCGCCCAGCGCGGCGAGGTTGGCGTCGTTGTGCACCGCGAGCGGGATGCCGAGCCGTTCCGTCATCTGGTCGAACAGCCCTGGTCTGCCCCAGCCCGGGAGGTGCTGGGCGTAGCGCACGCGCCGTTTCTCGGCGTCGAAGACGCCGGGTGTGCCGACCACGGCCTGGGCGACCCTCGTCGCGTCCACGCCCGACCCCTCGAGGAGCCGGTGCGCGCTGGTGACGACCAGGTCGGCCAGGGTGGCCGAGGTGCGGGCGGGATTGCGGACCTCGGAGCGGGCCACCACCGTGCCGTCGAGGTCGGCAAGGGCGATCCGCACCCAGGCGCGGCCGATGTCGATGCCGAGGGCGTAACCGGCCGTCGGGTCGGGGGCGTAGAGCACGGCGGCTCGGCCCCGGTCGGGGACGATCGTGCCTGCCTCGCGGACCAGGCCCACCCCTTCGAGTGACGCGAGCGCACTGGACACGGTGGGCTTGGACAGGCCTGTGTCGCGCGCCAGTTGGGCCCGGGAGGCGGGCCCTTCGGCCCGCAGCCGGTCGAGCAGCAGACGTTCGTTGGAACTGCGCTGCCGCTGAGGGTTCCAGGGCAGGTCGCCGCCCTCGTCGCTGCTGCTCATCGCCTCATTCTCACGCATCGCGCCGGACGCGTCACTGACGGCCCCTTGACCGTAAAAGTAAAGGTACTTAACTTGACCGTGCCCCCTGCCGGGGGAGTCCCCGCGCCGGCGCATCGGCAGTAGCTTCCTTTCCCCGACATCAGCCAGGGAGGACCCCGTGTCCGCAACCCCTCCGCCCGCCGGTGGCTTCGTCCGCCGCATCGGGCTCTTCCAGGCCACCGCCATCAACATGAGCCAGATGTGCGGCATCGGCCCGTTCGTGACCATCCCGCTGATGGTCGCCGCCTTCGGTGGCCCGCAGGCCGTCATCGGCTTCGTCGCGGGCGCCGTCCTCGCCCTGGCCGACGGTCTGATCTGGGCCGAACTCGGCGCCTCGCTCCCCGGATCCGGTGGCAGTTACGTCTATTTGCGGCAGGCGTTCCAGTACCGCACCGGCCGCCTCATGCCGTTCCTCTTCGTATGGACGGCGATGCTCTTCATCCCCCTGGCCATGTCCACCGGCGTCGTCGGCTTCGTGCAGTATCTGGGCTATCTCGCACCGCACTTGAGCCGGACCGCCGGTGATCTGATCGGGCTCGGCATCGTCGCCCTGGTGATCCTGCTGCTCTGGCGGGGCGTCGAGAACATCGCAAGGATCACCGCCGTGATGTGGGTCGTGATGATCGCCTCGGTGGGCCTGGTGATCATCGCCGCCGCCACCGACTTCAGCCCCCATCTGGCCTTCACCTACCCGGCCGGGGCCTTCGAGTTGACGAGCGGCCGCTTCTGGACCGGCTTCGCGGCGGGGCTCACCATCGGCATCTACGACTACCTCGGCTACAACACGACTGCCTACATGGGCGCCGAGATCAAGGATCCCGGACGTACCCTGCCGCGCTCCATCATCTACTCCATCTTCGGCATCATGGCGATCTACCTGCTGCTCCAGATCGGCACGCTCGGCGTGATCGACTACCGCAGGATGCTGGACCCGAACGACATCGCCTCGTCCTCGGTCGCCTCCGCGGTCCTGGAGAAGGCCTGGGGCAAGGGCCCCGCCGACGTGGTGACCGTGCTCATCCTCGTCACCGCGTTCGCCTCCGTCTTCGCCGGGCTGCTCGGCGGCTCACGGGTCCCCTACGACGCGGCACGCGACCGGGTCTTCTTCAGGCCCTACGCCAAGCTGCATCCCCGGCACCGCTTCCCGATGCTGGGCCTCCTCACCATGGGCGTCATCACCGCCATCGGCTTCATGATCGGCCGCCGCACCGATCTGACCACGCTCATCCAGCTCCTCACCACGGTGATGGTCATCGTGCAGGCGCTGGCCCAGATCCTCGCCGTCACGGTGCTGCGCAAGCGCCGGCCGGGGCTGCGCCGCCCCTACCGGATGTGGCTGTATCCGCTGCCGAGCCTGATCGCGCTGGTCGGATGGCTCACCATCTACGGCTACTCCGACAAGAACTCGCCAGGCCGCCACCCCATCGAATGGTCGCTGGCCTGGCTGGCGCTCGGCTGCGTCGCCTTCGCCCTGTGGGCGCGCTTCGAGAAGGTGTGGCCGTTCGGGCCCCGCGAGATCCTTGAGGAGTACCTGGAGGCGTCGGAGCCGGAGGAGGTGCCCGCGTGAACGACGCGCGCCGCGCCCTGGTCCGGGCGGACCGGAGGGGGTGCCCGCGTGAAGGACGGCGGGCCGCGCTCCGACTCGGGGCCGGACACGCGCCCACGTGAACGACGGCGCCCGCGCCCCGGCCCCTGCCCGTGTCCGGATGCGACACGGAGCCCGGGTCGCCCGTGTCGCCCAAGTGGCCCGGGTCCCGCCCACGTCCGGATGTGACAGGGAATCGTCATTGCGGCCACGGGAGGCGGCGGTGAGGATGGGGCCATGCCCACTTCACACCGGGTCGTCATCGCGGTCTTCCCCGACGTCGACCTCCTCGACGTCACCGGACCGGCCGAGGTCTTCGCCCTGGCCAACCGGGAGAGCGCCGGCCGCGCCGGGTACGAGGTCCGGCTCGCCGGGCCCGACGGGGGAGAGGTGCGCACCTCGGCCGGTGTGCGGCTGCTCGCCGACCTGTCCTTCGCGGAGGTCGGCGCGCAGGTGGACACCCTGCTCGTGCCCGGCGCGGTCGATCTGACCGACGACGGGCCCGTCGCCCGCGTCGACCAGGACGTGGTGGCCTGGGTGAAGCGGACCGCCCCGCACGCCCGGCGCGTGGCATCGGTGTGTGTGGGCGCCCATGTGCTCGCCGCTGCCGGACTGCTCGACGGACGGACGGCCACCACGCACTGGTCGACCGCCGCCCAACTGGCCGCCGACCACCCGGCCGTCACGGTCGACCCGGACCCCATCTTCGTACGCACCGACCGCGGCCGGGTGTGGACCGGCGCCGGGATCAGCGCCTGCCTCGACCTCGCGCTCGCCCTCGTGGCCGAGGACCAGGGCGAGGACGTCGCCCTCGCGGTGGCCCGGCAGTTGGTGATGTACCTACGACGCCAGGGCGGCCAGAGCCAGTTCTCCGTGCCGCTCAGCAGACCCGCCACCTCCCGGCGCGACATCGACGAGGTGCGGCTGTGGATCGCCGAGCACCTCGACGAGGACCTGTCGGCCCAGGCGCTCGCCGCGCGCATGTGCCTGAGCGAGCGGCACTTCGCCCGCGTCTTCACCCAGGAGACCGGCGTCGGCCCCGCCGCCTACGTCGAGGCCGCGCGGGTCGAGGCGGCCCGGCGGCTCCTCGAAACCACCGACGGGCCGCTGCACGAGATCGCACAGGCCGCGGGACTCGGCTCGGTCGAGACCCTGCACCGGGCGTTCAGACGACAGCTCGCCACCACGCCCGCCGCCTACCGCCGCCGCTTCCGCACCCAGCCCGTCTGACCCCTTCGTCCCCCGCCCGCCCTTCGGCCGCACGCGCCGGACGGCTTCGCCATGCCCGGATCCCGGGCGAGTGGCCTGCCCCCTCCCGTCCTCCATTGGGGACCAACTCCCTTACGAAAGGCACCCGATGACCTCGCAGCAGCCCTCCGCCATCCGCCCCTCCGCCACCCTGCGCGCCGTGGTCGGCCTGGACGACCAGCCGCCGAAGCTCAGCGAATCCGTCCTGGTCATGATCGATTACCAGAACACCTACCGCACCGGAGTGATGGCACTGGAAGGCGCCGAGCAAGCTCTCGCGGCAGGCGCTCGTCTGCTGGAACGTGCCCGCGCCGCGGGCGCCCCGGTCGTGCACATCATCAACGACGGGGGCGAGGGCGGACCGTACGACATACGCGCCCACATCGGCGCCATCAGCGACGAGGTCGCACCGATGGACGGTGAGCCGGTGGTGGTCAAACAGTTCCCCAACTCCTTCCACCAGACCGGACTGGAGAAGGCACTCACCGGCCTCGGTGCCGCGCCGGGCAGCGGAAAGGCGCTGGTCATCGCCGGGTTCATGACCCACATGTGCGTGAACTACACCGCCCAGGGCGCCTTCAACCTCGGCTACCGGCCCACCGTCGTCGCCGAGACCACCGCCACCCGGTCGCTCACCGCGCCGGACGGCACGGTCCTGGCCGCGGCCGCGCTCCAGACCGCCGCGCTCACCATGATCACCGACCTGTTCGGCACGGTCGTCCCCACCGTGGACAGCCTCCCGGCCTGAGCGGTTTTCCGGGACGGCGTGCGGCCGGGGCCCGGGGTGTCTAGCGTCGGAGCATGAGCAACCAACCGCAGCACGCGAGCCGCCACCCCCAGCGCTTCGAGATCCTGCTGGTGCCCGAACACGTCGAGGACCGGGGGAACGCCTCGGTGGCGGACAGCGCCGTGCGGTCCGCCGTCGTCGAGGCCACGGGGGAGAGCGGCGTCTCGGGATACCCCCGGTATGCCGGGCACGGCATCGAGGCCGAGATCGACTCCGGCACGCATGCGGTGGAGGCACTGCTCGTCGACGGTTCCGAACTCGACATCGGTCTGACCGCGGTGGTCAGGGAGGTCTCGGACCGGTCGGGTCGCTGAACGCGCTTCCCGTCCCGGGGTCCGTTGACAGCGGGCCCCGGGCAACACAGACTCGGGCGCGACCATTCATGAACATCACTTCACTGGGCGAACAGAGCCGCGACGGCGGCCCCCGAGCGGTGAAGAGATCGGTGGGAGAGACCCGATGAGCATCCGCGACGTCTACATCGTCGACGCCGTTCGCACCCCGGTCGGCAAGTTCGGAGGTGCGCTCGCCACCGTGCGGCCCGACGACCTCGCGGCGCACGTGGTCAGGTCCCTGGTGGACCGCACCCCGGAGCTCGACCCGGCCCGTATCGACGACGTGTACTTCGGCGATGCGAACGGCGCGGGGGAGGACAACCGGGATGTGGCACGCATGGCGGTGCTGCTGGCCGGGCTGCCCGTCTCGGTGCCCGGCGTCACCGTCAACCGCCTCTGCGGCTCCGGCCTCGAAGCCGTGATCCAGGCGGCCCGCGCCATCGCCGTCGGAGACGCCTCGATCGCGGTCGCGGGCGGTGTCGAGTCGATGTCCCGCGCTCCCTGGGTCGTCCAGAAGCCCGAGCGTGCCTTCCCCGCCGGCCACCAGCAGATGTACTCGACCACCCTCGGCTGGCGCATGACCAACCCGCAGCTGCCCGCGCAGTGGACGGTCCCCCTCGGTGAGGGCGCGGAACTGATCGCCGACAAGCACGGCATCACCCGCGAACAGCAGGACGCCTTCGCCCTGGACAGCCACCGCAAGGCCGCCGAGGCGTGGGCCAAGGGACTGTACGACAGCGAGGTCGTCCCCTACGACGATGTCGACCTGGTCCGGGACGAGTGCATCCGCGAGTCCTCCACCATGGAAGCGCTCTCCCGGCTCAAGCCGGCCTTCCGTACGGACGGTTCGGTGACCGCGGGCAACGCATCGCCGCTCAACGACGGTGCCGCGGCGCTGCTCCTGGTCGATGAGGAAGGCCTGCGTGCGACCGGCCGTGATCCGCTCGCCCGGATCCGCAGCTCCGCCGTGACGGGCATCGAGCCCCAGCTCTTCGGACTCGGCCCCGTCGAGGCGGTCCGCAGGGCACTCGCCAAGGCGGGCAGGGAGTTCGGCGACCTCACCACCTTCGAACTGAACGAGGCGTTCGCCGCCCAGTCGCTCGGCTGCCTCGCCGAGTGGCCCGGCCTCGACCCGGCCGTGGTCAACCCGCGCGGCGGCGCCATCGCCATCGGCCACCCCCTCGGCGCCTCCGGCGCCCGGCTCGCCGGAGCCGTGGCCCACCAGCTCGCCGCCGCCGGATCCGGCACCGGTCTCGCTGCCCTGTGCATCGGGGTCGGTCAGGGTCTCGCCCTCGTCCTGGAACGCTGACCGGGTCGACCGCGGGCATACCCGGCCCGTCCGGTGCTTGAGGCCGAACGCCCTCAGGGCGCGGACGGGGTCCGGGACAGGTTCGCAGGGGCCCCGGCTGCGGACCGTGCGTGGCTGTTCGCGCAGTTCCCCGCGCCCCCAGCAGAGTCTCCCTCGGCAGGGCGCCCGGTGCAGGGCGCCCTGTGCAGGTCGCTCGTCCCTGCGGAGACAGGACGGGGACAGACGGGCTCTCGGGGCCCCCGGCCAGGTGGCTGCGAGCCATCCCCAACTACTGTGCGCCGTAAGGAAGATCTCCTCGAACGACGCCGTGACTGGAGTGGATTCATGACCCTGCTCGACCCCAAGACGTGGCAGCCCGCACCGCTCTTCGGGGGTGAGCGGGAGGTGGTCGAACCTGCCACCGGGCAGTCGCTCGGCGTTGTCGCCCTCGCCGCCGTGGCGGACGTCACCGAGGCCGCCGGGTCGGCCGCCGCCGCGCAGACGGCCTGGGCGCGTGCCCCGCACTTCGCGCGCGCGGCGGTCCTGCGCCGGGCGGGCGACCTCTTCACCCACCACGCGGACGAGTTGCGCGAGTGGCTGATCCGCGAGTCCGGCTCGGTGCCCGGCAAGGCGGACTTCGAACTGCACGTCGCGGCCCAGGAGTGCTATGAGGCCGCGGCCCTGGCCTCCCGGCCGCTCGGCGAGGTGCTGCCGAGCGAGCAGCCCCGGCTCTCCTACACGCGACGGGTGCCGGTCGGCGTGACCGGCGTCATAGCCCCGTTCAACGCTCCGCTCATCCTCTCCATCCGCTCCGTCGCCCCCGCGCTCGCCCTCGGTAACGCGGTCCTGCTCAAGCCCGACCCGCGCACCGCCGTCTGCGGCGGGCTCGCCCTCGGAGCCGTCTTCGCCGAGGCGGGGCTCCCGGAAGGCCTGCTGCACGTCCTGCCGGGCGGCGCCGAGACCGGACAGGCTCTCGTTGCCGACCCACGGATCCCCGTCATCTCCTTCACCGGATCGACCGCTGCGGGACGCCGGGTGGGCGAGGCGGCAGGCCGCCGACTCAAGCGCGCCCACCTGGAGTTGGGCGGGAATTCCGCCCTGATCGTGCTGGCCGACGCGGACATCGAGGGCGCTGTCGCCCAGGCCACCTGGGGATCCTTCTTCCACCAGGGCCAGATCTGCATGACCACCGGCCGCCACCTCGTACACGCGTCGCTGTACGAGGAGTACGTCGAACGGCTCGCCGCGAAGGCCGACGCGCTGGCCGTCGGCGACCCCTACCGCGAGCAGGTCCACCTCGGGCCGGTCATCGACGGGTCCCAACTCGCCAAGATCCACGGCCTGGTGGAGGCCAGCACCGCACGCGGTGCCCGGCTCGCCGCGGGCGGCGCCCACCAGGGCCTCTTCTACCGGCCCACCGTGCTCGCCGACGTCGACGACCACACCCCCGCCTACGCGGAAGAGGTCTTCGGGCCCGTCGCGCCGGTACGGTCCTTCACCACCCTTGACGAGGCCGCGAGCCTTGCGGCCGCCGGCCCCTACGGGCTCTCGCTCGGCATCGTCACCCGCGACACCGCGCTCGGCCTCGAACTCGCCGACCGCGTGCCGACCGGCATCGCCCACATCAACGACCAGACGGTCAACGACGAGGCGGTGGCCCCCTTCGGCGGGATCGCCGCCTCCGGGACCGGCGCCCGGTTCGGCGGCTCGGCCAACCTGGACGCCTTTACTGAACTGCGCTGGACCACCGTGCGCCGCGAACCCGCGGACCACCCCTTCTGATCCCGGCGCTGCCCGCCCGAGGAGGGCCGTTCGCGAGCCGGGCCGGGTCGTCCGCCCCGACGAGCCGAGCCGGCCCGTCCGCCCGAGGAGTGGGGCCGTCCGCCCGACGAGGACGGCCGTCCGGCTCGCCGGGCCGGGCCGTCCGGATGTCGTGACCCCGGGTGCGAGCAGCGGACGGCCGTCCGGCATCCTGGGCCGGTGCACTCGGTTGTCTCCGGCTTCCTGCCCATCTGGATCATCACCGCGTTCGGCTGGGTGGCCGGACGGTTCACCATCCTGGGCGACCAGGCACAACAGGTCCTCGGCCGCTTCGCCTTCACCTTCGCCATGCCCTCGCTGCTGTTCCTGACCATGGCGAAGTCGCGGCCCGGCGAACTCGCCAAGCCCGGGGTGGCGGTCTTCGCCCTCAGCCTGCTCGCCGTGTTCGCCGCCGGACTCGTGGCGAGCCGACGGCTCTTCCGGCGCAAGAGGGCCGAGCAGGCGATCGGCGCGATGGCCGCGTCCTATGTGAACTCGGCGAACCTCGGCATCCCGGTCGCCGTGCACGTCCTGCACGACACGTCGTTCATCGTGGCGGCCGCGCTCTTCCAGATGCTGTTCATCACGCCCTTGATCCTGGTGCTCATAGAACTCGACGTACACCGCGACACGGGCGGGCACCGGCTCCGGCTGTTCCAACTCCCCTTCCGCAACCCGGTGGTGGGCGCATCGGCCGCGGGCGTGGCCGTCGCGGCGCTCGGGCTCCGGCTGCCCGCGGAGGTGACCTCGCCGCTCACCATCCTCGGCGGCGGCGCCGTCCCCGCCGCCCTGTTCGCGCTCGGCATGTCGCTGACCGCACGCGCCGCGGCCGACCCGGGGGAGCGGGCCGAACGCGCTCTCCTCGTCACGCTGAAGACAGCTGTGCAGCCGCTCCTCGCCTACGTGCTGGGGAGATGGGTCTTCGGACTCGGCGGACACGACCTGTTCGCGGTGGTGCTCTGTGCCGCACTGCCGACGGCACAGAACGCGTTCATCTTCGCCTCCGAATACCGGCTCGACACCGCGCTGCCCCGGGACACCGTGCTGCTTTCGACGCTCCTGTCGATGGCGACCCTCTCCCTGATCGCGGTCCTCCTGGGCTGAGCCCGAACCCGTCGTTCAGCAGGGCTGACGCCACACGTCCAGCTTGAGGTTCTTGCGCATCGAGGAGAGCCCGAGCTTGTCGGACTCGGCACAGAAGTCCTTGGCGGGCAGTTCGTACTCGACGTGGAACACCGCCTTGTCCGCCTTCACGAACGGCGTCAGCAGGGCGCACTCGTCGTACTGCGCACACTGCTCGTTGACCGCGAAGTCGAAGGCGCCCACCAGGTCCGGGATCTGCTGGAGATCGTTCTTCAGCCCCACCGCGAGACCACGCGCGTGCGCGAGCCCGGACAGCATGCGGTTGTACGCCAGCTGGTCCGCGGCCGTGAGCGGGAAGCCCGTCTTGTTGAGGTAGCCGTCCATGAGATCCGGCTCCACGCCGTCGAAGCCCTTCTCCTTGCACATGTCGAAGCGGCGCTCCATCAGCGGGCGCAGCACGTCGATCCGCCGGATGTCGAGCCAGCGTTCACCGTCCCACCCGTTGTTCTCGCCCCGCACCTCGTTCGGGAAGGCCTCCTTGTCCGGCCGGAAGTTCTCCCAGGCGCCGGCGTTGATGTAGCAGATGGCCTTGCGGCCACGGCTGTGCAGTGCGGCGACGTCGGCAGCGGTGTTCTCGAAGCCGTCGATGTCGTACACCGGCACATCGGGGCCCTCGTCCACGTGGCCGTTGAGCTGCCACTGCCAGGCGGTGCCGGGTCTGGGCTGCCAGATCTTCGCCTTCGCGGGGCCGCTGCCCGAGGGGGAGGCAGACGCGGGGGACGAGGGGGCGCCGGACTTGCCGGGCGCCGGGGCAGCGGGGGTGGCGGAACGGGAGGGCGCGGGCGCGCTCGCGGTCGGCGTGGGCTCGTCCGGGCCGTCCGCGTCGTCGTCCGACGTGCCGGACGAACAGGCCGTGGCGAGGAGCAGCAGGGCGACGGCGGTGGAGACGAGCGCCGTCGCAGTGCGGGCCGAGGTGCGGTTCATGGCGTCTTTCCGGGAAGCACGGGCGGCAGCGCCGCCCACGGATTGGGTAACTCGCGCCCGACCACGCAGTACACGCCCGCGCCGCGTTCGCCCGGCGTGCGCAGAGCGAGCGCCAAAAGCGCGTCGGGTACGCCGTACACCAAGTGGCACAGCCGCTCCGGTGGTTGGCGGTCGGCCCAGGCAGGCCTGGTGAAGGTGGACACATACGTCGTCCAGTGTCCCTCGAAGGTGACGATCAGATCGGCGACCTTCAGATATCCGGGCGCGGGGTGCACCCCGGGGTTGAGCACCAGGGACGCGCCGCCCGACCGCCGGGCCGCCCGCGCGACCCGCCGCACGAACGGCAGTCCGGTGCGGTCGGCAGGGGCCCGGTCCAGGAAGAACCCGTTGGCCCCGTACCAGTCGCGGTGGCGCTCGATGTCGCGCACCACGTCGGCCAGGGGCCGGGCGCCGTAGTCCAGATCGACATAGCCGAGCACCGGCACGCCGGCCGCGCGCAACGCCTCGACCGGGCCGGTGAACGCCGGGTCGGGGGCGGCGCCCGGCCCGTCCGCCGCGTTGAGCACGACCCCGTAGAGCCCGGCCGCCGCCTCCGCGAGCCGCTGCCAGGCCGCGGGGTCCTCCGCGGGGTGCACATAGAGCGGAACGAGCAGCATCAGTGCACCGGTTCCCGGTCCGGTTCGGCGCGTACGGCCGCCCACAGCGCGGCCACCGAATCGGCCAGGGAGCGCCGGGCGGACCAGCCGAGCGCGGTGCGTGCCGCGCCGGGGTCGGAGCACTGCCAGGGTACGTCCGACGAGCGGACCGAGCCCGCTGCGTCCTCCTCGATCCGGCCCCGGAATCCGGCGGCGTGTGCGAGCTCGCGCACCAACTCCCGTACCGGGACCGCTTGTCCATGGGAGATGTTGAGCACCGGGGGCAGCGGGGTGCCGCCGGTCGCCGCGAGGACCGCGGCGTGCGCGACGTCTCGTGCGTCGACGAAGTCGCGGTGCGCCGAGAGGTCACCGAGCCTCACCGACGAGCGGGGCCCGAGGTCGCGCAGCTGGCGGGCCAGCCGGCCCGGCAGACCGGCCGCGGGCGCACCGGGGCCGACCGGGTTGGTGATCCGCAGCACCACGGCGTCCAGACCGCAGGAGGTGACGGCCACCGTGCCCGCCAGTTTGGTGGCGCCGTACAGCGTCGTCGGGCGCGCCGCGGACTGTTCGGTGACGCGCTCACCGATCCCGGTCGGCCCGTACTCGGCGGCCGAACCGAAGTGGACGAGCCGCGCGGTGGGCGCGGCCTCGCGCAGTGCCGCGCACAGCACGGCGGGCGCCCGGGCGTTGAGTTCGGCCAGCGCCACGGGCTGTGGGCCGACCGCTCCCGCGCAGTTGATGACGGCGTCGGGAGCGAACGAGAACAACCGCTCGGCGAGCGGTCCGGGAGTGATGGTGGCGAGGTCCACGGCGAGGTCCGCGGAGGGGCCGCGCCCCCCGCCGATGAACTGCACACCGGGCAGGGCACGCAGCTCCCGGGCGACATGGCCGCCCAGGTAGCCGCTGTGGCCCAGTACGAGGATGCGCATGGGACCGTCAGGCCCCCTTCAGGAGCAGGGAGCGATGGGTGGTGAACTCGGCGTTCGCCCGGTCGTAGTCGTCCGGGCGCCCTATGTCGAGCCAGTAGCCGTCGAACGCGTAGGCGTGCGGCGGGGTTTCGGCCTTGAGGAGGTCGAGCACCAGCTCGTCGAAGCCCAGCGGGAGACCGGGGGTGTAGTTCGCCAGCGTGCCGAGCGACAGGCCGTACACCCCCATCGACACCCGGTAGTCCATGCTGGGCTTCTCGGTGAACGCCACCACCTTGGTGTCGTCGGTGGTCAGCACCCCGAAGTCGATGTGGACCTTCCGGGCGTAGGTGGCGATCGTCAGCGGCGCGCCGCTGGCCCGGTGCTGGGTGAGGACGTCCGCGTAGTCGAGGTCGGTGAGGATGTCCCCGTTCATGACGAGGAAGGACTCGGGCAGCCGGTCACGCATGGTGAGCAGCGGGCCGATGGTGCCGAGCGGGCTCTCCTCGGTGCTGTAGTCGATCTTCAGGCCCCAGCGTTCACCGTCGCCCACGTAGGCACGGATGATGTGGCCCAGGTGGCCGATGGCGATGGTGCAGCTGGTGAACCCGGCGGCCGCGAGCTGACGCAGCACGATCTCCAGGATCGCGTGCTGGTCGCCGATCGGGACGAGCGGCTTGGGCAGCGCCGTGGTGTACGGCAGCAGCCGGACGCCTTTGCCTCCGGCGAGTATCACTGCGTGCATGGGAGCCTCCCTGAGAGTGGGACTGGCGGAGTCAGATGTTGTAGATGCCGGTCTTGTAGCGGGCGAGGTTTCCGGGGTCGCGGAAGAACTCCGCGGTCCGCTCAAGGCCCGACTCCAGGCCGAACCCCGGCTGCCAGCCGGTCGCTTCGGTGAGTCGGCTCGCGTCCGCCACCAGACGCATCACCTCGGAGTTGGCCGGCCTGATGCGCTGCCCGTCCTCCTGGACGTCGAGCTCGGCGCCCATCACCTTGCCGATGAGCCGCACCAGGTCGCCGACCGAGATCTCGGTCCCCGTCCCGGCGTTGAACGTCCGTCCGACCACGCGCTCGGCGGGGGCGGTGCCCACGGCGAGGAAGGCCCGCGCGGTGTCGACGGCGAAGGTGAAGTCCCGGGTGGGCCGCAGATCGCCCAGCGTGATGGTGCGCGAGCCCGCCGCGACCTGCCCGATGACGGTGGGGATCACCGCCCGCATCGACTGGCGCGGGCCATAGGTGTTGAAGGGGCGCAGCGTCACCACGGGTGTGCCGAAACTCGCGTAGTAGCTGTCCGCGAGACGGTCGCCGCCGGCCTTCGAAGCGGCGTACGGGGACTGCGTGTTGATGGGGTGGTCCTCGGTGATCGGCACGGTCTGTGCGGTGCCGTACGTCTCGCTGGTCGAGGTGTGCACCAGGCGCGGCGTCTCCAGGGCGCGGACCGCCTCCAGGACGTTGAGGGTGCCCGTGACATTGGTGTCCACGTAGCTGTGCGGGGCCTGGTAGGAGTACGGAATCGCGATCAGGGCAGCCAAGTGGTAGACGGCTTCGGCCCCTTCGGCAAGACCTCGCACCGAACCGGGGTCGCGGACGTCACCCAGGACGATCTCCACCTGGTCAAGAACGTCTGCGGACAGGGTCTCCAGCCAGCCGTAGGACGAGAAGGAGTTGTACTGGGCCATCGCGCGGACCCGGTGCCCCGATGCGACCAGGGCCTCGGTGAGATGGGAGCCGATGAAGCCTTCGGCTCCGGTGACGGCGACAAGCGGTGCGGAAGTCAACTGCCGCTCCTCTCAATGTGGTTCGGACTCGGTTCATGTGACAAGGACGCTGATCGTGCAGGTGCGGTCTGTGCGGTCTGTGCGGTCTGTGCGGTCTGTGCGGTCTGTGCGGTCTGTGCGGTCTGTACGGTCCGGGCGGCCGGTGGGCCGGCTGATGTCGCCGGGGCCGTGGGAACCGGTGGAGCTGTGGTGGCAGGTCACGCGTGTGCGGTCGCCCGCCCGAGCAGGTGCAGGGTGGTGCCCGTCAGGACGGCGGCGGCGGCCGAGCAGAGGATCAGCTCGGCCAGTGGTCCCGGCGGCGGTACGAGAAGCCCGAACGCGGCCACGCCGACCGCGGCCGCCAGGCTGACGACGGCCGGCAGCCAGGCGATGCCGAACGCCTGGAGCAGCAGCGCCGTCCACAGCAGCGCCGCGAGCGCGAGCAGGGGCGCGGGCTCCGCCCCGGTGAGCAGCGCCGCGGGAATTAGGGGCAGCAGATAGACGAGGAGGCAGCCGCCGAGCACCGCCGCCGAGCGCCACCGGAACGCGGTGGGAGTGGCCGTGGCCCGCAGGGCCGCGACGGACAGGCCACGGAAGCGGTAGAGGAGCCATTCGGCGGGTCCCATGCTGAGTGTCAGCGCGATCACCGCGAGCGGATGGCGCTGCCCCGCGAAGGCCACGAGCACCCCCGCGGCCAGCCCGAACAGGCCGTACGGCAGCGACGCCACCAGCCGCGGACTCACCGGCGCCACGGAGGCGGGCTGTTTCAGGATGTCGCGCAGGCAGTGCCAGACGGCCGCGAGCACCAGGACAAGGGCGAGCGAGCAGAGCCCGATGCGCAGCGCCGCCCCCGGCTCCCTGAACGGCAGGACCGCGGCCCCCGCGATCAGCGGGGTGAGCGCGGCGAGCAACAGCCGCTCGCGCGCCAGGACCAGCAGGATGCCGGCCGCGGCGAGATAGCAGGACTGTCCCGCCACGAAGAAGTCGGCGCGGGCGGGCCCCACGATGGCGAGGCCGCTGACACAGGCGAGCAGCGCGCCGAGCGGCGCCCCGGCCAGCAGGGTGCGGGCCGCTTCGGGACGGCCGGACGCCATCCGCAGATACGCCCGGTGGCCGAGCCCCTGTCCCCACGCCCAGGAGATGAGGCCCGCCACGATCAGGGCGAGTACCGCCCGGTCGCTCTGCCACAGCCGGGCGGTCAGCGGATAGGCGAGCCCCGGCAGCGCGAACAAGGCGCCGCGCAAGGCACATCGCACCGGCTGGGGAGCCCACGGGTCGGTGGCCGGTGGCGGCTCGGGAAAGCTGCGCGGCACCCGCCCGTACAGGTCCTCCGCGAGCGAGAAGAGATTGCCGTGCCCGTACTCGTCCGCGATCTGCTGGGCCGTCAGGCCCTCGGACTCCAGCAGCGCCGCCACCTCGTAGGCGTGGACCGCGGGTCCGATCTGCTCGGCGAGCTCGGCGGCGAGCCGGTCCACCGCCGCGTCCTTGCCGCGCCGCCCGGACCGCAGGCGCGGCAGGCGCAGTGTCATCGTGGACTCGGTGGCCAGCCGGAGCATCAGGGTGTCGTCGCGGCCGTCGGGTGGTTCGAGCCGCAGCGGGCCGCTCATCCCGCCACCCGGCTCAGTTTGTCGGCCGGCGTGCCGGCCGGGATGAGACGCAGGGCCATGGTGGCCTCCGTGCCGGTGTCCTGGCGCACCGGGACGACGCCGCCGCGCACGGAGAGTTCGAGATAGATGGCGCGGAAGGTGTCCACCGTCTGGCGCAGCGTGAACTGCTCGACGACGCGCAGCCGCGCGGCTTCCCCCATTGCCGCCCGGCGCGCCGGATCGGCCAGCAGCTCCAGGGCCGCGGCGGCCATCGCGCGCGGATCGCGCGGCGGAACCACGAGACCGGTCGGTCCGACCGCCTCGCGCACCCCGCCCACATCCGTGGAGACGGTGGCCCGGCCGCAGCTCATGGCCTCGATGAGGGTGAAGGGGAACCCTTCGCTGATGCTGGACAGCATGACCACGTTGCCCGCCGCGTAGGCGTCCCTGATGTCCTCGACGCGGCCTTCGAAGGTGACCGCGTCGCCCTGGCCGAGCGAGACGGCCAGGGCGACGCACCGTTCGCGGTAGGCCTCACCGCCCCGGGGGGTGCCGCCGAACAGGCGCAGGGTGGCCGCCGGGAGTTCGCCGCGCACCTCGGCGAACGCGCGGATGAGTGTTTCCAGGTCCTTGATGGGGTCGACCCGCCCGGCCCAGCTGAGCGTCGGCGCCGAGGGCTCGGGCCCCGCGGGCGGGAAGGCCGCCGGGTCGACGCCGTTGTACACGGTGCGTATGAGCTCCGGGTCGGCCCCGCCCTGCTCCTCCCACAGTCGGTTGTACTGGTTGCCCGGCGTGATCAGCGCGGCCCGTCGGTACGTTTCCTCGGCGAGCAGCCGGAAGAACCCGAGCAGCACCGCCTTGACCGGCCAGCGGTAGGGCGCGGTCCGGTAGCCCAGATAACGCTCGCGCAGATAGACGCCGTGCTCGGTCAACAGCAGGGGCACGCCGTGCTGTTCGGCGCCGACGAGCCCGGGAAGCACGGCCACTCCGCCGCTGACGGCGTGCGAGACGCCCTGGCTCGGCGGGGTCGCGGCCAGCGGCCGCAGCGCGTGTTCGAGGAGCCCGGTCGCGGTGACCGCGTCGTGCAGGGTGGGCCGGGCCTCGCGCACGGCGAGTCCCGGCCGGTTCCACACCTCGGTCATGACCCGGATCGCCGCATCGCCGCGCAGCGCGGGGCTGAGGCGACCGTCGCGGGCGGCCCGGGCCATCTCGTACAGGGCGGGCCCGAAACCGCTCTCCGCGGCGGGGTCGAGCAGTGCGGTCAGGAAGCGTTCGTACGCGGCCATCAGGCGGCGTTCCTGGCGGCCGCGCGGGGCTGAACCGGCGGGCGCGGGGCCCCACATGGGGACCGAGACGGCCTCGGACGCGTGGGGCGGAAGATCCCAGACGGTGGGCTCACGCCCGGTGCCGGTCACCGCGATGATGTCGAAGTCGATGTCGGGCATTCCGGTGACGAGCTGGTCGCACCAGACGCTCACCCCGCCGTGGCTGTGCGGATAGGTGCCCTCGGTGAGCAGGGTGACCCGCGCCGCGCCGGAGCGCGGCGCGCGGTGTGGTACGTGCATGCGTGCGCTCCGCGGCTGGAGAGAGCGGTGGGTGGTGAAGCGGCCCGGCGGCCGGCCGCCGCGCCGGCGGCGGGCCTTCGGGGGTGTGGACGGACCGGAGTCAGCGCTGCTTGGCGCCGTACGGAACCGGCTTGGTGACACCGGCGGGGACCGGCGTGCGCGGTGTGCTCGACGACGCCGCGTGATCCGTGGACGCCGTTCGGTGTGCCTGCGGCGCAAGGGCCCTGGCGGTGGCGGGCGCAAGCGCCAGGGTGACGCCGTGCTGCCCGGACTGCGGGGACACCCAGCCGGACACGCTCCCGGCGTAGGGCTGGCCGAACGCCGTGGTGCCGTTCGTCAGGACCTGGCCGGTGCCGTTGGGCATCGTCGCGGTGACGGTCACGCCGTCGGGTGCCTGCACGGTGACGCTGTCGCCGATCCGGTACGCGGTGACCTGGCCGGCCTTCACCGCGGTGTTCCAGGCGCCCCGCTCGCGCAGTTCGGCGCCGATGTCCTTCATCCGCAGGTTCACCAGCGGGGCACTGGGCGCGTACAGCGTCGTGTACTGGTCGAGCACGCCGTCCAGTACGGGATAGCCGATCCGGTCCTCGGCGAGGTTGGACTGGTGGATGAAGTGCGGCCGGGGGTCGTTGCCCAGGACGTGGCCGAGAGCGGTCTGCGTCTCCAGCGGCACGATGTACCCGGTGTAGCCGGTGGCCGCGTCGAGCGGCGCCGGCAGGCAGGTGGTGTTCGGCAGGTCGTCGCACAGGCCGCTGCCGCCCTGGGCGCGGCTGGTGTAGATCCAGTTGTACTCGTCGACCTGCTCGGCGACGTGACCGGCGTTGTAGAAGATGTTGATCGGGTAGCGGGCGACGGTCGACGCGGGGCCGACCTGGCGCTGCTCGGGGTCGCGCGACATGTCGGCGCCGAGCCAGCCGATGTGGTTCGCGCTCAGCGCGGGGGCCAGATACGGGTTGTCCTGCGGCTGCTGCGGCAGGAGCTTCATCCCGGAGTGCTCGCCGGTGATCAACTCGTCGGACGCGGTGGGCAGTCCGACGCTCTGCGCCCACTGCTGGTTGTCGGATATCTCCTTGGATATCTCGGACTGGCTCACGTACTTGGTGGAGCCGTCCGGGTTGGTCGCGCACTTCCACGGCACGACCGAGACGTCCTGCTCGCAGCCGAGGAAGGCGTGGTCGTAGGTGTGGTTGATCCAGCGGAAGTCGTTCTTGGCCGCGGTGAACGCGTCGGCCAGTTCGTCGGCCCCGTCGTGGTTCTCGCGGTACTCGACGCTCCCGCCGCCGTTGTAGGCGAGGTCGAGCGTGAAGCCACGGGACTTCTCCCAGGCGACGGCGTTGCTCACATCGGCCGGGGTCATCCGGATCGAGTCCTCGACACCCTGCCCCGGCGGACAGTCCACGTCGCCGGGCGTGCAGTTGAGGGCGGGGTCCCAGCGGTCGTCACCGGCGAACACGTCGTCCACGTGGACCGCGAAGTAGTTGTGCGAGGCGCCGAGCCGCACGTTCTGCGTCATCCAGTCGACGATGCCCCGGGCGAGCAGCTTGAACTGCTCCTGGTACTGGTTGTACGCGAAGGTGACGACCAGTTCACGGCGCCCGTCGTGGCGGTACTCGCCGACGAGGCTGCCGGTGCCGGTGCCGCCGGGGATCGGTGCCTCGACATACGTCGTGAAGTCCGCGCCGGCGGCGGGCTTGGCGAGGAAGGCGTAACTCTCGCTGACCGAGGGCGAGTTGTCCTCGAACGGCACGCTTCCCTTGAGGTATGCGAACGGCCCGGTGCCGCGTCCGGCCGTGGTCACCTGGGCCTTGAGGCCGTCCACGGAACCGCTGTAGCCCCCGCTGGCGGGTGTCTGAAGACCCACCTGGGGCCGCGCATAGGTGTAGGCATCGACCTGGGGAATCGCATACGACTTCTCGTACGCCGCGAGCGCGGCCATTTCGGCCGACCCGGCCGGGAAGGGGTTGTCGTTGGGCAGCACCACGGCCTGGAACTTGGCCCGGGGTCCGCCGTCCACGGTGTCGGAGAGGAACGCGGCGTCGATCACCGGTCGGCCGGACTGGCGCAGATCGACCACGGTGTAGGGCGTCCCCTCGCCGTCCAGCTCCGCGGTGACGGCTTCGGTGGCCGGGCCGCCGTCCGCGATCACGAGGACCTTGAGGTCGATGCGCGGAGCGGGCGTCGCCGCATACGCGGGCGCGGCGGGTATGCCCATGGCGAGCAGCACCGTGCCGACCGCGAGACCAATGATGTGTCTGCGTTGTGTGTTCCGCTTCACGCGGTGAAGTCCCCTCCCCTGGAGGTCCGTTCGGCTCCCCTGCCTGCCCGGACCCCGCCCACGACGCAACGGCCGGGCCCCGATGAGGAGGGCCCCCCGTTCCGCTCTGATGCGTCACATAGTGCGGCTCTTCAAGGAGTTTTCGAGTGGCTACTGTGAAACATGACGAAAAACTGTGGCCGTTGTGATGGGGCGCAGGCGGGTGCACGCCCCTCGGGGAGCGCTGTCGGGCGATCGCGCCGGGATGCGCCGGGCCCGGAAAATCGGAGCGGACCGGCGCGGCAAACGCTTTCGGCGCAGGGGGCGCACGCGGGCGCAAACCACCAATGGTCCAGACAACCAGGCGACCCGGGACGTATCCGGTTTTCGGCCACGCGAGCGAAACACCCATGCGAATCCGGGCCCGTAGCGTGTATTACCAGCCATACGAAACCGGCCGACCCGGGGGGACGGGCCGACCGGTGACCGTGGGCCCCCGATACCGGGGGCCACTCCCGTGCTAGCGGGTGCCGCCCGGGGCGGGAGTGGCGCAGTTGACCCGCATCGTCGGGGAGTTGAAGACGCCGTCCTTGTGGCTCTGGCTGTCGTTGTACTCGTAGTAGACGTACGAGTAGAACGCGATGTTGCCGTTGCAGCCGGAGTCCGCCGCCACCTGCACCGGGATGGTGACGGTGCGGCTGGTGCCCGGGGCGACCGGCACGGAGTAGTTGACGCCGATCGTGGTGGTGCCGGTCCCGGTGCAGGTCACGCCCTCGCCGGCACACGAGGCGAGCGAGTACTTCAGGTCGGGGCGCTGGGTGGTCGCCCAGGTCGGCTGCACCGACTGGTAGACGAACCACACGTCAGTGGTCTGGTTGTTCGTGAACGTCATGCTCATGTTGACCGTGCCGCCGGGCGTCGCCGCCGTCTGGTCGGCGCTGAAGCTCACATCGGGCGTCTCGGCGCTTGCGGACTGGCTGACGCCGAGCAGGGTGAGGGAGGAGGCGAGGGCCGCGGCGAGGCTGAAACGCCTCAGGTGTGTGATTCGCATGAGGACGCAGAGTAGGAGGAAGGACACGCAACGTCCGCCGGATCCGCACCGTGTGAAGACGCGCTGGCTCGAACGCGGCGGTTCGAACTGACGGCTGATTGGCGCCAGTTGACGTCTTGACGATGACGAGCGGCGCAGCGTGGAGGGACCACTGGGATGTTCCGGGACGGTCCGCTGACCGGTAACCGACCCTCGCCGCCCCGCCCGGCAATGGCGGATTCCGCCCCCGGACAACTGCCCCGGACAACCGCCCCCGGGCAACCGCCCCGGACAACTGCCTCCGGGCAACCGCCCCCGAGCAACGCCGTGGCCCCCGCCCGGCAAGGGCGGGGGCCACGAGGCCGCAGGGCCGCCCGGGAGAGCGGGGGCGCGAGACTTCGGAGCACGGCGCGCGGCCGTGCCCGGACTACTTCTGCTGCGCTTCGACCGACTTGCGGACCTCGTCCATGTCCAGGTTGCGCGCCTGGCCGATGACGTCCTCAAGCGCCGCCTCGGGCAACGCGCCGGGCTGGGCGAAGACCGCCACATTGTCGCGGACGATCATCAGCGTGGGGATCGACCGGATCTCGAAGGCCGCCGCGAGCTCCTGCTGGGCCTCCGTGTCCACCTTCGCGAAGACCAGATCGTCGTGGCGCTCGGAAGCGGCCTCGTACACCGGGGCGAACTGCCGGCACGGGCCGCACCAGGAGGCCCAGAAGTCGATCAGTACGAATCCGTTGCCGGACACGACCGAGTCGAAGTTCTCTTTGGTCAGCTCGACCGTCGCCATCACTCACACCTCTTCCCGGCCCCGGGGGGTGGGGCCGTCTCGCACAACCGCGTGTGCCGCCGCGGTATTCCTTCTTCGGCGGGTGCCCCTGTGGCCGGGGAGTACACCGCACACCAGACTGGGGCCCATGACGGAAGCCGAAGAATACGACGTGGTGGTGCTGGGCGCGGGCCCGGTCGGCGAGAACGTGGCCGACCGGGTCAGGGCGGCCGGCCTGAGCTGTGCGGTGGTGGAGAGCGAACTGGTCGGCGGCGAGTGCTCGTACTGGGCCTGCATGCCCAGCAAGGCGCTGCTGCGCCCGGTCGTCGCCCGGGCCGAGGCACGCAGGGTGCCCGGCCTGCGCCAGTCGGTGCAGGGCCCGCTGGACGCCGAGGCCGTGCTGGCCCACCGGGACGAGTACACCTCGCACTGGAAGGACGACGGCCAGGTCGAATGGCTCGACGGCATCGGTGTGCACCTCTACCGCGGCCACGGACGCCTCTACGGCACCCGCAAGGTCAGCGTCACCAGCCCCGAGGGCGAGCACCACGTCCTCACCGCCCGCCACGCCGTCGCCGTGTGCACCGGCAGCCGCGCCCAACTGCCCGACCTTCCGGGTCTGGCCGACGTGAACCCGTGGACCAGCCGGGAGGCCACCAGCGCCAAGGAGGTGCCGGGCCGCCTCGTCGTGGTCGGCGGGGGAGTGGTGGCCGTCGAGATGGCCACCGCATGGCAGGCGCTCGGCGCCCAGGTCACCATCCTGGTCCGGGGCGGGGGGCTGCTGGAGAGGATGGAGACCTTCGCGGGAGAGCTGGTCGCCGATGCGCTGCGCGAGGCGGGCGCCGACATCCGCACCCACACCTCGGTCAAGGACGTCGTACGCAACGGGGTGACCGGCGGCGTGACGGTCTCGGTGCGCGGCCCCGAGGGCGACGAGCGCCTGGAGGCCGACGAGATTCTGTTCGCCACCGGCCGGGCGCCTCGAACGGACGACATCGGCCTGGAGACCATCGGGCTCGACCCCGGCTCCTGGCTGCCCGTCGACGACTCCTGCCGCGTCGCGGGCAGCGACTGGCTCTACGCCGTCGGCGACGTGAACCACCGCGCGCTCCTGACCCACCAGGGCAAGTACCAGGCCAGGATCTCCGGCGCGGCCATCGCCGCCCGCGCCGCGGGCACCCCGGTCCTGGAGAGCGACCCCTGGGGCGCCCATGCGGCGACCGCCGATCACGCGGCGGTGCCGCAGGTCGTCTTCACCGACCCGGAGGCCGCCTCGGCCGGCCTCACCCTCGCCGAGGCCGAGGCCGCGGGACACCGGGTGCGGGCCGTCGACTACGACATGAGCGGCGTCGCGGGCGCCGGCCTGTACGCGGACGGCTACCGGGGCCGGGCCCGCATGGTCGTCGACGAGGACCGGGGCGTCGTGCTCGGCGTCACCTTCGTCGGGCCGGGCGTCGGCGAGCTCATCCATTCGGCGACGGTCGCCATCGCGGGCGAGGTGCCCCTGGAACGCCTGTGGCACGCGGTTCCCTCGTACCCGACGATCAGCGAGGTGTGGCTGCGCCTCCTGGAGACGTACCGGGGCTGACAGGTTCACGCGCGGGCCGCGCCGCGAGGGCGAGCGCGAGGGTGACGGTGACCGAGGCCGCCGCCAGCACTGCCATGGCCGTCCCGGCCGCCATGTGTTGGGCGAGCGCTCCGGCGAGCGCGGCGGCCAGGCCCTGGCAGCTGAGCATGCCGCAGGAGTGCAGGCCGAGTGCCTGGCCCGTCATCCCGTCGGGGACAAGCGCCATGAGCCGTTCCTGCTGGAGCAGGCTCGCGGCGAATCCGACGGAGGCCAGCGCCACGGCCGCGACGGCCGACGCAAGGGCCGGACGCGGCGCGAGCAGGACATAGGGGCTCGCGAGCAACAGCAGCAACGGTACGGGGAGCCGGCGCCGCCACCGCGCGCTCACGAACCGCCCCACGAGGGTGTCCCCGGCCAGCATGCCGACCGCCGCGGCCGCGAACAGCAGCCCCGCGTGATCAGGGGCGTACGGAACGAAGAGGGATTCGCAGCCGACGACCAGACCGTTGGGCACCCACAGACCGATATAGAGCAGGCGCCGCGAACGAGACGCCCACAGAAGGGAGTTGGCGCGCCACGTCTCGCCGATCGAGGGCCGCCCCGCGGCTCGCGGCGCACGGCGGACGAACCCCAGGAGGCAGACGCAGGCACCCGCGCCATGCAGCGCCGCCCCCGCCAGCAGGGTGCCGCGCGGCGAGAGCACGCTCACTAGGACGCCACCCACGGCGAACCCGCAGATCTGCACGGCGCCCGCGCTCATGTTGAGCACCGAGCGGCCCAGAAGGTAATGATCCCTCGGCAGGATCTCGCCGAGCAGTCCGTAACGCACCCCGCTCCCCACCGAGGCCGCCAAACCCTGGCAGAGCAGGACGGCGAAGACGGTACCCACGGGCAGGCCCGGCAGGGCGAGCAGGGCGGTGCTCGCGGCGAAGGCCACCGCGAGCGCGGTCGTCGCGGCGCGCGGCGGCAGCCGGTCCGCCGCCGACATCAGCAGCACCGCACCGGCCACCTGAGTGAGCGAGGCGCCGGACATGCTGAGCGCCGCGAGGAGCGGCGAGGCGGTCGCCGCGTAGACGAGGGTCGCGAGTGCCAGAGAGCTCACCGTCGTCGCGGCGACCTGGAGGGAGGAGACGAGGAGGAATGGGGTGAACTCCGGTGTGCGCCGCAGCGCTTGGTAGGTCGGCATGCCGGGGAGTCTCGGCGGCCGTCGCGCGAGGGCGTTACTGTTTCGCGGGGAGGCGAAACCATGGGGTGGTGGCGGGTCGGCGCGGACACGCTCGCCGGCAGCCGGTTCGTGGTCTCGCCGCTGGCCGAGACCACCGCGAGTCTTTTCGCGCTGCTCGCCCCGGCGGCCGCCCATCCCGGCGAACGGGCCTGGCTCGACGCCCATCTGCCGCAGTTCCGGGCGCGGTTGGCGGCCGACCCGGTCACCGCCGCGCTCATGACCGCCGTGCGCAGCGCCCGCTGGACCGCGGACTACCTCGTGCCCACGCCGACCGGCGACGGCGAGCGGTCCTTCCACGAGGAACTGGCGGAGGTCCGGGCCACCCCGACGGCAACGGTCCGGGCCGACCTGGCCGAAACGATCGGTGGCCCGCTGCCGCACGCGTTGCGGCGCTCCGATCTGGGAGAGCGCACGGCGGACCTGCTCGACTGGCTGTGGCAGCGGGCGATCGCGCCGGACTGGCCGCGCCGCCGCCGCATCATGGAGGCCGATGTCATCGCGCGCACCGGGCAGTTGAGCCGTGGGGGCTGGACCGCCGTACTCGACGACATGCGGCCCGGAATGCGCTGGCTCGGCGAGAGCAGGCTCCAGATCAACGTGTACGACCACGCACCCCAGGACATCTCCGAGGCCCAGCTGCTGTTCATTCCGGTCACTCCGCGGCACTGCTGGGTCACCTGGGACGATCGTGGCCATTACGCCGTCGTGTACTCGTGCTCGGGCGCGCTCGCCGAGGCGGGCCGGGCGGCGGCTCCCCAAGCCCTGGGCGCGCTGCTCGGGCCGGCCCGCGCGGGGGTGCTCACCCTGCTCGACACCCCGAAGAGCACCACTCATCTGGTGGCCCTGACCGGCCAGGGCCTCGGCTCGGTGGGCCGCCATCTGAAGATTTTGCTCGACGCCGGGCTGGTGGGACGGCGCCGGTCGGGACGCTCGGTCCTCTACTACCGGACCCCCGCAGGAGACGTCCTCGTCGCGGCGCCGGGCAGCGCGGGCGAGGCGGCGGTGACGGGCCGGCGGTGACGGGGCGGGGGATCACCACCCGGAAGGGACCCGAGGCGCGGGATGCGTAATACTCTCGCCATGACTTCACATGTTACGGAGCCGGACGGCAGGGGGCCCGGCGGGGTGCGGGTCCGCCGTGCGGTGGCGCGCGACGCCAAGCGCCTGACCCGCCTCGTGCGCACATCGAGCGCCTACGACGGCCCGTACGCGCCGATGATCGCCGGATACCGGATCGGCCCGGACTACATCGAGACCCACCCGGTCTTCGTCGCGGCGGCCCCCGACGGCCGGGTGCTCGGTTTCTACGCGCTCATCCTGAGCCCGCCGGAGCTGGACCTGCTGTTCGTCGCGGACGACGCCCAGGGCCTCGGCGTCGGCCGCCTGCTCATGGCACACATGAAGCGCGAGGCGCGCGCCGCCAGGCTTGAGAGCGTACGGATCGTCTCGCACCCGCCGGCCGAGGGCTTCTATCTCGGCGTGGGCGCGAAGCGAGTGGGCACGGTGCGGGCCCGCCCGCCCGCCGTGATGTGGGACCGGCCCGACCTCGAAATCCCCACGCGAGAAGGGTAGTTGAGGCCCCGCGCCGAGCGGCGTGGGCGGTTCCGTACGGCTGTCTCCGGCCCGGCGCGCCCTCGGCGGGGCGCCCTTGAACGGCCGCACGACAGCTCGATGCGTCGGCCTTGGAGAAGTGAACGCCCGTCATTTCGCCGGGGGACGCCGAGCGTCGGCGAGGAGGCGGGGGCGGCCGGTCGGAGAGGCGGGGCCGTCCGGTCGAGGAGGCGGGGTCATCCGGTCGCCCCATACCGGTCGATATGTCTGATAAGCGCGCTTAGGTTGTGAAGCGGCACGGCGAGCCGCCTCCGGCCCGCCGCCCGCGGAGAAGAGACACCTCCGCGCGATGGGGCCGCGAGGTCACGAGCAGGCCGGAAGAGGGCGACATGGCGCACAGGGCGGGACGGCCGGGGGACGGCGACGCACAGCAGGACCGGAGCGGACCTGGCGCGGGGGCTCCCACCGAATCGGCCGCGTCCGGCCGGCGACGTCTGGTCCCCTGGCAACCCCGGAGCGCGTTGACACCGCATCAGCTCGCGCGCCGCAAGCTGGCCGCCCGCGGTGCGCTCGCGGCGTGCCTGCTGTGCGTCGGCACGGTCGGCTACTCCGTCGGGGAGGCCCTGACCTACCCCGGCGACGACAGTACGGCCGCCCGGCTTGCCGGCTGGGCCCGCGAGCACGAGATGGGCACGGTGGTCGACAAGCTGGAGAACCTTCAGTACGACCTCGACCCGCCCAAGGTCGGCGGCTCCCTGCCGAGTGAGGCGCTGGCCCGCATGAAGGCGACGACGCCGGCCATGCCGGTGCGCCACCGCGAGGTGCCCCTGCGCTCCCCGATGCGGCCGCTGGTCACCCCGGGCCTGCCCGGCGAGGGAGTGTGGCGCGTCCTGAGCGCCGCGCACGGCGAACCCGTGGTGCAGGGCACATACGTACGCCCCGACGGCGACCACACCTCCTACCAGGCGGCCGTCGCGTGGATCAGCGGCACGAAGGCGCGCTTCGAACTGCACCCCGGGGTGCGGGAGCCCGGCGGCACCTTCTCCGTGCCGCCCACCATCCCGCAGGGCAGGCGCACCGGCCTGCTCGCCACCTGGAACGGCGGCTTCAAGGTCACCGACGGCGGCTCGCGCGGAGGGTTCTACCTCAACGGCGAAACCGCGGGCGAGCTGCGCGACGGCGCGGCGTCCGAGGTCTTCTACAAGGACGGCTCGATCAAGATCGGTCAATGGGGGCGCGACGTGAGGATGACGCGCGACGTGGTAGGCGTGCGCCAGTGTCTGGAGCTCATGGTCGACCACGGCGCGGTCGTGCCGGACATCGACGTCGACTCCAAGTGGGGCGCCACCGACCAGAGCCGGATGTTCGTGCAGCGCTCGGGCGTCGGGGTGACCGCGCAGGGTGATGTCATCATGGCGGTCGGCCAGGCCCTCACGGCCCGCACGCTGGCCGAACTGATGCAACAGGCGGGCGCCGTGCGGGCGATGCCCCTCGACATGAACCGTGCCTGGCCCTCCTTCATGAGCTACGACGGTACCCACGACCCGGCCGACCCGAAGCCCACCAACATCCTCGACTTCGAGAACCCGCCCGAGCGCTACTACAACCAGGCCACCAGGGACTTCGTCGCCGTCTACGCGAAGTGAAGTCCTGCGCCACGACCGGCCGGACGGCAGCGTCCACGGAACGGGAGCGACCGGCGGGGCGCCGCCGCGGGCATGGAAAGCGGGTCGTTTGTCAGACCCGGGTGCGATGCTCCGGGCATGGAGATGACAGTGCAGCTGACGATCGACTGCTCCGATCCGCAGCGGATGGTGACGTTCTGGTCCGAGGCCCTTGGCTATGTGCCCGAGCCCGCGCCGGCCGGCCATGCCACATGGCGTGCCTACTGGGCGGCGATGGGGGTGCCCGAGGCAGAATTGCCGGCCGGGGCCGGGGACGTGCCGGAGTCGATCATTGATCCGGCGGGACGCGGACCGAGGGTGTGGTTCCAGCAGGTTCCGGAGCCGAAGGTCGCCAAGAACCGGTGGCACTTCGACCTGAAGGCGGGTGGGGGCCGTGACGTCGCCCTGGACGTCCGCGTCCAGCGGGTCGATGCGACGGTGGAACGGCTGGCCAAAGCCGGTGCCACCGTGCTGCGGATCAGGAATGAACCGGACATGGGGCTCTATGCCGCCGCCATGCTGGACCCCGAGGGCAACGAATTCGACGTGGTCTGAGGGGCGTTACGACGGCGCCGGTCACAGCCGCTCGTTCCGGGCCGCGGCCGGCACCGTCGCGTGGCGGACGGCGAAACGGGCCGCTAGGGGGTGTCTGGTGGATCAGGGTCGGTCAGGGTGCCGTGCCAGGCGCCGCACCCCCGGCCATGATCCACCAGACACCCCCTAGGCCGTCGGCACGCCCACCTGCGACCAGGCCTTGAGGACCGCCTGGATTTCGTCGCCGTCGCCGAAGAGGGCGCGTGCGGTCTTCGCGGACAGCCGGGCGAAGTCGGCGAACTGCGCGTCCTTGCCGAGTTTACCGCCGGTGAGCGTGGCGTACCAGATCTTCCCCGCCCGCTCCCACGCGTTGCCGCCCAGAGCGGTGGCCACCAGGTAGAAGGCGTGGTTGGGAATGCCCGAGTTGATGTGCACCCCGCCGTTGTCGCGGCTCGTGCGTACGTAGTCGTCCATGATGGCCGGCTGCGGGTCCTTGCCGAGCTGCGGATCGTCGTACGCCGTGCCGGGGGCCTTCATCGAGCGCAGCGCCTCGCCGTGGATGCGGGGGCCGAGCAGCCCGGCGCCGATGAGCCAGTCCGCACGGTCGGCGCTCTGGCCGAGCGCGTACTGCTTGATGAGCGAGCCGAACACGTCGGACACGGACTCGTTGAGCGCGCCCGACTGGCCGAAGTAGTCGAGGTTCGCGGTGTACTGCGTGACGCCGTGCGTCAGTTCGTGGCCGATGACGTCGACCGGCAGGGTGAAGTCGAGGAAGAGCTCGCCGTCCCCGTCGCCGAACACCATCTGCTCGCCGTTCCAGAACGCGTTGTCGTACTGCTCGCCGTAGTGCACGGACGCGAGCAGCGGCAGCCCGGAGTCGTCGATGGAGTGGCGTCCGTACGCCTTCAGATACAACTCGAACGTGGCACCCAGACCGGCGTGCGCGCGGTTGACGGTGGCGTCGGCCGAGGGCTTGTCGCTCTCGGCGTGCACCCGCGTCCCCGGCAGTGTCTCCTGGTGCCCGGCGTCGTAGATCGTGCGCTCGGGCTTGTCGGACGGGGTGCCGGTGGGGGCGGCGGTGGCACGGACCGTGGTGATCCGGCGCTGGGTGCGCAACTGGGCGTCGTGCTCCAGGGTGCGGCGCGCGGGCTCGTACACGGCGGGATCCTCGTGCTGGGCGAGCCGGTCGAGGACGTGGGGAGGTACGACGGTGCAGAGAACGGCGGGATTGTTCATGCGGGCAATGTGGCACAGCGTGACGCAACTGTCACTGCCCGCAGTCGAGTTGGCTGGAAACCGCCGTCCGGTGAGCACCCCTGGCGGGGCGGGGGCGGCCCGTGCTACTGCTGGTGAACTTTGGTCGGTCGGCCGGGCCTGAGGTGAGGCCCCCGCCGGTCCCGGGCCGGGCGTGTGTGGGGACCCGGAGGTGGGCCCCGGTCCGGCCCGGGTCGGGCGCGGGCGGGGTCAGGTGTGGGTCCCGGCCTGCGTCGGGCGTGTGCGGGGCCGGGTGTGGCCCCGGCCTGAGTCGCGGGCGCGGGCCCGGTGGGTGCGGCGCTGGGCCGGGCGCGCGCGTCGCGTGCGGGGACCCGCGTGGGGCTCGGCGTGGGGTCGGCCCGGTCAGGCGCTCGCGGGGGCCGGTGCGGGCCCCGTGGCGGAGAAGTCGCCCGCCATGGCCGCGGCAACCCGCAGGTACGGCTTGGCCTGCTCGGGGCGGCCCTGGCGCTCCAGGGTGCGGCCCAGCATGAGCGTGGCGTACCGCTCGACCGGGTCGCGTTCGAGCACGGCCCGCAGTTCGGCCTCCGCCTTGCTCAGCTGGGCCGAGTGGTAGTAGGCGCGGGCGAGCAGCAGGCGCGGCGCCACCTGCTCGGGCGCCTCGGCGACCAGCCCCGACAGGATGCCCGCGGCCGTGACGTACTCCTTGGCCTCGAAGAACAGTCGGGCCCGCTCCCAGCGTTCGGCGGGCGTACCGAACTCGTAGTAGCCGTCGGTGAGTTCACTGCGTGCTGTGCTCATGGGGCGTCCTCTTCCGGGGCCACGGGTGCAGGCCCTCGCACCCCGCACAACACGAGGGTGCCGTTCCCCATTCCACTACCGCGCGCCATGGGGCAGTTACGGGCTCGCCCCTGGCCGCGGGCCACACACGGCGGCCGCGCGAAGCCGCCGGGCCGTCGGGGGACGCCGCTCAGTCGCGCGCCCGGCCATGCCGGATCGCCAGGCAGGCGACCAGGGCCACGATCGGGACCAGCAGCGCGAGCGTCACGGGGCCCGTGCCCCAGCCCAGGCCCGCTCGGGTGGTGGGCACGCCCATCCAGTCGGCGAAGGAGGCGCCCAGCGGCCTGGTCAGGATGTACGCCCACCAGAACGCGGCCACCGTGTTGAGTCCGAGGAAGCGCCGGGAAACGGCGGGTACGGCGATCAGGGCCAGGAAGAGGAAGCCCGACGCGAGGTAGCCGATCCGCAGGGTGCCCGCGGTGAGGTCGCCGACCGCCGTTCCGAGGGCGAACGTGGCCAGCACGGTGGCCCAGTAGAACGTCTCGCGACGGCGGGTGTGGATGCCGGCGATCGACAGCGTCCCCTCGCTCCTGTGCCAGCCGACGAGCAGCGCGGCCAGCGTGAGAGTGAAGGCCGCCGCGGAGAGCGCGTACGGGATGCCCGCGATGACGTGTACGACGTCGGCGGCCATCGTGCCGAACACGCTGACCATGACGATCGCCGACCAGTACGGCCAGGGTCGGTACCGGTCGGTGCGGAACTGCACGACGAGCGCGACAACCAGGCCCGCGAGTCCGAGGGCGCCGGCAGGGACCGGGCCCAGGACGCGGCCCAGGTAGTCGGACGCGGTCTCGCCCATGCCGGTGGTGAGCACCTTGACGATCCAGAACAGGGCGGTGGCCTCGGGCACCTTGCTGAGGGTGGCGACGGCCGGGGCCGGTATCCGGCGCGGGCGCCGCTCCTCGCGTACCGCCCCGACCGCCGCCTCGCTGCTCGGCTGCCCCATACTCGTTCCCACCCTCCTGGCGCTCCGCGCCGGGGCCCTCAACTGCCCTGTATTGCGGCGTGGTTGGGCCCATGAGTCGGACCTCGCGTCCGTTGCCGCCAGGTCAATGTCTACGCGACTGTAGACGATCGACCTGTGAGGCGTCGGGCAGGGTGGGGTGAGCGCATCCGATCTGCCGCAACGCGATGAGCTGCGCGGTGCGGCGGGGACCTGTCAGGCTGGTGCCAGGATCCCGGGTCCCCGTGCCCCGAGAGGGAAGCGGCTGTCAGGATCCTCAGGGTCCGTGCCCCGAGAGGGAATAGGTTGACCGCATGAGCAATCTCGATCGCCAACCCGCGCTCTCCGTCTGCGGCGGACGCGGCTTCGTCGTGGCCGAGCCGGTGCGTGAACTTCTGTCGCCCCGCACGGTGCGGCTCGGCGAATCCACCGAAGTGCGACGGCTGCTGCCGAATCTGGGCCGCCGGATGGTCGGCGCGTGGGCCTTCGTCGACCATTACGGTCCCGACGACATCGCCGACGAACCAGGCATGCAGGTCCCGCCGCACCCCCACATGGGCCTGCAAACCGTCAGCTGGCTGCACGAGGGGGAAGTGCTGCACCGCGACAGCCTGGGCAGCCTCCAGACCGTACGCCCTCGGGAACTGGGCCTGATGACCTCGGGCCGGGCCATCAGCCACTCCGAGGAAACCCCCAGGTCGCACAGCCGGTTTCTGCACGGCGCCCAACTGTGGGTGGCCCTGCCCGATGCCCACCGCAATGTCGAACCGCACTTCCAGCACCACGCCGACCTGCCGCACGTCACCGCGCCCGGGCTGGACGTCACGGTCATTCTGGGTCAACTCGACGGCGCGGTGTCGCCCGGCTCCACCTACACCCCGATCGTCGGCGCCGACCTCGCTCTCGCGGCGGGCACCGAAGCGAAGCTCCCGCTGAACCCCGACTTCGAGTACGCCGTCCTCGCCATGTCGGGCGAGACCCATGTGGACGGTGTGCCGGTCCTCCCCGGCTCGATGCTCTACCTCGGCTGCGGCCGCACCGAACTACCCCTGCGCGCCGCCTCGGACGCGGCGGTGATGCTGCTCGGCGGTGAGCCGTTCGAGGAGGAGATCGTGATGTGGTGGAACTTCGTCGGCCGCACCAACGACGAGATCCGGCAGGCCCGTTCGGAGTGGATGAATGGTGATCGCTTCGGCGAGGTGAAGGGCTACGACGGGCCCCCGATCCCGGCACCCGAACTCCCGGCTGTACCGCTGAAACCGCGGAGTCGTGTGCGCTGAGCTGCGGGGATGTCGGGACAGCTGCCCGCATGATTGGGGCGGGCGGCGCGGCGGGACGTGCCCTCTCCTCTCAGTCCGGAGCTCTTTCATTCGGTGCCGGGACGAGGGCGTGTGCTGCGCCTAGTGCGAGCTTGTGTGGGCGGGTTTAGCAATCCCAATGCTGACCTTTCTGACGGCAAGTCATGTCGGTAGGGGTGGGTGGCGACGCAGATCAGGAGCGCATGGTTGGTGCCGGCGGTGACAGAGCGAAGACGGCATTGCTGACTTCGGGCGCCTACCGATTCCGGGCCGAGGGCGCCCGCGCGCTGCGCGAGTGGATGCCGTCACCTCGGTCGGGTCGAAGGCGTGCTGCCGCAGCATCCAGGTAGGGGAAGGGCCCATAAGGCACGACTCAGGATGGCCGCTTCGACCGGGCTGACCTTTTTCGCGGGACCACTCGGCCTTTCTGTCGTACTTGAGAGCCGTAACGGCGTGCGCCAGTCGTCCGACTGGTTGCGCGCTCCCACATGGCAATGGCGCGGTCGGCCGTGGGCGGCAGCTGCTAGCGCCTCAGGTAGCGCACCCCATCTTCGGTGTAGCCCTACCCCGGAGCGTGAACGGGCCTTCTTTTCTGCGACCCGACCTGTTCTCGATGACGCACCATGTGGAGTGCGTGGCGATTCTAGAGCCCGTTGAAAAGGGCCGCTGACCTGCTGTTTTCGCGAGTGTGCGTTACGGGCGATATCTTGACGCATGTTCGACGCGCGTGACGCACGTTTGACGCATGAACTGATGGCGCGTCAGGCATTCGTGCGCGCAGGTGACGATCCGTCAGGTGCGGTCTGAGGATCCCTGGCTGTGCTGGCTGTGGGGCCGAGGATGAGCTCGGTTCGCGGACGGTCGCATGGTGTCGAGGTACGACTCAAGATCTGCGCGGCTGGGGTGCGGCGGTGTGGGTAGCTTCGGCGCCGAGGCGGCTCTGGTGAGCTGCTGAAGGTGGGTTGCCTGCGAACGCGAGTCAGTCCTCGATCTCGGCCCTTTCCTGTCCGGGTGGCAGGGATGCGGCGTGGTCGCGTACTGCCGTGACGAATTCGGTCAGGCGCTTGGCTTCGTGCCACGCGTCTGTCTGTCCGATTCTTGCGGTCCTGGTCGACCAGGGCCACAAGAATCAGGTCGTCGCCCGCGGGGCGGGACACCGGACTCGGCGTCGACGTCGAGTCCGGCGCAATCCTGAAGGGCGGGGGTTCTTTCCGCAGCCGAAACGGTGGCGGGTGGAGCAGACGTTCGGGATCTTGATACTGGTCCGCGACTACGAACACCGTCCGGCCTCGTCCACCTCCCGCGTCTACTGGGCCATGACCCACGTCATGACTCGCCGGCTCACCGACGCGAACTCGCTCACCTGGCGGGTCCGCAGACGGCCGGCGCGTGAACGTACACGGTCTTAGCGCGGCAGGTGTGCCCGAAACCTGTCGGCGTCGTCTCTCAGGTAGGGCGAAAGCTCATTGTCGAGCATGCCGAGTACATCCTTGATGGCTCCAGCGAGCTCTGGTGCTTCGCCCCATGCGGTGGCGTTGCGCGTGAGCACTGCGGTCAACAAATCATCGTCGAACCAGCCGCCGGCGGTCCCTTCTGCAGGCTCGCCCTGAAGGATCTCCACGCCGACAGGAAGCAACCTCGGCAGCCCGACATCCTGTGTGACAAGCCTGGCAAATTGCTCCACTGTCAAGTCGCTGATTGGACTCTTCCGCAGAGCGTGCACCCGCTAGTATAAGCGCCGTGGCATCGCTGGATGGATTGGGCCACCGGAGCCCTTCGAGCTCCTCGATGGAGCGGCTTCGGTCGAAAGACAGATTTATCAGCAGCCTTTCCTAGAATCATGCGACAAGCCGTCCGAGATGGGGCTGGGGACCCCCCTCTCGGCTCTGCATCATGCCGTTGGGCGCTCAGTTGGTGCCGGGATTGCGCTCCACGCCTTACGGTTGCGGGGCCTGTCACGGATAATTCATGAGTGGTCGCCTCGAGTTCGCTCGGTCGGCGCGTACATGAGCAGAGCTGGCATCGCTGCGTGATCGGTCCCCTCCATTGTGACGATGACTTCCTGTTGGGTCGTATCGCCTAGACGACGGACGAAGTCCCGCACTGCGGTGAACGACTTCTCGTCCTCGATGTCAGCAGGGTCGAAGGTGAACTCGATCTCATCCGGGTCGAAGAAGTAGCAAGTGAACCAGATTTTCCCCACCTGGACGGAAAGACTCGCGGATTCATCTTGATCTTCTTCCAGGTGCCTCCAGATTTCCCCGGCGTCGAGGAGGGACCCTTCGTCAGGTGATTCCGCGAAAGTCCATCGGAAGACGACTCGCCAAGGGGCCATCGAAAAGCCTTCGATCATGCGCTGCCAGGATTCCGGCTGAGCATTCAAGATGCATACGTCGCGCAATGCCCCATCCGCCTCGAAATGCTCCGGCTTGTATCGCAGCCTGTCGTGGACCGGTCCAGCCATCACAGAAACCCTTCGAACGTTAGTTGGCCACCGCGCCAACTCCAGCGAGCACCCCAGCCTCCGGGCACTCTGAAGTCCCTGGTAATCCCTCCGTACTGAGGGAGTGCCGAGGTATTGACCTTCTCAACGACCGTTGGATCGGTGAGGATGTCTTCAATCATCTCATTTGCGATCTGTGTGCGCTCGACGTTGGTCACCTTGCCGAAGTCATAGAGATCGACGTGGGCCCGGCCCCGTTTTTCGATATTGCCCTTGCTGGGGTCACCATGCTTTTGTAGTGCCCGTCCCGCCGGTGACAGCTGCCCCTTCTTGACTGTGGCAGCCGAATTGTAGAGGTCTTCAATTCCGTAGTTGCATGGTGAAAGGCCGAGCGGGTCCTGCCACGTGTGCGGTGCGTGCACATAGCCGTGGTGATTGCCGGCCGGTTCAAGCCCCATAGGGTCCGGACTGATGTACCGGGCTGTCTCGGGATCATATGAGCGGAAGTAGTTGTAGTTCAGCCCTGTCTCGGCATCCGCGTACTGACCCGGAAATCGCAGCGGGCAGTCGACCATCGGCGGTCCGTCCTCCGGGGACGGCAACGGCGTACCCCACAGGCTCGCGCGTTTCTGCCACTCCACCTGCCCGTCTGCCGTGACGAGTTCGGCTGGTGTACCCACCGGTCCGGTGATGATGGCGTGGAAATGGGTGACTCGCTCAGTGGTTGTGTCTTCTGCCAGTTCGGCAAGGTATGAAGTTTTTGCACCCCTCGGACGATGCCTGGTCTGGGTCAGAGGCCGATGCGTGGCCACCGCGTATTCCCACGTAGTGACGGCCCCGTCCGGCCCCGTCTGCTCCGCAAGGCGCGTGCCGTCCCAGCTGAACTCGGTTCGGTTCGCATTGGAACCGTCCTTGTCCACGCGGTATTTGGCGATACGCCGTCCGAGCGGGTCGTACACGTACTGCCACTGCTCGCCCTCGGGCGTGACCGCCGAGGTCATCTGGTCCTGGGCGGTCCACGAGTACGTCCACTTCCGTTTCCGGCCGTTAAGAAGCTGCCGGATTTTCGCAGTCAGACGTCCCTGTCCGTCGTACTCATAACGGGTGCGGTCAGCTCGTCGAATGAGCGTGCCTTCGAACTCCCGCTGCCCCACGATGCCTTGGCCTGGCGAAATGCCGTGAGTGAGGTTACCTGCGGCGTCGTAGGCGTACGTCTCGCTCCAGCCGACAGCGCGCACCGATGTGGCCCTGCCGATTGCGTCGAGCGTGAAGCGGCTGGTGCCTGACGTCAATTCGCGTATCTCGGAGAGGTAACCGTCTGCTCGGTATCCGTAGGTGCGATGCTGGAGGGTGCGATTCTGGGTGGAACTGAGGTGTTGCGCGGTCAGGCGGTCGGCCTCGTCCCATTCCTGGGCGAGGAGCGTCGACTCACCGATGGTGCGCTGGCGCTCTCGTCCTGCCGCATCATGCGTGAACGCGAGCGCGCCGGCATCCGACCACAACTGAGTCGCACGGCTCGCCGGATCGTAAGTCCACTCTGATACGAGCCCGGAGGGAGTGACGCGTCGGACACGCCGTCCCAGAGCATCGTAGGAGTAGCTGATTGTGCGTCCGTTCACCGTTTCGGCGAGGACGCGCCCAACGCCGTCGCGTTCGATGCTGAGGTCGACATCGGGAGTGGAGGCGCGGATCAGCTGACCGACCGGGTCGTAGTCGTACACAGTCGCAGGCCCGGTCACGTCGAGCTGTTGCTCGGTCACGCGCCCCAGCGCGTCACGCGTGTAGTGCACGGCCTCCCCGGCGCCATTGACACGGGAACGCAAGTTGCCAGCGGCGTCATGTGCGTAGGTGAGAACGCGGCCGTTGAAGTCGGTCTCCGACGTGAGTCGTCCGCTGGCGTCGTAGTGGTAGGTCCAGGAGCTCCCCAGTGGATTCGAGACTTCGGTAAGGCGCAGCTCGGTGTCGTGGGTGAAGGAGTACGAGGCTCCCTCGGCATCGGTACGGGTGGATGGGAGGTCGAACGGCCCCCAGGTCAAGCGCGTCGTGTGCCCCGACCGGTCGATTTTTTCGATCAGGTTGCCTTCGCTGTCCCAGGCCCAGAACTCCCGCGTTCCGTCCGGGTGTTCACGCCATTCGGGGTGTCCCTCAACGGTCCACTGCGTGCGTGTGATCCGACCAAGCGGGTCAGTGACGTCGGTGACACGGCCGAAAGCGTCTCGGCGCACGCGTGTCGTGTGGCCGAGTTGGTCAGTGAGCGCAGTCGGCAATCCGGCCGCATTGGGCACAAGGGTACGTGTGTATCCCAACGCGTTGGTGATCGCGACAAAGTGACCCGACGAGTCAACCGAACAGCGAGTCTCTGCCCCAAGCGGGTCGGTGGCGGACAGAAGGTTGCCGCGTGCGTCGTAGGAATACCGCCATATCGCGCCGACGGGGTCGATGGTTTCGGTTGGCTGGCCCAGATCGTTGTGAAGAGCGCGCGACACAGAGCTGTCTGGGAGCACGCGCTCGGTGAGGCGCCCGTACTCGTCGTAGGTGTAGCGGGTGGTGTTGCCGAGCGGGTTGGTGACGCTGAGCGGTTTGTCGCCGCGTTCGTCCCATGTGGTGTGGGTGGTGTTGCCGAGTGCGTCGGTCTCTTCAACGACTTGGCCCGCGCTGTTGTAGCGGTGGCTGGTGGTGTGGCCGAGGGAGTCGGTGTACGTGGTGGTGGACGCGGCGTCGTCATAGGTGAGGCTGCCGGAGAGGATGCCATCGATGCCCTCGGTGCGGGCGACTCGGCCGCGCTCGTCATAGACGTAAGTGAACCAAGTTCCGTTGCGGTCCGTCCACTTGGTCATCCGGCCTTCGTCGTCGTAGGCGAAGGTGAGCGGCAAGCCGCTGGAGTTGATGACCTCGCTGAGGTTGCCCGCCTTGTCGTAGCCGTAGCGCATCACGACGGTGCCGCCCTCCCGGGTGGCGTTCGAGGTGTAGGCGTTCGGCGCTTGGTCGAGCAGGCGCAGGGCGGTGATGCGGGGGCCTTCGGTGTCGACGGCGACGTAGTAGCCGCCCGAGTGGCGCAGGCCCATAGGGATGCCGTCGGTGGTGCGTTCCACGTCGATGCGCATGCCGTTGCGGTCGGACCAGGCGTCTACCGGGAGATGGAAGGTGCCGAAGGAACCGGACGGGAAGGGAGTGGTGAAGGTGCGGGTGACGCCGGTGTCCGGATCGGTGACGGTCATGACGCCGTCCGGCTTGCCGTCCCATTCGAGAGGCCAGCGCGGGCCGGTCACCGGCAGGGTGGGCACGCCTGGTTTGGGGACGGGGTAGACCAGGCGCATGCCGTCGGCAGCGGCGAACACCACGCCCTCGCCATCGATCTGGACGCATTCGTCCAGCGTCGATATCCAGGTGGGTCCGAAACAGACGCCGCCCCGGTAGGAGGACAGGTGCGTGCGCTGGAAGATGAGCGGCAGGGTGGCGGGCAGGGTGAGGTCGGTGGCCGTCATCAGCATCGCACCGGTGGCCACATCGATGGGCTCGCCCACGCAGGGGATGCGGTCGCTGTTCCGGGCGGCCGGCCCCAGATCCACCAGGTCGGGGCGCAGCGAAGGCACGCGCATCAGCTGATCCGCCATGGAGGGGCTCGCCCCGGCCCGCAGCACGCCGCTGCCCGCGCCGAGTGCTCCGCCGTAGAGCATGCCGTCCTCGGCGGCCCGGTTGACCTCGTCCAGGTTGAAGGCGTGCTGGAAACCCGCCGCCATGTTCAAGGGCTGGGCCACCGCGGCGTCGATGGTCACGTTCTCGACGCCGGCGAAGGCTGCCGTGACCACGGTCTCCGCGACGATCTCGGCCACGGTGGCGGACACCGCGACACCGAGCGTGGCGCCGAGTTCGATGACGGCATCCGCGGCCACCGTGGCCGCTCCGGAGGCAATACCGGCGGTGAGGATGGCGGCGGTGACGCCGGCGGCGATCACGACCGCGTCGATGGCGATGTGTTCCCAGAGCTTGTGGATCGCGTCGTCGATGGCGTCGGCGAACTTGTCCAGAAACTTGGCCATTGCCCGGGCCGAGACGGCCAGATCGCCCAGCCAGCCGGCGTCCTTGTCTTTGGCGTACCGGGACCAGAACGTGTCGAACGCCTCGATCGATTCGCCCTTGTTGTGGTGGATGAGCGAGCGCGCCGTCGTGTTCGTTGGACCGCGTACGTCGTCGACCGAGTCGGCGAATGTCCGCCAGGCCGATGCCGCGGTGCGCAGTGTCCCGGAGTTGGCGTCGGGCCACCACAGGCCCATCTTCAGAAGGATGTGCTTGGCTGTGTCCTCGACGCTCAACGTTCCCCCGCACTGTCGCCGCTGTCCTGGTGGGGAACTTTCACCTTGGTGAACATGCCCTCGATCAGTTTGTCGTTGTCGACATGGCCGTCGGACAGGTCGACCAACGCCTCATGGATGCTCGTGAGACCCAGGACAAGGATGCCCGTCGCGCTCTCGATCTTCTTCTGCACCGGCGCGTAGACGTCCTCGAACTCCTTGCCCTGCTTGTCCTCACCCCAGGGCTTGCCCAGCCCGTCCAGCGTCGAGATCAGGGTGGTCAGCGCCTTGCTCAGATTCTTGGCCTGCTCCTGGAACACCGGCGCGGCGCCCTTGATGTCCGCGGTCCTGATCTGCAGCACCAACTCGGGGACCTTGCCGCCACCGCTGCCCTCGCCCACGCAAACCCTCCCCGTCGCACGCACATGCGACAGCGACCCTAGAGCCTCTACCTCAATGGAGGGTCAAGTCGATGCCATGCGTTGGCAATCTGGACAGTTGCAAGCGTTGTATCGGTGCGATCGCATCCGCTGGGAGATGCGTGCAAGCCAAGCGCGTCGATTACGAGTGCCTGCAGGTGTAGGCGAGTTGGAGAAGGCATCTACCCACGAGGTGTGCTGGACGCCGCAGTCCCTCGGCCCCGAGGAGGGACACCGAGCCGTGACGCTCATTTGACGCTCGGGGCGTCCGAGGGAAGGGGGATGAGGCGGAAGAGAGCTCTGACCTGCAGCTTTCCAGACGCTGTTCAAGCCGACACCTTTTCGATGACCCATCATGTGGAGTGCGTGGCGATCCTTGAACCGGCCGCAAAGGACGCCTGAGCTGCGGGTTTGGGTGGTGTGCGTTATGTGCGGAGTGAGCGTTACGGGCAATATCTTGACGCTGAAATGACGCTTTCCGAGGCGCCGTGATGCTCATTTGACGCTTGCTCTGATGGGTCATCAGGCGCATCATCCCGCTGGTCAGGCGACCTTCTGGCTGTGCAGGTATGGCAGGACGCCGGGAATTCCGTGGCGCAGAGCGGTCCCACTCAGTCACCTGAGCAGAGTGGCAGTAGGTTCTTCGTCTGCTGGTGGTACACGGCCGAACCTGGCTCTGGCCTGCGCCGACAGGTGGAATCGCCGGCTGCGAAGGTGAGTTGGTCCGCCCCTGGTCCGGATATTGGCCGGTCATGCTATCGAGTGGGGCACGCTGTCCTCTCATCCTATGTGGCTTGCTGGATAGGCCATGGCGCGTTGTGCGGTCCAGGTGGTCCAGCCCAGGGACCCGCGTGCAGAGGGTGGCGCGGTGTGTCCCAGTGCAGTTTTGCCACGACAGTCTTGAAGACGTCCGGCTCCCGACGGCCGATGGTGTCGTTCCATCATTTCGCCTCCAGGATGGAGTGGTCATTGAAACACCACGGCCTGGCCGTCCGTACAGCTCGGAACGCCCGTGCTGTCAGTTGGGGGAGTGCGGGAGAGGGGAGCGGCGCCGTCGCGACGGGCGAGCAACGCGTGGCGGAAACGGCCAGCACCAGGGGAGCGGCGTCGATCACGGCGGCGCGGGTGAGCCGGCCACGCGTGCGATGCGTCTGCTCGCACGCCGCGTGACGTCCTTACCCTCGCGTTGGGCACAGTCCTGGCCCGGGCCCTTTGACCAGCCGGCCCGACTGGAGTACGTAGCGGGCGCGGCCGGTGGCGTTGATGTCCTGGAAGGGATCGCCCTGGACCGCGACGAGGTAGGCCGTGGCCCCCGGGGTGACAGTCCCGAGGTCGGGGCGGCCCAGGAGTTCGGCGGCGACGCAGGTGGCGGCCCGCAGGGCGCGCAGTGCGGTGAAGCCGTGGTCGAGAAGGGTGGGGAACTCGCGCCAGTTCTCGGAGTGCGGGAACATGCCGGCGTCCGTGCCGAAGGCCACCTTGACAGCGGTTCGGGCCGGCCGGCGCAGCCCAGCGCACAGGCGTTCCGCGTGGGTCCGATAGGAGGTGCGGGTGAACGACATGGAGTCGGACCAGAAGGCGTCGTCGTCGAGCCGGTCGAGGAAGTAGGTCTGGACGTATTGGGTGGGCACCAGATAAGTGCCGGCCTCTTCCATGGCCGTGTGGCTCCGTGAGGTGGCGAAGCAGCCGTGCTCCACGCTGCGGACACCGGCGGTGACCGCCCGCAGTACGGCGCGGTCACTGAAGGCGCGTGTGGCACATGGCAGCCCCCGGTCGTCGGCGGTGGCGACCAGGGTGTCCATCTCGGTCTGTGAATACGCGGTGCTGTCCGGGTTGTCCGCGGGGGAGGAGAAGCCGCCCCCGCCGGCGGATTTGATCCAGTCGGCGCCTGCCCGCGCCTGCTCCCGCACGGCACGGCGCACTTCCTCCACTCCGTCGGCGACGACACCGATCTGTGCGCCGTACCGCTGGGACAACTCGGGCCGTTTGTCGCCGTGGCCGCCGCGCGGCGAGAGGATATTGGGGGCGGCGACGATGCGGGGGCCGCGCACGAGGCCGTCCTCGACGGCCGTCCGCAGCGCGACGTTCAGTGCGAGGTGGACGCTGCCGAGGTCGCGGACGGTGGTGAACCCGTTGTCGAGGAGAGCGTGGAGGGCGGGGACCGCGGTCAGGGTCTGGTGGGCGACGGGCGCGGTTTCGGCGCTCTCGTCGAGAAGGTGGACGTGGCAGTCGATGAAGCCGGGCAGCAAGGTGCAGCCCGGCATGTCGATGACCTCCACCCCAGGGTCTGCGGTGAGTTGGGGTCCGAGTGCTGCGATGCGTCCTTCTCGGACCAGGACGGACACGCCGTCGACGGGTGAGTCACCGACGGCGTCCCACAGCCGGTCAGGGCGGAGTAGCACGTTGTGGGTGGGGGCATTGGGGGACACGGTGACCTCTCGGCAGCTACGACGGGGATCGGGGCGCGGCACGGGGGAGCTGGGTGTGGCACAAGGGAGGTCAGTCCCCGTACTCCGTGTGCCCGGGCTGCCGCAGGGGCATGGGGGCGTAGTCCGGGTGGTTCCACAGTTCGCCAGGGCCGGGGTTGCTGGGCTCGCTGTCGCCGCCGAGGAGCCGAAGGACGCCCCAGGCCGCGTTGATGCCGGATGCCAGAGCGTGGTCGAGCCAGCCCGGTGACCAGGAGGTGTCGTCACCGGCCAGGAACAGCGCGTTGGGGGGCTCGCCCGGCACGGCGGGACGGCCGGTGAAGTCCTTCATGAAGTGGGAGAACAGATCACGCTGATAAAGGGGATCACCCGGACGGGAGAACCGGCAGAGGCCGCGGAAGTTCTGTTCGTTCTCCCATGAGATCGTGACGGCCTGTCCCGAACGCGCTTGCCTGTGGAGCTCGTTCGCGACCTCGGGGTGGATGTCCGCCAAGTCCCGTACGAACAGGGCCACCCTCTCTTCCAGGCTCGACGTCGGAGATTTTCGTTGCGTCCTGTGCCCAGGTGAAGCTGAGGTACAGCACACCGCTTCGGCCGCCCGGCCTGCAGGCGGGGCCGTAGTCGAGGGTGTAGACGGCGCGCGGCAACCGGTCGGTGAGCGTCACGCCGTCGAGCGTGGTGCCCTTCCAGAACGGCTGGTCCACCACCAGGGCCGTCTTGGAGGACTGCCAGTAGTGCAGGCTGCGGATCGCTCGACACATGCGGGGTCCCAGTGGAGGCGGGCCGGGGATGGTGGACCGGACCTCCACTCCGGTCTCCAAGAGGTGCAGTTGTGGGGTGAAGATGGCCGCGGCGAAGCGCTCCCGGTGTCCGTCGACGGTGTGCACCACCACTCCGTGGGACGCGTCCGGTTCGACGTCGAGCGCGACGACGGCAGGTCGCAAAGCGCCGCCGTTCACGTCTTCCAGGCTGGTGCGGCGGCCCTGGGCATCGGTCGTGCGGTGGGTCCAGAATCCCTCTGCGAATCGGCTGATGCCCTCACGGGCGCAGAACTGCGTGCTGGGTCGCTGCACAGCACCAGGCGAAGGATCTCGAGCAGGCCGAGGTCGAAGAAGCAGTCCCAGGCCGCCGGCCCCACACCCGCCGTGCCGAGGATGCGAGCCTCTTCGTGGGTGAGGCCGACGCCCTCGGGGTCGCGCAGGAAGCGGTAGAAGGACCAGAGTTCATAGCGGTCCACCACTTCCTGCCAGCGACGTCGTACGGCACCGAGGTTCCGCGCGGCGATGTCCCGCTGGATCTGACGCAGGCCGATCCGTGACAGTGCCTCCTCCCAGCGCGTGTGGGCCGTTCGGAAGCCGTCGTGGAGGGCATGGAGGTCGGTGATCCGGTGCGTTCGGTACTGTCGGCCGTCCACATCCAGGACCGTCAGGGGCGTGACGTCGGCCGCGTAGTTCTCGCGGAAGGGCTCCCAGTGCAGGCCGAACCGTTCCGCATACTGGCGCAGCAGCCGGGCGGAGTCGGGGAAACGCATGCAGCCGAGCTCAACGACGGCGCTGTCCGCATCGTCGAGGCGCCTGCTGTACATGCGCCCGCCAAGGCGCCGCCCGCCCGGGCCGTCCGCACTGCGGTCAGCCTCGTACACCACTGGGTGGCAGCCGGCCCGCAGCAATTCGCCCACACCACCCGGAACAGACCGCTTCGCGTTATACACCTCCGACAAACGCACGATCGCTGCTGTGTCGGTGCTGAAGCCGGACTCGACGCCCCCCGTTGCCTGCCTGCTGCGTCGCGAAACTGGATCTTGTACGTGTGCGGGCACTTCGGTCACTTGCTCTTCGGGTGGACGCAGTCCTTGAAGAAGATGCCCATGCCGTGAGCGAGGGGTTTGGCGGCCATGGTGTTGCTGACTCCCGAGTCCGATGCTGACAGCTGACAGCTGGCAGCTGACAGCTGACGGACCAAGGCGCCTCTGACCTGCAAAGATCAGCGGTGCGTCTGGTTTGTGGTGGAACTTCGTCGGCCGCACCAACGACGAGATCCAGCAGGCCCGTTCGGAGTGGATGAATGGTGATCGCTTCGGCGAGGTGAAGGGCTACGACGGCGCCCCCATCCCGGCCCCGGAACTCCCGGCAGTGCCGCTGAAACCGCGGGGACGGGTGCGCTGAACTGCGGGGATGTTGGAACAGATGCCTGCGTGATTGAGGTGGGCGGCAAAGTGAGAAGTGCCCTCTCTTCTCAGTCCGGAGCTCTCCCCTTCGGCGCCAGGACGAGGGCGTGTGCTGCGGGTAGTTCGAGCTTGTGTGGGCGGGTTTAGCAGTCCCAATGCTGACCCAATGTTGACCTTTCTGACGGTGCGTCATGTCGGTTAGGTAAGGATGGGGACGCAGATCGGGAGCGCGTGGTTGGTACCGCCAGTGGTAGAGCGAAAGCGGCATTGCTGACCTCGGGCGCCGACGGGCTCCGGGCCGAGGGCGCCCGCGCGCGGCGTGAGCGGATGCCGTCACGCCTGCGCAGAGCACTTGTGGGGATCGAACAACCACCAGGCAAGTGCGCAGCAGGGTGCAGATCCTTGGCTGCCCACAAGTCCTGGTGATCCGGCCGTCGCGCGGCGGGTGCGGGCACCGATTCCTGCTGGGCACGCCGCAGACCATCGCCGACGAGCTGGAGTCGAGCCTGAGCGGAGAGTTCGCGCAACTCCTGACGCCGGCCGAGGGGAGCCCACCGCAGAGCGTCGCGCGCCCCGCCAAAAGCGCCCCGTCGGCCACGTCGACGCCGAGGCCCAGTGTGCCCGGGCGCGTCCGGACCAGCGCCGAGCCCGCCCTGGTGTCCTTCAGGCCTCGGCCCAGCGGGCGGCGAAGTCCATGCCGTCACCGGAGGAACCCGCCTGGACGAGGACCGGGTGGCCCTGCGGGGAGCGCGCGACGTTCAGCGGCCCGCGCATCTGGAAATGCTCGCCTCGGTGGTCGAGGATGTGGAGCCTGCGCGGCTCGAAGTAGCGGCCGGACTCCTTGTCGTAGAGGAAGGCGTCGTCCTCCCAGGAGTCCCACAGGCCGGTGACGACATCCATGAACTCGCGGGCGCGGTGGTAGCGGGCGGAGTGCGGGGGCTGGCGGTCGAGGTTGAAGTTCTGGGCCTCCGCGTCCGTCACGGACGTCACTATGTTCCATCCGGCGCGGCCGGCGCTGAGGTGGTCGAGCGAGGCGAACTTCCGCGCGATGTTGAAGGGCTCGTTGTAGGTCGTCGAAGCAGTCGCCGTGAGTTCGATGTGCGTGCTGTGCACGGCGAGGGCGGACAGCAGGGTCAGCGGCTCGAAGTGAACCGTGCGGCCCTGGCGGCTGAGTTCGTCGGTGTCCTTGTCATGGGTGCGGATGCCTGCGCCGTCGGAGAGGAAGAGCATGTCGACCTTTCCGCGCTCGGCGGTCCGTACCAGGGAGCAGTAGTAGGAGAAGTCCAGGCCCCCGTTGGGGCGGGCGTTGGGGTGCCGCCAAGCGGCGGCCTGGTGTCCGGGCGCCGGGAGGAAGGCACCGAGGTTCATCGTGCGACGGTCCGTGCTCACCGAGTGGTCCGGTGGGAACGGGTGGTCGGTGGCACGGACAGCCTGGCGAGTACGGGCGCTGCGGCGGGGCGGCCCGCCGATGGCACGGGGCCGGGAGTCAGCCGAGGAGGCGGAGGGGTGAGCCGGCCAGGAATGCCTGGATGTCTTCGACGGCCTGGCCGTAGTACGTCTCGTAGTTGGCGCGGGTCACGTAGCCCAGGTGCGGGGTGGCCAGCAGGCGTGGCGCGGTACGCATGGGGTGGTTCGCGGGCAGCGGCTCGGTGTCGTAGACGTCGACGCCCGCGCCGGCGATGGTTCCGGCGTGCAGGGCGGTGAGCAGGGCGTCCTGGTCGACGATCGCGGCCCGTGAGGTGTTGACCAGATACGCGGTCGGGCACATCCGGGCGAGTTCGGCGGCGCCGATCAGGCCGCGAGTGCGGTCGCTGAGGGCGAGGTGGACGGAGACGAAGTCGCTGCTCTCCAGTAGCTCTTCCTTCGACGCAGCCAGCACGGCGCCGACCTCGTCCGCGCGTTCCTTGGTGAGGTTCTGGCTCCAGGCGGTGACGTCCATGCCGAAGGCCAGGCCCACCTGGGCCACCCGGCTGCCGATCTTGCCCAGGCCCAGCAGGCCCAGGCGGCGGCCGTGCAGATCCGACCCGACCGTCGACTGCCACGGGCCGGCTACCCGGAAGGCGTTGGCCTCGGGCACGATTCCCCGGGCCAGCCCCAGCAGCAGTGCCCAGGTCAGCTCCACGGGCGGAGTCGAGGAGCTGGCCGTACCGCACACCGTCACCCCCCGCGCCTTCGCCGCGGCGAAATCGATGACCGAGTTGCGCATACCCGAGGCGACCAGCAGCCGTAGCTGCGGCAGGCGGGCGAACAACGACGCGGGGAAGGTCACCCGCTCCCGCAAGGTGACCACGATGTCAAACTCCGCCAGGGCCAGAGCCAGTTCGTCCTCGCTACCGAAATGATCCGGGAAGGTGACGACATCGACCTTCCCGGCCAGCGGTGACCAGTCGGTGATGGTGGTCGCTAGTGACTGGAAGTCATCAAGCACGGCGCAACGCAGGGTCATGACTGATCTTCTCCATCTGTGGTGTCGGGTGCGGCCGGGGTCACGCCGAGACCGGGGCCGACGGGCAGCGTGAGCCTCCCGCGGTCGATCCGGATCCCGCGGAAGGGGTCGTCGAGGAGGTCGACGTGGCCGTCGAGGTCGAGGTAGTCGGCGAGCGGGGCAAGCTGGGCCATGGCGGTGACGCCTGGCGCGTTTTCGGTCTTGCAGCCGAGCATGACGCGCAGGCCGGTCTGCCGGGCGAGGGTGACGGTTTCCTGGGCGCGGCGCAGGCCGCCGCACTTGATGAGCTTGATGTTGACGCCGGTGGCGCAGCCCCGCAGGCGCAGGACATCCTCGGGACCGGTGCAATCCTCGTCGGCGATTACCGGCAGGGGCGCGTTCTCGTGCACATACCGAAGCCGGTCGGCCGGACCCGGTGGAATGGGCTGTTCCAGCAGCTCGACGCCGTGGCGATGGAGTTCGTGGGCGACGGCGACGGCTTGCCCAGGGCTCCAGGAGCCGTTGCCGTCCACCCGGATGCGGCCGTCGTAGACCTCGCGCAGGACCCCGGCCCGGCTTCCGTCGTCCCGTGGGGTCAGCTGGAGCTTGAGCACCGGCCAATGCGCCAGTGTCTCCCCCGAGATCCGATGCCCCAAGACGTTGATCGTCCTTGTCGCGCCATTGAACGTGACTGTTGGACTTTGCGCAGACCCGCGAGGTGATCTCAGGCATATGAGAATGGAAAATAGAGCTGTTGGTAACTTCTTCATGCGCCAAGATTCATGCAGCATGGACTGCGCATCGATTTCAGGAATCACGGTTGCCGAGGACGGCAGAGCAGACAGCACTGCGACCGAAGGCACTGATCACTGTTCGGTCGCTGCCGAGAACGGTTGACAAACGATGTAGATAGAAGCCCCCGCTTCATCGCTGCACGCCGCCCTTCGGAGACGACCTTGATCAAGATCCCCCGGCAGTCGTGGGCAGTCAAGTACTTAAAGAAACATTTACCTTCCAAGCTGTTGTCGAGTCATCATTCCAGCTTGATATTCGGACATACTTTACTAAATCTCCGCGCTCGCGACAGGCGACTACTCAATACAGATTGCGGCAAAAGGGATAGTCCACCCAGGCTGCAAGCGCAATTGCTTCACATGCCGCAACGGGGCATGGCAGGGTGCTCGAATGCTGTCCGGACCACGTATTGTCCGGATGCGCAGGGTTTTCCGATGCAGCGCTGCCGTGAGGGCTGGGAGCGCGTGGGCTCTACTCCGAGATGTGGACACTTCTGAGAAGGGCCTTCGGGTCCGTGGAGAGGATGTCCCCATGGGTACTGCGAGGTACCCGGGGGAGTTCAAGCGGGACGCGGCGTGCCGCCGGTACCGGACCTGGTCGGGCGCGACTTCGCGGCCCCGGCGCCCGACGTGCGCTGGTGCGGCGACATCACGTACCTGCCGGTCGGCGGCTCGTGGATGTACCTGGCGACGGTGATCGACATGCACTCGCGGCGGGTCGTGGGCTGGTCGCTCGTCGAACACACGCGCGCCGGCCCGGTCGGAGAGGCAGTGGCCGCGGTCGGCGTGTCCCAGGCTGTGGGCGGGCGGGCGTTGGTACCGGCGCGGTGGCGGGATGCCACCCATTGATCCTGCCCCGCTGTCCGGCCGATACCTGTCCTTCGCCGAGCGTGAGGAGATCGCGATCTGGAAGAGGAGAGCGCGATCTGGAAGACGCAAGACGAGGGAGTGCGGGAGATGGCCCGGCGGCTGGTCCGCGCTCCGTCGGCGATCTCCAGGGAGCTGCGACGCAACACCGCGACACGCGGCGGCAAGCTGGACTACCGAGCCTCGGTTGCGCAGTGGAAGGCCGACCCTGGTGGCTCAGCGCCCGAAGACGCCGTGGGCGAAGGGTTTGGCGGTCATGGTGTTGCTGACTCACGGGTCCGATGCTGCCGACTGCCGACTGTCGGCTTCCGGCGAGGGTTCGGGCGGGCTGCGCGTCAGACACCGGGGTGGGCCGGCCCCGGTGGGGAGTCGACCTCGTACTCGCCCTGGCTCGGAGCGCTCGGCCATCTCCGCCCCAGGCGCGAAAGCGGGCGAATAGGTAGAATTCTGGTCATGGCAGAGTGGCGGCCACGTGCGGCGACCGCGCCCGAACTCGTCTTGGAGACGGACACCGGCTCCACGGTGATGAGTCCGAGCCGGGACTATCACGTGGGGCGCGACCCCCTGAGCGACATCATCTTCGACGACGCCCGCGTCTCATGGCATCACGCCGTCCTCCATGCCGAGCTCGACCACTGGACGATCGAGGACGAGCACAGCACCAACGGCACGTACGCCGACGGACGGCGCATCCAGGAGGGGGACATCGGGCCGGGCAGCGTCATCCGCTTCGGCAACGTCACGGACGGCCCGCGAGCGGTGCTCGTCGGCCGTGCGCCTCCTGAGCGGGTCGCCGCCGAGCGCCCCTCCTCCGTGAGCATGCCCTCGGCCACGGGCACCTTCCGGCAGCCGACGACCGTGCGCCCGTTGCCCGCGCGCACGGTCCGTATCGGCCGCGCCGATGACAACGACGTGGTCATCGACGACCTGATCGTCTCCCGTCGGCACGCCGAACTGAGGGTCCTCGCGGACGGCACGTACGAGATCGTCGACCTCGGCAGCCACAACGGCACCTACCTCAACGGCCAGCCGGTGGCCCGGGCCCCCGTGGCGCCGGGAGACATCGTCGGCGTCGGCCACCGCGCGTACTGCCTCGTGGGTGACGAGCTTCAGGAGTACGTCGACACGGGCGAGGTGTCACTCGATGTCCAGGACCTGAGGGTCACCGTCGACCGGGGCCGCAAGACGCTCCTCGACCAGGTCTCCTTCCCCGTGGGCGAGAAGTGCCTGCTCGCCGTGGTCGGACCCAGTGGCGCGGGGAAATCCACGCTGCTCAACGCCCTCACCGGGCTGCGCCCCGCGGACGGCGGCACCGTCCTCTACGACGGCCGCGACCTCTACCGCGACTACGCGGAGCTCCGCCAGCGCATCGGCCTCGTACCGCAGGACGACATCCTGCACGCCCAGCTCACCGTGCGCCGCGCCCTTGGATACGCCGCCGACCTCCGCTTCCCCCAGGACACGGAGAAGGCGGAACGCCGGGCCAGAGTCGACGAGGTCATCAGCGAACTCGGCCTGGAACAACGCGTCGACCAGCCCATCCACAGCCTCTCCGGCGGCCAGCGCAAACGCGTGAGCGTCGCCCTCGAACTCCTCACCAAACCGTCGTTGCTGTTCCTCGACGAGCCGACGTCCGGGCTCGACCCCGGCATGGACCGCTCGGTGATGCACATGCTGCGCGGCCTCGCCGACGACGGCCGCACGGTCATCGTCGTCACGCACAGCGTGCTCAGCCTCGACGTGTGCGACCGGCTCCTGGTGCTCGCCGCGGGCGGCAGGATCGCCTATTACGGACCGCCGCGCGACGCGCTCCCGTTCTTCGGCTTCACCCAGTGGCCGGAGGCGTTCGAAGCCTTCGAAGGGGACCGCGACCGGGACTGGGCCCGGGACTACCGGGAATCGCCGTTCCATCAGCAGTACATCGCCAACTCCTCCGCGCAGCCGTTCCCCGGACCCCTCGCGCGGACCGGCACGGCCGCACCCACATCCTTCGTACCGCCGCCGAAGCCGCAGAGCTGGGGGTCCCAACTCCGCATCCTGGTACGGCGATACGCGGCCGCACTCGGCGCTGACCGGACGTTCCTCGCGATCATGATCGCGCTGCCGTTCGTGATGGGCGCCATGGCGCGCGCCCTCGCCGGGAGCAGACTGACGCAGGACACGGCGATGAACGCGCTGCTCATCCTCTGCGTCGGCGGAGTCCTGACCGGCGCCGCCAACGCCGTCCGAGAGCTGGTCAAGGAGCGCGTCATCTACCGGCGAGAACGGGCCGTGGGGCTCTCCAGATCGGCGTACCTGATGTCCAAGGTCGTCGTACTGGGAACGATCACCGTGCTACAGGCCGTCGTCCTGACCCTGGTCGCCCTGCTCGGTGTCGACCTCAACGCGCCCGGCGGCAAAGGCGTACTCCTGCCACCGCTGGTGGAGGTCACCCTCGCGGTGGCGCTCCTGGCGTTCACCGCCATGATGCTGGGGCTCTTCGTATCGGCGCTTGTGCGCAAGGAGGAGGTGACGATGCCCCTGCTCGTGCTCCTCGCCATCGTCCAAGTGGTGTTCTGCGGCGCACTCCTCAAACTGAACGGGGTACCCGGCGTCGAACAGCTCGCCTGGCTCGTGCCGTCGCGCTGGGCGCTGGGCGCGATGGCAGGCACCATCGGACTCGGCAGGATCGTCCCGGGGGATCTGACCAGCGACCCGCTGTTCGGGCACTCCGCGGGTGTCTGGCTGCTCAACATGGGCATGCTGATCGCCCTCTCGGTCGTCCTCGGAATCGCGGTCGCCCGGCTGCTGCGCCGCCACGAACCCGCCGTCATGCGGAAGTAGGAGCGCCGTCGATGACCACAGCGGACTTCCGCCCCACACATGTCGTGCCGCAGGACGGGCTGCCCGCCTGGGAGGCGCCGGACGTGGACCGTCCGACGACGCCGCTTGATGCGCTGCTGCCCGTACGACTGGCCGACCGGCTCGGCGACTGGGGCCGGATCGTCTGCGCCAACGGCTGGTCGGCATGGGTCGACGCCCGGCTCCTGGTCGCGGTGCCGCGGGATCCGCCGGGCGCGGGCGGACCGCTGACCCGGACGGCCGATCCGCGCCCACTCCTGGCCAGGGCCGAGGACGCCGTCGCCGGCTACCGGCGCGCGGCACAGGACCTGGCGGCCGGCAGCGCCGACGGGGAGTCCTTCCGCCGCCGGACGCGCGGGCTGCGGGTGGGGGTGGTCGTGGACGGCGAATCGGTATGGCTCTACGACGCCGAACACGAGCGGTGGGTGTACTGCGACGGGGCGCGGCTCAGCACGTACGCGGCGGGGGAGGGGCCGAGTGCCGAGGGGCATGACGAGGGGGACGGGGTGGCGCCGCCGGGTGTGGGCGGTGTGGCTGGAGCCGGTGGTGGTGAGAAGGCGGGTGCCGGTGCCGGTGCCGGTGCCGGTGCCGGTGCTGATGGGGATGCGGGGGCCGGTGCCGGTGGTGCCGGTGGTGCCGGTGGCGACGGGGGCACGGTGGCCGGTGGCGATGCGGAACCGACGCGGGTGGTCGAGCCGGGGGCCTCCGCGTCTGACGAGGAACCCACCGCCATTGTCCCGGCCGTGCCGGGCGCGACCGTCCTCCCACCCGGGAGGCCCGGTCCCGATGCGCCTGCCCGGCCAGGTGACGGCTGATGGCGCCCGCACCGGCGGAGCCCGGCCCGGCCTCGCACTCCGGACGCCCCTCCGAACTGATCGGGAAGCAGATCGCGGGTTACCGGGTCGAGGGCGAGATCGGCCGGGGTGGCATGGCCGTCGTCTACCGCGCCAAGGACCTGCGCCTCGACCGTACCGTCGCCCTCAAACTGCTCGCCCCCGAGCTCGCACGCAACGACACCTTCCGGCAGCGCTTCACGCACGAGTCACGCGTGGCCGCCGCTATCGAGCACCCGCACATCGTGCCGGTCTTCGAGGCGGGGGAGACGGACGGGGTGCTCTACATCGCCATGCGGTACGTTCCCGGGCGCGATCTGCGCCATCTGCTCGACCACGCGGGCCCGCTCCCCGTCGAAGCCGCCCTCCGCATCGCCACGCAGGTCGCGTCCGCGCTCGACGCGGCACACGACCACGGTCTGGTCCACCGCGACGTCAAACCCGGGAACATCCTCGTGGCCCGGGGCACGGACAGCGACCACCCGGAGCACGCCTACCTCACGGACTTCGGCCTCACGAAGAAGTCGCTCTCGCTGACCGGATTCACGACCGTGGGCCAGTTCGTCGGGACCCTGGACTACGTGGCACCGGAGCAGATATCGGGCCGCCCGGTGGACGGCCGATGCGATGTCTACAGCCTGGCCTGTGTCGTGTACGAGACCATGGCGGGCGGCCCGCCGTTCCAGCGCGACGACGACATCGCCCTCCTGTGGGCCCATCAGTACGACGAGCCGCCCCGCCTGACGGCGAAGAGGCCCGGTGTCGCCGCCGCCCTCGACGGGGTCCTCGCGCGGGCCCTGGCCAAGAGTCCCGAGGACCGGTACGGCTCCTGCCTCGAATTCACCGCCGCGCTGCGGGCCGCGGCCACGGGAGGGACCGCGACGAGCCACGCTCCGACGCGGGTGGACGGCCATGTCGTAGGAGTACCGGTTGATCCCGGCGCGCCTCCCGAGCCGCCCCGCTGGGCCCGGCCGGTCTTCCGGGGCCTGGCGGGCTGACAGGCTGGGCCGGGCTCGGCCGGTCTTCCGGGGCCTGGCGGGCTGACAGGCTGGGCCGGGCTCGGCCGGTCTTCCGCGGCCTCGCCGGCTGACAGGCTGAGCCGGGCCCGGCCCAGGCGTGGCCCGCCTGCCAGGCTCCAGCCGCTCAGGCGGGACCCTCCTGCCCGGTTCAGCGCTCGGGCGCAGCCTCCCTGCCCGGCTCAGCCGCGCAGGGGCTCACTTCCTGCCCGGTTCAGGCGGGGCCCGCCTCCACCTCGCCCCGCCGTTGGACCCGCCTCGCGAACACACCGCCGAGGAACCCCGAGACCAGCCCCCAGGCCACGGCCAGGAGCAGGGCCCGCCACAGCTGGGGTCGCAGCTCCACCAGGCCGGACAGACCGCCGCCGAGATCCCCGATGCCGAGGAGCGAGAGGCCGGCGTGGGCGGATACGCCGGCGAGGAGACACAGGGCGAGCATCGTGAGAGCCAGCGCCACCGCCATGTGCACGGCGTGCTGCCAGGCCCGCATCCGTACCGGGGACCGCGCCGCCATCAGGAACGCGGCGCCAAGAACCAGGACCGCCGCGACGACCAGCAGCCACCACACCCGGCCATCGTGGTCGGCGAGCGTGTTCAGGCTGAGCGTGGAGTCCTGCGGTGTGCGCAGTACGTCGTCGAGGACCCGCGGCATGGGCAGCCCGAACGGCCCGTTCACCCGGCCCTCCCAGGACGCCCCGAGGCCGAGGGTGAGGGCGAGCCACACGAGGTTGGGCAGCCCGAGCAGCAGTACCGCGAGCGTCGCGGCGGCATGCCCCCGCGTCACCGCCACGACGAGGCCGATGACGAACCCCAGGGCGACGTACGACAGGAGCAGGACCACCATGGCGAAGGCCGCCGGGCGTACCGATTCCTGGAAGCGCAGCAGGCGGCCGGGGAGCGGCGCCCCGCGCGAGACGAGCAGGGCCACGGCGAGGACGCCCGCGAGCCACAGCAATCCGAAGACGAGGGTCAGCGGCACGTCGGTCTCGAACCCGACCGTGGGCGAGGAGCCCGTGAGGTCGCCGATGTCGCCGGCGGGGCCGTCTCCGAGCGTGATCGCGAAGCGGTGCCGGGCCAGCAGGCCGAGGCCGATGAGGAGCAGGAGCCAGAAGACCGCGATCCGGGCGGCCCAGCCGGCGAGTTCCTTCACGTCGGCGACGGCCCGGTGCCGCAGCGGCCGGAGGAATCCGGCGGCGATCACCAGAGCCCCGGTGAGGCTGACGGAGAGCGGGAGCACGGAGAGCCCGGCGTGCGACTCGGCGATCACCCCGGCGTCACCGGACAGCCCAACGGAACCGCCGACCGCCATCACGACGACGGCCGCCACGACACTGGGGAACGCCCCGCCGGGCAGGTCGGCCGCGCCTGCGGCCCACAGGCCGAGCCCGGCGACGACGGCCATGGCCACCAGGGAGGCGAGCACGGCCACCAGGGCGTGGGGCCAGCCGTGGGGCGCCCGTCGGCCCTGCTCCGCGCGTTGCGCCGCTGTCCGCCGAGGCGGTGTCTGCTCGCTCACGGTGTCACGCTAAGCAGCGCCGGACCGGCTCGCCCGTCGGGAGGGCCGACCGCGTCAGCTTGCGGGCCCCCGGGAGCCGATGCACACAATAGGCGCGTTACGGGATGAAACGTACGCCGCAGAGTCGCGCACTCGGATCCCCCAACACCAGATCCCCCCAAAGCCAGACCGCGCCCCACGCCAGCCCCCGGCCGGACCCCCTACCGCCAGACCAGACCCCCTAACGCCAGATCCCCCACCCAGGGAAGAAGTGTTCGTGAGCGTCGAGCCGCCGTCGTCAGGACGCCCCACAGGACCGCCTTCGGGCCCGCTCTCGGGCCCTTCGCAGCCGAGCCCGTCCGGGCCGGGCGACACCCAGGCCGGTGCGACCCGCGCCGACTCGTCGCCGCCTCCGGGGGCCGAGCGGCCGTCGGGGCCGCCGGGCGGTAACCCGCCGAGCGGTCCGGCCGGTGGTGGCCACGGCGACGGGCCCGGTGGGCCGGACGGGGGTTCGGGTGCGAGCCCCGGGCCGGCCCGCCCGTGGTGGAAGTCCGCGCCCCGCATCGCGGCGATCGCCGCCGTCGTGGTGGTGGCGGTGGTGCTGGCCGTCGTCCTCACCCGCCCCAACGGCTCATCGCAGGCCCACGGCGAGGTCCTTCTCCAGCCCGCGGCGAAATCGGGGCCCGACCCCTTCACCGGGTCGACGGCCCGCAACGACTCCACGCCGTCCTCCCCGAGCGCGCTGCCGAGCTCATCGGCCTCGGCCCAAGTGACGCGCGGTGTCGACGGCTCCGCCCCCGGCCTCTACGGCGGAACGCGGAAGGTCGGCAGCTGCGACGTGGAGAAACAGATCGGCGCGCTTCAGAAGGACCCGGCCAAGAACAAGGCGTTCGCCTCCGTCCTCGGCATCGAACCCTCCGGCGTCCCCGGCTATGTGCGCGCGCTCACGCCCGTGAAGCTGAGGCTGGACACCCGCGTGACCAACCACGGCTACCGCGATGGTGCCGCCACCAGCTACCAGGCCGTGTTGCAGGCCGGCACCGCGGTACTCGTCGACGACCGCGGCGTGCCGCGAGTGCGCTGCGCCTGCGGCAACCCGCTGTCGCCGCCCGTCGCGCAGAAGAACACACCGAAGCTGACGGGAGAGGCGTGGCCCGGGTACCGGTCGTCGAACGTCGTGGTCGTGGCGCCCGCCGCGCACGTGGTGAACAAGTTCGTCGTGTACGACCCGGACAACGGTGACTGGTTCGAACGGCACAAGGGCGACACGGGCACCGGCGACACGAAGACGAAGCCGCCCGTGACCGCTCCCTCCTTGCCCCCGTCCGTCTCGCCGCCCGCCGACGAGTCGTCCTCGCCGGGCAGTCCGGCGCCATGCGTTTCGCTCCCGGCCGGCACGTCATCGGCGAGCCCCTGTCCGCCCACGTCGGCCCCCCAGTCCGCCCCGCCGTCCTCGCCCGCCACGCAGCCCCCCTCCTCTCCTGTTACACAGCCCCCCTCCTCGGCCACGGAGAAGTCACCCGCGTCGTCCGAGCCCGCACCGCCCTCGTCCCCCGGGACCGGGGGAGGTTCGTGACGCAGGAGACGCAGGCAGGTACCGGCGTGGAGGCCGCCGGCCTGGTCGGGTAGCGCACACCCCGCCCGGGCCTCTCGCACCCCCGCCGGGAGCGACGGCTCCACGACATCAAGGCGAGTGCCTGGAGGGCGAGTGCGAGGGTGGTGCCGAGCCCGAGCAGTCCGACCTGGGTGTCAGTGATGTCCGAGACCTGCTCAGGGGCGGTCATCAGGCCGAGGCCGGAAAGGTCTGCGGATCCGACCACTAAGGTCCAGGTATGCGATCGCTCAGTCGCTTCGGGGTGCAGCGCGCCGGAGCGGCGGCGGAGAGGCAGGAAGCCTGATGCCGGTCATAGATGCGTGGCTTCAACACCCCACGCTCCGTCACTCCAACCACGAGATGTTCGAGTCATTGCGTCGGTGGACGGGGCAGGGGCTGCTTGAGGAGCCGCTGCCGGTCAGTGCGACGGTGGCCGCGCTGGCGGCGGCCGATGTCGAGATCGGCCTTTCGGCGGCCTGGTACGGCCCTCAGGGGCCGCTGATCAGCAATGACGAAGTGGCCGAGTTCGTCGCCCAGTCCGAGGGACGGTTGCGTGGAGTGGCCGGCGCAGACCTCACCCGGCCGGTCAAGGCCGTGAGAGAACTGCGCCGGGCAGTGGACGAACTCGGCTTCGTGGCACTGCGGATCGTGCCCTGGCTGTGGCAACTCCCGCCCACCGACCGGCTGTACTACCCGCTGTACGCCGCCTGCGTCGACCTCGGCATCCCGTTCTGCACCCAGGTGGGGCACACCGGCCCGCTACGGCCGTCGGAGACCGGCCGCCCCATCCCCTACATCGACCAGGTGGCCCTCGACTTCCCCGAACTGACCATCGTGTGTGGACACATCGGCTACCCGTGGACCGCGGAAATGATCGCGGTGGCCGACAAGCACGCGAACGTCTACATCGACACCAGCGCCTACACCGCCCGGCGCTACCCGCACGAGCTCACTGACTACCTCCGCGGCCGGGGCCGCAAGAAGGTGCTGTTCGGCACCAATTACCCCATGATCACGCCCAGTCGGGCGCTGGAACACCTCGGTGAGCTGGGCCTGGACGAGGAAGCCACCGAGCTGTTCCTGTCAGGCAACGCACGACGGATCTTCAGGCTCTGACCGCACCGGATCAGTGCCGGGCCTGGCGAGGGTGCTGGAGAAACCGTTCACGGTATTGCCGAGGGTGCTGGAAAGGCCATGCTGTCGGTGTGGTCGATTCGCCGCTCACACCGCGCGAAGGCGCCGCAGGATCGCGCTACGCGTTCCCCTGCTCGTCGTTCCCTTCCGCGGTCTGCTCCGCCTCGTCGTCGTCGCCCTCGGCCTGAGAAGGAGTGGTGCGCGGAACTTGGCGCCCACCCGCGGTTTCCCGCTGACCGTCGGTGCCGCCCTCGCCGACCTTGCCGCCCTCGCCGTCCTCCTCGTTCCGGTCGCCCTCTGCCTGGGACGGGGTCTGCTCGCTCATCGCTGCCTCCGTGGAGATCTCGTATCCGGTCTGCGATCGTCCGCGCCGCGCCGCGCCGCACCCGGCCCGGAAAGCTCCGTCGTCGATGTTCCGCTCACGGTCACCCACTGTGCTGGGCCCTGCCACCCGGGCTGCTCCGAACGGCCCGGCTCATCACCGTGAGCTCACCCTTCGGCGCATCGCCCCGGGCAGCCCCTCTCCTGGGGCAGCATGATGGAGGGAAGACGCCGGACAGCGTGAGGGGTGTCCGGGGGAGCACGGGACAACGAGGGAGGGTCTGCGATGGCGGACCGTGAAGACGGGCTGTCAGCCCGGGACCTGGCGGACGACCTCCTGCTCAAGGAGCTGGAGTCCGTTCACCGCACGCGCCACGAAACCCTGCTGCACGGGTCCGAAGACGCCCTGGCCACCCATACGAGGCGTACGAAAGAGCTGGAGGACGAGTACCTGCGGCGCCATCCAGAGCGCTCGCAGGCCGCAAGCCGCACACGTTCGGGGGCCCGCGCCCGTACCGGCGAAGAAAACTGAGCGCCACCCCCCCAGCCGCAGGGCCGGACGCCTCACCGAGATCTCCAGGGCGAGCCCTGGGGTCGGCCGTGCTGCGCAGGCGGGGGCATGCCGCGTCAGCCGCCTCCGCTGCCCGTCGCGGTCGTCGCTGGTGCTGCTGCCGCCGCCGTCGAGGCCGTCACAAAACGCGACGCCCCCGTATTCACCCGCCGTCCACCGCGCACGGTGGCTGTGCGTGTCCAGGTCCGGTCCGGGTACATGTCCCGGGCAGCTGTGAGGCTGCACCCCCGACGACGGTGACTAGTGCCCAGGCGGCAGAATGAGGCAGCTCGATGAGGCCCCTGCAAGTTGTGCGATCCCACGGCGGACACCTGGGCGCGGTGATGGGTTTCGCCGGGTACGCGGCCGGGTGGACCGCGCTTCATCGCCGCAGCGGTCGCCCGCTGCCGGAGCCGGACGCCTGGGACCTTCTGCTCACCGCAGCGGCCACGTTCCGGCTCAGTCGCCTCATCGGCAAGGCCACGGTCACCCGCCCATTGCGCGCTCCGTTCACTCGGGTGGACGGTGATGGCGCGCCCGCGGAGCTCAACGAAACCCCGCGAGAAGAGCCCGGCCGCAACACGGTGGGGGAGCTGCTCAGCTGCCCGTTCTGTCTGAGCGTGTGGATCGTTGCCACGTTCACCGGCGCCCGGACGGTCTGGCCGCAGGCCACACGCACGGTGACCGGAGCGCTGACCGCTCTGGCCGTGTCGGACGTTCTCCAACTCGGGTACACGGCGCTGACGGAGCACGCGGAGCACTGAACGCCACCACCGCCTTTACTGAGGTTCGGCGCGAGGTCCTGCGGCGCGGAGTGAGGCGGCCGTAACGGCCGGCGTTCGGCGAGCCCGACGCCGTGCCGACAGAGCGAGCAGGGCGCCCATGGCGAACGCGGCGGCCGCGATGGCTGCCGACAGATGGAGGCCGAAGGTGAAGTCGTGCCCCGTGGCGGCGAAGGTGCCGAAGAGGGCCACGCCGATGACACTGCCCACCTGCCGGGACACGTTGAAGACGGCGGTGGCGACCCCCGTGTCGGCGTGCGGGGCCGCCTCGATGACGGCGGCGACGGAGGCGAGCGCCGTCATGGTCTGGCCGAGGCCGGTGGCCATCAGCGCGAAGAGCAGGACGGGATAGGGGGTGTCCGGCCCCGCGGGCAGCCAGCCCAGGAAGCCGACGGTGCCGAGGACGAGCCCGGCGGCCATCGGGACGTACGGGCCGGTACGGGAAGCGATGCGGCTGAACAAGGGGGCGGCGGCCAGTCCCATGCCCACGGAGGGCAGCAGGGCAAGGCCCGTCTCCACGGCGCTGAAGTGCGCCTCCCGCTGGAAGTACAGCGTGGTGAGGAAGAGCATGCCGTAGTAGCCGAGGCTGATCAGCAGTCCGACCAGGGTGGTGGAGGTGAAGGCCCGGGACCGGAACATGGAGAGCCGCAGCAGTGGGGCGCGCCGGGTGCCTCCCAGCGTCGCCCGGGACTCCAGGGCGCGTTCCAGCAGCACGAAGGATGCCAGGGCCGTCGCGCCGATGCCGAAGGCGGTCAGGACCAGGGGCGATGTCCAGCCGTGCGCTCCCGCTTCGTTGAGGCCGCCGGCCAGGCCCGCGAGTCCGACGACCGCGAGCACCTGACCGGCCGGGTCGGCCTTTCGCGTGCTGGGCCTGGAAGCGGACGGCGGGATGTGCCGCAGCGTCAGCAGTACGGCGAGCGCCCCGACGGGCAGGTTCAGCCAGAACACCGAGCGCCAGCCCGCGCCCGAGACGATCAGGCCCCCGACCGCAGGACCGGCGCCGAAGGCGACCGATGCGACGGTTCCCCAGACGGCGACCGCCCGGGCTCGAAGTGCCCTGTCGGGGAACGTGGCTTGGAGCAGAGCGAGCGACGCGGGCACGAGCAGGGCGGCTCCCGCGCCCTGGCCGAGCCGTCCGGCGACCAACAGTCCCGGGGTGCTCGCCAGGGCACAGGCCATCGAGGTGGCGGTGAAGATCCCCAGCCCGGCGAGGAACAGACGGCGGGGACCGAACCTGTCGGTGAGACCGCCGCCCAGGAGAAGCAGTGCGGCGAAGACGGTGCTGTACCCGTCGACGATCCACTGGAGCGCGGTGGGGCCCGTTCCCAGGGACGTCTGGATGTCGGGGATCGCGACGTTCACGACGGTGACGTCCAGCATCACCAGGAAGTAGCCGAGGCTGAGCGCGATCAGGGGCGGCAGGGCGAGCGCGGTGCTGCTCCCGGTCATGGCGGCCCCGTCGGGCGTGCCGGGTCTGTTGGTCCGGTGAGTCGTGGTGGTGGGCATGAGGCAAGCATCGGCTCCGGACACTTCGTCGGCCGGCGAAGTGTGCTTGTTCTACGCTGAGGCCATGCCGAACACCAGCAGCCGCTCTCCCGGACCGCACCCGGCGGGCGTTGGCGCGCACTCCGAGCGCGAGGGGGAACCGCTCAAGTACCAGACGGACATCGCGCGCGCCGCCGCCCTCATCGCGGACGCGTCGCGCGCCCGCATCCTCAAGTGCCTCGCGGATGGCCGGGCGTTGCCCGCGAGCGTCCTGGCCCGCGAGGCCGGCGTCGGTGCGGCCACCGCCAGCGTCCACTTGGCCAGACTCGTCGAGGGCGAACTCCTCACCGTCGAGCAGCGCGGCAGGAACCGGCTGTATCGGCTCGCCGGACCGGACGTGAGCGCCGCCATGGAAGCCCTGGCCCTCATCGCGCCGCCCCTGGCCGTCACCTCGCTCAAGCAGAGCAATCGCGCCAACGCCCTGCACCGGGGCCGCTCCTGCTACGACCACCTCGCCGGCCGGCTCGGCGTGGCCCTGATACGCGGTCTGCTGGAACAAGGCGTACTCACGGGCCACGACGGCATGCACCGGCCCGACGAAGCCGTTCGTGACCGCCCCTCGTCCTACGGGCGCGACGTCCAGTACACGCTCGTCCCTGCCGGACGGGCGACCCTCGCCCAACTCGGCGTGGATCTGGACCACTTGCCACCGCGTCGGCCCGCGATCCGCTACTGCGTCGACTGGAGCGAACAGCAGCACCACCTCGCCGGAGGTCTCGGGGCCGCCCTCACCGCCCGCCTGTTCGCACGTGACTGGGTGCGCTGGGGCAGGAGCCCGCGCGTGGTACACCTGACGGAGGCGGGCGCTCACGGCCTGGAGCGGACACTCGGAGTGTCGGCAGGCGACCCGGACGCAGAAGCCGTCGGGGCCCGGCCCGACGGCGGGGCGGGGAGTGGAGCGAGCCGCCGCCGGGAGGGCTGACACCGGCGGCCGCTCGGTTACCTGCCCGCCGCCAGGGTGCGCAGGACATCGAACTCGTTGCCCTCCGGATCGGCCATGACCACCCAGCTCCGGCCGGGGCCCTGACCCACGTCCACCGTGGTGGCACCGAGGCCGAGCAGCCTGCTCACCTCGTCGTGGGTGCTGCCGTCGATCGGGCTGACATCGAGGTGGAGCCGCTCCTTCGCGGTCTTGCCCTCGGGCACCTGGATGAACACCAAGGTGGGCGGCGTCTGACGGGCCCGTACCTCCTCGACGGTCGGCACCCAGGAGCCGATCTCGACCTTGCCCTCACTCCGCTCGATCACCTGGAAATCCAGGACCTGACACCAGAAGTCCGCCAGCCTCTCCGGATCGCGGCAGTCAACGACCAGCTCAGTGAACCTACTTGTCACAACTCTCCCCCAACATCGCAAGGTACCTCTGCCTGTGGAACTGTGCCGCCCCCGGGACCGTGAAGAGTCTCCCGTGCCGGCCGGGCGCCTACGCACGCACCCCCTACGTCTGCGCGGGGGCCGCCTTTTCCAGGTCGTCAACGCTGCCGGACATGAGGGTCCTGATGTGGCCGGTGATGTGCTCCGCCGGCCAGTCCCACCAAGCAACCTCCAACAGCCGGGCAACCTCTTCCTCGTTGTGGCGGGATCGGATGAAACGGGCCGGGTTGCCGCCGACGATCGCGTAGTCGGGCACGTCCGAGGTGACCACGGCCCCCGTGGCGATGATCGCGCCGTGCCCGATGCGGATGCCGGGCATCACGGTGACGCCGTGCCCGAACCAGACGTCGTTGCCGACGACGGTGCCCCCGCGGTTGGGCAGACCGGTGAGCAGGTCGAACTGTTCGGCCCATGACCCGCCCATGGTGGGAAAGGGGAACGTCGAAGGGCCGTCCATCCGATGGTTGGCGCCGTTCATGATGAACCGCACCCCGGTGCCCAGCGCGCAGAACTTCCCGATGACCAGTTTCTCCGGCCCGTAGTGGTAGAGCACATTGCGCGTCTCGAACGCGGTCGCGTCATCCGGATCGTCGTAGTAGGAGTACTCCCCGACCTCGATCAACGGCGAGGTGACCAACGGCTTCAGCAGTACCACGCGCGGATGGTCGGGCATGGGGTGCAGCACGGTCGGGTCGGCGGGGCAAGGGGTGTTCACACATGTCTCCTGTTCACTCCTGCGGACGGGCCGCAAGAGTAACCGGAGTGTCAGGACTGGCCCTTGCCCCGCGATGCCTCGGTGTGGGCTTCGGCATGGGTGACAGAGGGTGATGCCTGGAGCGGAAGGGGGAAGGAGAACGATCCAGACGCTAGGGAGGTCGCTGTGGAGCGTGATCGGATTGTGCTGGCGGAAGTGCTGGCTGCGGCGGAGGCCGCGGCGCCGGTGCGTTCGCTCGATGTCGTGGCGCACAACCTGCGGAAGCGGTTCGGCGCGCGGTATGTGTCGTTCCTGTTTGTCGATGTCGTCGGCAGACGGCTGTTGCGGGTCAATGAGGAGGGGGCAGGACGACAGGAGCGCGGGGCTGAGCAGATCCCTCTGGACGGCGGCGTCTACAACGAGGTGCTGCGCACGCAGAAGGTGGTGGCGGTGGCGAACGGTACTCGCGAGCAGCGGGTGTTCGCGCCGGTCTCCAATCGCGGCGACGCGGTCGGTGTGCTGGAGGTGCGCCTGGCCCACGTGACTCAGGATGTGCTGGAGCAGGTTGAGGAGGTCGCGCACGCGCTCGCGTACATCATCGTCACCGACCGCCGTTTCACCGACCTCTACCACTGGGGCAACCGGACCGCCTCGGTCACTCTGGCCGCGGAGATCCAGCGCCAGCTGCTGCCCTCGGCACCTTCTTGCGAGTCCGCGGAGTTCGCACTCGCCGGGGCGCTGGTTCCCGCTTCCGACATCGCCGGTGACACCTACGACTACAGCCTCGACGAGGACACCCTGCACCTGTCCATCACCGATGCCATGGGCCACGACGTCGACGCCTCCCTGATGGCCACCCTCCTGGTCAACGCCTCCCGCGGCGCCCGCCGCGCCGGAACCGACCTGGCCGAACAGGCCCGCCGGACGCACCAGGCCCTCCTCGATCACGGCCGCCGCACCTTCGCCACCGGCCAGCTCCTGCGCATCGCCCTGGACGGAAGCAGCGCGCAACTTATCAACGCCGGCCACCTGTGGCCGCTCCGGCTGCGTGACGGGGCAGTCGAGGAGATCAAACTCCACGTCAACCTTCCGTTCGGCGTTCCCGTACAGGGCGCCTACGAGGTGCAGGACCTGGACCTGCGCCCCGGTGACCGTCTCATGCTCTACACCGACGGCATGCAGGAACGGAAAGCGTCAGCCGTCGACTTGCGTGGACTCCTGAGCGACACCGCCACGGAACATCCCCGCGAGGTCGTCAGGACCATGGTCACCGCGGTCCGCGACGCCTGCCACGACCTCGTGCAGGACGACGCCAGCGTGCTGTGCCTGGACTGGCACGGCCCCCGCCGCGAAGAGTGCGACCCCGCCGCCCTGGCGCCGTAGGCACCGCGCGCGACGTCCATTTTGGCCTGTACGCCGGGATCGGGTGGCGGCATCCCCTCGACCGGCCGTGGGCGGCTGCGATGGTGGTGCGGAAAATGAGTTGGGGCGCGGGGCCGCGGTCGGTACCGTGGGGGAGAACGTGACAGACCACTGGGAGGTGAGACCCGTGAACGCAGTAAGCAGGTGGGTGCTCCCTCCCGTCGTCACGCGGGGCGGCTGACGCAGGTGTCGCCGGGAGTGCCGCACGAACAAGCACTCCGAAAGGCAGCACCCCATGAATTCTTCGCACTTCGCACCGAACCCCGCCGGGCACGCGATCGTGGTCACCCGCGTCGCGGAACAGGAGTGGCAGGCGGTCGCCGACGACCGCGTAGTGGGACGCGGTGACGCCGCCCACCGGTTCGACGGCCGGCTCTTCATCAGCGTCGACGCCTGGCACGAGGCGGCATTCGACCGGCTCGCCGCCGCGATGCTGGCGGACCTGCCGGCGCCGCTCCACACCGTGGTCGATGAGACCGACCTCGCCCTGACGTCCCATTGGGAGCGCTCCGGCTTCAGGACCCTGCGCCGGGAGCGGGAATACCTCGTGCCCACCGACCCGGCGATCACGGGGCTGAGCTCTGTACGACCGCCGGCGGGCATCACGATCGTGCCCGCCGGTGAGGCGCAGGAGGGGCCGCTGCGCGCGTTGGACCGTACGATCCGCGACGAGATCGACGCCACGGTGGGCTGGCAGACCATGCCCGCCGAAGTACTGCCCCGGCCGGCCGGCAGCACCGTGGTGGACCCGTCGCGGTATGTGGTCGCGGCCCAATCCGGTGCGTACGTCGGGCTGCTGCGGGTCGCACCGGTGCCCCGGCGGCAGCGGATCGGGCTGATCGCGGTCCGGGCCGACCGGCGCCGCCGCGGCATCGCCCGGGCGATGCTGGCCCAGGCCCTGCTCTCCTTGCACGACGCCGGAGAGGGCACGGCCCGGGCCGAGGTGGACGTGTCCAACGGCCCCGCCGAGGCACTGTTCGAAGGCGTGGGTGCCCAACGCGCGGGCGGCAACCTGGAATTGGTCCGCGACTGACGCCCAGCACGCTCGTGTCCACGCCGCGCCCGCGACGTACCGCACGGCCGCGCTTCCCCCGCAACCCCATCAGTCTCACCGTCACCGAGTAGATCCCCGAATGGAGAAGTGACAGATCTTGACCAGAACACCTAAGGGCATCGAAATCGAGGGCACCGTCCTCGAATGCCTGCGCAACGCCACCTTCACGGTGGAACTGCAGAACGGGCACCACGTGCTCGCGCACATCAGCGGAAAGATCCGGAAGAACTACATCAAGATCCTTCCGGTCGACCGGGTGCTCGTGGAACTCAGTCCGTACGACCTCACGCGCGGCCGGATCGTCTACCGGTACCGGTCCTAGTTTCCGCGAGCCGCGCCGAGCGGCCCCCCACCTCCCGCCCGGGGCCCCGGCGCGCACAGCCCCTGGAAGGCTGACGCGCCGGCCGCCCCGGCGGCGGCGCACCGGCTCCGGGCCCGGACTATCCGGGGTGCACCGGCACGACGCAGGTGTCGTCGTGGGCCGGCGCGTGACCCGTCGGCCAGGCCACCCCCTCGAACACCAACGTCCGGGCGCCGGGGTCCAGGCGCACCACGGACAGCGCCTTGTTGTACGGATTGCCGGCGTTGGTCAGACAGATCCAGCCCCCGGCGCCTGGCACGCGCAGGTCGGAGTTGAGCTTTCCGAGGTCCCTCACGACGCGATCGGCCGTGGGGACCTCCTGCCCGCTGGTGTGGACCGCGCGCGCCAGCGCCCGGCTGGCGGTCAGGACGACGTCGTAGGTGACGATGGTTCGCCCGTCGTCGAGGTTCACCGGCCCGATCGGCCCCGTCCGGTCGGCGATGCCGCGGCGCAGCGCGTTCATCGCGTCCTGGGCCTGCCGCAAGTAGAGCGGAGGGTCCTGCCCCTGTGTTCTCGGGTCGCTCCGCCACTTGGCGAGCTCGGTACTCCACGCGTCGGGGTGCGCCGGGGCGGCGTAGCGGATGGTGACGGACGGCTTGCCCGATCCCGGGTCGCCCCGCAGCAGCGCACGGTCACGGTCGTCAAGGCGCTCGTCGAGCGTGGTGGCGTCGGAGCCGGTGATCACCGTGTACGACGTCTTCTCACCGCAGTAGGTGGTGGCCAGTTTCTCCACGAAGAGCCTGAGGTGGAAGGCGCGGCCGGCGAAGTACACGACATGGGTACGGGAGCGGCAGATGTTGGCGGCGAAGTCCTCGAACTCGTTCGGCGTGACCCCCGCCTCCTCGACGCCGGGGGACTCGAAGCGCATGTCCTGGACCCCGCCGTCCTCGTTCCGCCGGGCCTCGGCGAACGCGTCGCGCAACGAGCGGTCGTAGTCGTCGCCCGGCCGGTCGTCGGCGACCATCGCCGTGTTCGCGCCCGCCAGTTCCGGGTCGAAGGCCAGCAGCGCCCGGGCCTGGTCACGGGAGGTGGACACGACACGGGCCAGGCCGGGGTACGGGACGGTGTCGGTGCCCTCGGGGTTGGCGAAGTCGTCCGCCGTCACGACACTGGCCACCGCCGGGAGGTGCAGGGTACGGGTCACATACGTCAGGGCTTCCTTGGTCCTGTCGAGACTGAGGTTGAAGCCCACCACGACCCGCAGCTCCGGCTCCTCGGCGGTGAGCTGGTCGACCGTCCCGCGCCAGCGCCCGTAACCGTCCCCCGGGTTCGCGAGGACGAGCCGGATCGCGGGTTTCACCGCGTCCGCGCCGTTCGCCGCCACCTGTGCGAGGTAAGCCCCCTGGACCTCGCTGAGGATTTGGCGCTGGACGGCGGGGTTCGCCGACTGCAAGGGGATGAGCAGGGCGACGGTCGCGTGCTTGCGGCTTGCGACCGCCTTGTTCTGCTCGGCGATGCGCGCGAACACCTCGGGCATTCCCCTGACGTCGGGCATGAACACACCGGTCCCGTCGGAGACGCCCACGCATTCGCCGCCGTGGACCTCAAGTCCCTTGCCGCAGCTCGCGGGTTCGCGGAAGAACGCGACGTAACCGCCCATCGCGGCGGCGACGACCGCGAGGCAGGTGACCATCGCGGTCACCGGCCCCAGGATGCGCGCGCCCGGCGCGGCGGGCGGGCCGGGCACGTCGCCGAGGGTGATCTGGACGAGTCGGCTGGGCAGCGGGTCGCTCTCGCCCCGTGCCCGCCGCGCGGCGACGTCCTTGCGCTCCTTGAAACGTCCCGGGATCGCGTCGGCGAGGCCGTCCGCCGCGACGGCGGGCCTGGCGCCCACCAGCGGCCCTGCCCGGCCCGGACGCGACGTGGTGACCACCACCGGGTACACCCGCAGGGCCCGGCACTCGCCGTCGTACGCCTCCAGCATCCGGTCCCGGATAACCCGTCGCGCGGGAACGGTGTCCACGTCCGGCAGGAGGACGACGGGCCGACGGGCCCGGTTGAGGCGGCGCACCGTGCCGTAGTGCGCGTCGATGTCGGCCAGCAGGGCCTCCACCAGCAGGCGTTGTTTCTCATGAGCCGGCCGGGTGCGCCAGCCGTCCAACTCCTCGCAGACCGCTTCGAAGGTGCGCAGCCCCACAAACCTCCTCGCGCGAAACCAGCGCACGGTGCGGCGGTGCGGCACCCGCAGGAGGTTGGGCACCTTCAGCAACAGGCCCAGCAGACCGCCGAGTTGCTGGGTCACGTACGGATCCTGGATCAGCGGGTCCAGCCGGGGCCGGGCGTCGGGCATCGTGTGCCGCCGCTCCTGCGAGATCGCCTCCTTGATCTGCCCCTTCAGGTCGCCCATCCGCCGGGCGTGGAAATGCTCCGGCGTCGGCCGCCAGTCGTACAGCGCCGTACGAGCGGCGGCGAAGCGCGGGAAGACCACGGGCAGACCGTGGGCCACGATGCCGCCGTATCCACAGCCCTCGACGATCGCCTGCAACTGCTCGACGACCTGCCGCTCCTGGCTCGCCTCCGGCTCGACATCGCTCGGGTTGTTGACCGGAACGATGCCGCGGTACTGCTTGAGCAGGTCGGCGAGCCACTGCCGGACGGGCTCGCTCCCGCCCTCGACCTGGAGCACCAGCGCCCCGGCTCCCCGCTCGAAGCGCACCCGCCGACGCGAGAACCGCTCCCTGAAGGTGAGGTGTGAGATGACCGCGTCCAGCCGCACCCGTGCTCCCCGATTTCGGACGTCGAATCGCTGAGCACTATAGAAGTCAATGCCCTCTCGCCTGGGGCAAGTTGCTCATATGCGAGCCAGATGTTCACGATCGGTCAGTATGGGACAAGTGCGGTCCGCGCTGAGCTCGTGCCGCCCGGTCGACCGGAAAGGCGCGTTCCGGCCCGGCCCGCAACGCGGCTCCGAAGGCCGGCCTCGCCTCCTGTCCCGCCGCCGTTGCGCCACCGGCGGTTCCCGGGTTCCGGGCGGGACGACCACACGTACAGACGCTTGCCGACGCCCGCGTCGGCCCCGTGCTACCCGAGCAACGCTTCCACCCCGGCGGCGAAGCCCAGTACCTCGGCGGCGCTGAGGGACCAGGCGCGGGCGGTGAGGCGGTGCAGAGTCTGGACGAGGAGGACCGAACCCTCGGGAAGCGGCTCGATCGTCAGCCGGCTGGTGGCCTGCCAGGTGTGGTGCCGGTCGGGACCGGCCGTGGCCGGCGTCAGCGCGCGGGCCGCGTCGATGAGATGCGTGTCCCCGTTCAACCGGCTCGTGGCCGTGGGGTCGCCCGTGAAACCCGCGGGCGCGGCCCCGGCGGGCGCGCTCAGTTCGAGGGGAGAGGGGACCGGTGCGGTCATGGGCACCGCATAGAAAAGGTGGCCCAGACCCAGGCTGCGCCGGAATCCCGAGCGGCCTGCCATGAGGGAGGCCCGGAGTTCGAAGCGCCTGGGTGACGTGGTGTCGACGTAGAGAAAGCAGTGGGTCGGCGCGGGCATATTGCTGAAGCGGGCACGCGGCGGAAGGAGGCTGCCGGCCGGTGTACCGGTGCTTGCGGCCGGCATGGTTACGGTCAACGGCGGTGCGGCGAGGCCGAGTTCGTCGGCCAGCGCGGCGGCGATGGCGACGGCGGCGTGCTCCGCGGTGGCGTTCCGGCCGGTCCAGATCGCGGCGGGCATGGCGGGTCTCCTTACGCACTCAGGACAGGCCGGACGGTCGAGACAGGCCGGACGGTCGAGACAGGCCGGACGGTCGGGGCAGGCCGGGAGGTCGGGGCTGGGGAGGGGGCGGTCAGAAAAGGTCGGGCGGTCGAGAAAGGCCGGGCAGTCGGGAAGGCCGGGCGGTAGGGACAGGCCGGGCGGTAGGGAATGGCCGGGCGGTAGGGACAGACCGGGCGGTAGGGAACGGCCGGGCGGTAGGGACAGACCGGGCGGTAGGGAACGGTCGGGCGGTCAGGACAGGCCGGCCGCTTCCTGGCGGGCCTGGGCCGCCTGCTGCCCCTGCCCCGCCGCGTCCAGGAGCGCGCCCTGCCGTACCAGGGCAGCCCTGCGTTCCGCGTGGAACCGTCCCGGCCGGGCCTCGGTGAGCACGCGCCAGGCGCCGGCGGCCTCCCCGGCCCGGGCAAGCGCCTCCGGCCCCCTGCCCTGAGCGGCCAGTTCGTCGCGGCTGCGGTCCAACTGCCGGGCCTGGCGCAGCAGCGTCCGTGTGGGGTCTTCGGCCGGGACCGGGGCGGCGGCCTCCTCACGGGCGACCCTGCGCCTGCGCACGGTCACGCTGAGGTAGCCGACCAGGGCGATCAGTCCACCGGTGATCACGACGGAGACCAGTTTGTGCAGAAGCTCATTCATGGAGGCACCCGGTTACTCGCTGAGGATGCGTACCCGCAGGTACGTGCAAGGGACATGGCAGGCGCACGACTTGTCGCTCGGCGTCTTGCGCCTCCCACTGTCGCGGCAGGCGCTGAAATGGCGATGAAACCGTGGCGCCGGGCCCGGCCGTCTTCGCGGTCAGCAGCCGTCCTCGGCACAAAAGTGTTCGGCTCGGAGATGTTCGGTTCGGAGGTGTTCGGTTCGGAGGTGTTCGGCGAGCGCCCGGAACACGAAGAGGTTCGGGACCTTGGACACCCTCGTCCCGAGCCCGCGCTCCCGGCCCCCGGTGGTGACCGTGAGGACCCCCTGGCGTACGCCGAAGTCCTGCACCTGGTGCCACGGTGTGCGCAGGGTCCCGGACCCCATGTGGTCCGCGGTCGTCCAGAGGTCACCGAAGGAGACGCGCTCACCCCGGTGCAGTGCGGCCAGCGCACGGGGGAGCTGCGCACGGGTGACGGCTCGGCGCAGCTCGTACTCCCATGACAACAGGGCGCCGCCGCCCAAACCGCCTTGCAGCACCAGGCACTTGCCCTCGATGTCGGTGAGCGTGTGCACGAGTCCGGTGCCGGCCGGCGCAGAGCAGCGCGGTGGGGCGCTGGGCCGGAATACGGACGTGGTGTCGTAACGGACGACCCGGATCCGGGCCCCCACGGCAACGGTCATCCCGTGCTCGTACAGGTCGAGCCGCGCGTTCGAGGCCGTCTCCGTCGGGAGGGCGCGGGCACGGGCACGGATACGGATACGGACACGGGCCGACAGGCGGCGGACCGCCCGGTGCAGGCCGGCCCGTGTGCGGGAGCGGTACGCGCGCGCCGCGTGGGTGGTCAGGCGCCTGCCGAGGCGTGCGCGGCCGGCCGCCGCCGAGATCCGGGCCAGCAGCAGCTCTTCACTACGGGTGCGTGGCGTCGGCCCGCTCATGGCGCGGTCGGCGCGAGGCCGGCCTCGCACCCGTGCGTGATCGCCCGGTGCGCCTGCCGCAACATCCGGCCCGGCGCCACCCCCAGCTCATCGGCAAGCCGACGGCGGGTGCGCTCGAACACGGCCACCGCGTCGGCCTGCCGGCCGCTGAGGCACAGGGCGCGCATCAGCATCGCGCCGACGAGTTCGTCCAGCGGCCGGGCCACGGACAGCGCCCACAGCTCGTCCACCGCCTCGCCGTGCCGGCCGAGCCGCAGGTGCAGGTCCGCCTTGCGCAGGGTGAGGCCGGTCCTTCGCCCGTCGAGCCGCAGCCGCTCCATCTCCGCGAAGGGGCCCGGAAGTCCGGCCAGTGGCTCCCCGTGGAACAGGTCGAGCGCCTGCGCGCAGACGCGGACCGCCTCGGTCAGTTCCCCGGCCTGCTCGGCCGTGCCGGAGGCGGCGACCAGGTCCTCCAGGCGGGCCAGGTCCACCTCGACCGCGCCGGGGACGAGCCGGTAGCCGCACCGGTCGTGCCGGATCACCGAGTCCGTACGGTTGTCGACGTGCAGGACCTTGCGCAGCCGGTAGATGTACACCGGCACGACTTTGGTGAGCGGTGGCTCCAACCCCCAGACGTCGTCCAGGAGTTCGTTCTTGCTGACGGTCCGGTCCCGGCACAGCGCCAGTCTTGCCAGTACGGCTTGCTGACGACGGTGTCCCAGGTCCACCGGTTGCCCGTCCCGCCAGGCCCGCAGCGGCCCGAGCACGGAGATCCGTACCGGCTGTTCCTGGGCGCGATGGACGGCCGCCCGCTGCTGCGGACGGACCGCCGTGCGGGGGCCCCGTCCCGGCACGACCAGCCCGCTGTCGAAGGCGTGCACGATGGCCGCGGCCCGGTCGCGCAGTCCGAGCTTGGCGAGGATCTGGCCGAGGTGGGCCCCGACCGCGTTCTCGGGGAGGGCGAGTGCGAGTGCGGTCTCCTCGTCCGTCAGGCCGCAGCCGATCGCACGCAGCACCTCGCTCTCCTGGTACGTGAGTTCGGTGACGGCCGGTCGGCCGAGGGTCGCGGTCGGCGGCATGGCGGGCTCTCCTGACAGCAGGGAACGGGCGGTCGCCACCGACGCTGCTTCCGGGGAGCGCAGACGGACAGGCCGAGCGACCGGCCGTATCCGGCCGGTGGCCGCGCTAAAGTCCCTCACCTGGGGAAATCGACATGCCGGCGGAAGGCCGAGACCCGTGACCAGTGAGTTCAGCGCGCTGTTGAAAAGGTTCCGGCATGAAGGGAACCTGACACAGGAGGCGTTGGCGGAACGCGCCGGAGTGGGCGTCCGCACCATTCGCGGGCTTGAGACCGGCGAGCGCGCCGACCCGCGGGTGACCACCGTGCGGCTGCTGGCCGACGCGCTCGGGCTGAACTCCGACGAACGCGAACGGCTCCTGGCGTCCGCCGTCCGGCCGACCGCGGACGGCGAGAGCCCGGCGGAGCCGCCCACCCCGGACGGCCCCTCCGGAGAGGCGGCGGGCGATCGTCCGGGATCGCCGTTGCACCAAGGCCTCGCCGATCTCTGCGATCAGGTCGCCCAGACGGTGGCCGCCCGGTGGCGGCGCGAGGAGGAACAGCGGCAGGTCCACGACCCCTATCCGCTGCCGGTGCGCTGGCGGCCGGTGGCGGAGGAGCTGACCGACCACTGGGCCAACGTCCGCCGCCGGCCCCCGGGAAGCGCTGACGAGCCCCTGGATCTGAACGGACAGCTGGACGCGATCGTGGACGTGTACCGCCGGATCCCGTCCGGACGGCTTGTGGTGCTGGGGCGCTCGGGCTCGGGCAAGACGATCCTCACGGTCCGGTTCGTCCTGGACCGGCTGAAGTCCCGAGGGCGCACCGACGCCGTGCCGGTGATCTTCAGCATCGGCTCGTGGGACCCGACCGCCGTCGCGTTCCGGGACTGGCTCGCCGCGCAACTGACTCGCGATCACCCCGGGCTCGGCGCCCCCGGTCCCGACGGAACGAACCTGGCCGGCGCGCTCGTCGAGGCCGGACGGATCCTTCCCGTTCTCGACGGCTTCGACGAAATCGCCGACGGTCTGCGCCGCCCCGCGCTGGAAGCCCTCAACGCCAGCACCCTGCCGTTGCTTCTGACGAGCCGCCCCGCCGAGTACGCCGCCGCGGTCGCCGAGACCGATGTCCTCACCTCCGCCGCAGCCGTCGAACTGACCGATCTCACCCTGGACGATCTGTCCGCCTACCTGCCGCGCACCACCCGTAAGGTCCCCGGCCAGGGACGCACGGTGACGGCTTGGGAGCCCGTCCTGCGCGCACTGCGCGAGCGGCCGTGCGGCCGGGCGGGCGCCAACCTCGGCGCGGTGCTCACCACCCCGCTGATGGTCGCACTCGCCCGCGCCATCTACAGCGACGCCCCCGGCAGCGACCCGGCGACACTCCTGGACACGGGCCGCTTCGCCACCCCGGAGGAACTGGAGGACCATCTCCTTGAGAACTTCACCGCCGCCGCCTACCGCGCGCGTCCCGGGCACCGCACCGCCATGGGGCCGCTCCGCACGTGGGACCCGGAGCGCGCCCGGTACTGGCTCGGCTACCTGGCCCACCACCTGGACCGGCTGGACACCCCCGACCTGGAATGGTGGCGTCTCGGCCACGGAATGCGCCGCGGCACCCGCACCCTGGTGACCGCGCTGGCCGCCGGCCTGGCCATCACACTCGTCGACATCGTCGCCGGCATCCCCTTCGACGCGCTCGCGTACCAGCTCATGGACGCGCCAGTGGTGGGACTTTTGGCCGGGCTCCTGTTCGGGATCGCGTACTGGGTGATGGTCGCGGCCAAGAACACGGCCGTGGAGCCGTCCGCAGTCCGGATGAAGCTCCGCGGCAGGGAGCGAAGAACAGGGCGGCGCTCCCTGCGCCGCCTGCTCACGGGGGTTCTCTGCGGCCTGCTCTTCGGGGTGGGATACGGCTTCGTCCGCGGGATGGTCAACGGCGCCCTGTTCCACGCCGCCCTCGCGGACGTCCTGGCCGGAAGCCTCGGTGACGGCATCATCTACGGTCTGATGTTCGCCCTTGCCGCGGGCCCCACCCTCGGGCTGCTCACCCTCTTCGAAACACCTCTCGACCTCCGCTCCGCCGTCAATCCGGTCAGCCTGCTGCGGACCAACGGCCGCACGGTCGCCGCCCAACTCCTCGTCTGGGCGCCGACGTTCGGCCTTCTCGTGGGCTTCGGCTCGATGGCGGTGGTCCGTGCCGCGTCGGCGATCCTGGGCCCGGTCGTCTGGAACGGAACGGCCGCGCTCAAGCTCGGCATCATCAGCGGGCTGGGCGGCGCCCTCGGCTACGCGGTCAGTCTGACCTCATGGGGACAGTGGACGGTGTTCTCCCGGATCTGGCTGCCGCTGACGGGCCGGCTCCCGTGGCCCGTCCTCGCCTTCCTGGAGGACGCCTACCAGCGAGGCGTACTCCGTCAGGCAGGCGCGGTCTACCAATTCCGCCACGCCCGCCTCCAGGACCATCTCGCCCGCGCCTATCGCCACGGATGACGAAGCCCTGATCCGGAAGCCCTGATCCGGAAGCCCTGATCCCGAAGCTCGGACCCTTCAGTACGCCCCCCATTTGAGCTGCCCATTCGGCTGACGGACGTGGCGTAGCGTCCGGTTGCGGGAAGTGGACCCTCATGACCTGTGAGCCACCGTCCGACCGGCCGCGCGTGAGGCACCGACCGGCGGCTGTCGGCGTCGACGCGGCAGCCCGCCCCGCTGCCGGACGGCGCCGGGCCGCCTTCACTCTGCTGGTCGTTGCGTCGGTGGTGTACAACGACTGGCTCCTGGAGTTCCTGGTGCCGACCGGACTCGACCCCGCCAATTCGTACGTCAGTGAGACATTCGCAGCCGATCAGCCGCACCGCGTTCTCTTCAGCGGCATCGAACTCACCTGTGCCGCTCTGCTGGTCGCGGCAGCGCTGTGCATGTACGGGGAGAGCGCGCGGACACCGGCCCGGGCCGGGTGGGTGGCGATCGGCGCATTCGGTGGGTTCTCCACCCTGGATGTGATGGTGCCGATGCGGTGTGCGCCGTCGCTCGGCGGTGGCTGCGAAGCGGTCAATCCCTGGCACACCACGACCAGCGGCCTCGTTCACTTCGCGCTGTTCGCCTCGATGGCGTTGTTCGTCGCGGATGCGCGACGGCGCAACGGGGTCAGCCACGGCCCCGTCCATCGGTGGGGTCCGTGGCTCCTGCTCTTCTCGATGGCCGCCGCCCTGGCCACCGTCGGCCCTCTGTTCGGTCACCCGGGCGGCCAGGGTGTCGCCCAGCGCCTGCATCTGCTGACCGTCGGCCTCTGGTTCCTGCTGCTGGCAGCCGGACTGCGGCCACGCGCGGTTTCGCTCACGGACGAGCCTGGTTCCGGCCCGTCGGCAGCCGGCACCGGCACCCCCGCGCCCACGTCAACGCCCGCGCCCACGCGAGCCGGGCGTTCAGCCACGCCGAAAGGGGTCAGTCGGCGAGGGCTTGGCGGAGGGTTTCGTGGCAGTCGATGACGGAGTCGATGCCGACGATCCTGAGGGTACGCATCACCGTCTCGTTCGCCGCTGCCAGGCGCAGCCAGCCGCCGGCTTCGCCGAGGTCGCGGCGGGCGGTGATGAGGATGTTGAGTCCCGTGGAGTCGAGGAAGGTGACCTGGCGCAGGTCGACAACGAGGCGCGGACGGGGAGTGTCCACGATGTCCAGCGCCCTGCGCAGTGCCTCGCCGGTGTCGTAGTCGATCTCTCCGGCCAGGGACACCACCCGGATTCCACCCGTGGAGGTGGAGACGACCGAGAGCTGGCCGGCCTTGTGGGCCGGCCCGGTGCTTGTCATCTCTTGTTCTGCCATGGCGGCGATCCTGGCACATGCACGGGCATCGGGGCACCGGCGGTTCGTGGGGAAGGGAGCGTGCTGCGGGGCGCACGGCGCCTACGGGCGTGAGCGGCACGAACGCGGGTAGACGTCGGCGATGGGAAGGCAAGGGCGGAGCGGTATGACGAACCCTGTCACCGCACGGCTTTGCCCCGCCGAGCAGCTGGAAGGCGGCCCGGTCGCATAGCGCGATGGAGCCTTCGGCCGCACGCCATGAGGGGGCAGGGGCCGTCTCCCGTGGGGGCTCGGCGAGCGCGTGATGATCACCACAGGGCCGAGCCGAGCCCGGACGGCCCTGTGCGCGTGCGTGTGGGTGAGGTCATGAAGGAGTCCGGGGATCCCGAGGCTGATTCGGAGGCCGATCAGTTCCTGGTGCGTTGCTGTTCAGTTGCTGTCCGGCCCGGTCCATGAGCTTGACGAAACATGCTGGACGTCAGGGAGCGGGGGGAGTTGACGGGGCGCCCGGCTCGTCGTGGTGGACGTGGAGTTCGCCGTTCATGACCGTATAGACGGTGCCGTGGTCTTTGGCCGTGTTGGTCTGCGTCGGTCCGCTCTCCTCCGCAACTGCGGCTGCGGCTGCGGCTGCGGGCGTGGGCGTGGTGGGTGTGTCGGGTGCGGGGGGCGAGTGGCGGACCTCCACGCGGTTGTCGTTCCCGGCCACGACGGGACCGGAGGCGCTGCCGCCGATGCGAATGCTGTTACGGGCCATGGGTGTCTCCTCAGGAGGGGATCCGGCAGGCGAGGCGTCGGCGGTCACGGCTCGCGGGTCAGCTGGCGGACCGTTCCGCAGGTGTAACACTGGATGTCCGGGTTTCCCGACGTCATCTCGGTGACCGCTTGGGCGGTGTTGCCACCCGGGCCGAGCGTGATCGTCGTGGTCGCGTCGGCGATGGGCCGGCAGGAACCGGCGGAGTTGTCGTAGACGGCGTCCGGGGCGCTGTAGCTGCCATTGCTTCCGCTGAAGCGGAGGGTGCTCATGATGCCGCAGGAGTTGGGCCCGGCGTTGGTGTAACTGCCATGGCCCGCGTCCACGAAGATGTACTTGCCGCCGTCACTGGTCTGCCACGTCCCGGCGAGCCCGGTGCCGGACGAACTGGACGACCCGGACGAGCTGGAGTCGTCCGACGACTGGGCCTGGTGTACGGCGACTCCACCGACGGCCACGACGATGACCACCGCGACCACCTTCATGAGCGCGGCCATTCCTGCCGCGGAGCTCGCCGCGGCGGATGCCCCGACGGCGGACGTCCCGACCGCTGCCGCCCCCGATCCCGTCGCCCCTGCCGCACTCGCTGCCCCCGCATGCGTCACACCGGCCGAGTGCGCCGCGATACCGCCGCCCTTCACCACGCCCGCCTTGGCGGCAATGCCATGAGCGGCTGTCGAGGTGTGGGCGCCGGCGACATGGGGAGCGGCCATGTGCGAGGCCCCGGTGGCATGGGGAGCGGCCACATGCGATGCGCCGGTGGTGTGCTGGGCGGCCGCCTGGTGCACTCCGGCGGGGTGGTGGGCCGCCGTCACATGCTGTGCCCCTGCCTGGTGCGCGGTGGCGGAGTGCTGCGCTGCCGCATGGTGCGCTCCTCCGGGGTCCATCGCCGACGCCCCCGACCCGTGTGCGGCCCCGCCCTGTGCGGCCCCGCCGTGTGCCGTCGCACCATGTGCGGCTCCACCATGTGCGGCTCCACCCTGTGCCGTCGCGCCGTGAGTTGTCGCGCCATGTGCGGCGGACGGGTCTGGGCCGGTGGGCTGCAAGGACTGTGCGGCCCCGCCGTCCGTGTGCGGCACCGGGGCCGGGGCTGCGCCCGACGGCGGAGGCACATACTGCTGCGCCCCCGCCGCCGCGTGGGCCCCATGGACATTGCCCAACTGGCGCCACAGGACAGCAGCCTCCGTGAGCAGCACGGCCGACAGGACCCGCCGCCCGGTGAGCAGATTGCGGATGCCTTGTTCATGGGTGAAGTACGCGACTGCTTGGCGGTCTCCGGCATGCTGGGCCGCCGGGAGGCCACGTTCGAGGAGGCGGCCCCAGACGCCGAAGCGCAGGGAGCGGGCCAGCGCGGGGGAGGCGGCCCGGACGATCGCTACCGCGAGCTCGGGCCGCCCGGCCTCCTCGGCCAGCTCGGCGACCCGTTCCAGCGCCCGGGCATGCCGCGCGACCTGCGCGGCGGTCGTGGAGCGGCGCCCGATCCACCCGGCGAAGTGCTCACACAGCAGCTCGACCGGGACCGGTGCCAGGTTGCGCTCCCGCAGCGCCGGTACGACGTCGGGCAGGGCGCGGTAGCCGCCCTCCGTCGCCTCGGCCAGGCCGAGGCCGGTCAAGCGGGCGCACACCGCCGTCGGATCGGCGATCCCGGCGAGGGCCGCGATGTGGGCGGGATCCAGTTCGGCATCGCCGAGGGTGGTCAACAGGTGCAGCGCGCCCAGTGGTTCGCCCTCCAGCCGGTCGAAGAGGAGGGGGAGCAGGTCGGCGACCTGGCCGGGACGGGGCAGGACGGCATGGCCTTGCGGGTTCGGGCCGCTGAGGGCGGCCGCACGCAGCAGCAGCAGCGGCCGGCCGGTCGCGGTGTCCCACAGGGCGGCCGCGGTGTCCTGCTCGGCCTGCGTCACCACGGGCCTGCCGAGTTCCCGCGCCAGTAGCTCCAGCGCGACCGCCTGGCTGATTCCGTCGAGGCGCAGCGAAGTGCCGTCGCCGAGGAGCGCTCGTTCCCGGCCGGCGACGACGAAGGTGGCGTCGGGGGCCGCGTCCATGAGGGTGCGTAGACCCTCCGCGCTGAACTCGGCGTTGTCGACGTAGACGGTGAACCGCAGGCCGATCATGAGGCGGCGCAGTTCAGGGCTCGAAGGGGCGTAACCCTGGGCCTCGTAGCACGCCTCGAACATGTCCTGGGCGAGGTCCATGGGCTCACCCCGGGCGGCGTCGAGGAAGAGCACTCCGTCGCGTCCCGGTGCGAGGGTGCGGGCCGCGTGACGCAGCAATGCGCTCTTGCCGACTCCCGGTGCCCCCCACACCTGTACCGGGCCGCCCGCGCCGACGGCTTCCGCGAGCCGGGCCAGTTCGGCGTCCCGGCCCAGCGGCGGCGTCTGACGTCTGGGCAACAGCGCGACGTCGGACCTGCGTACGGGTGTGGGCCGTTCCCCCTCCACGAGCAACGTGACCGTCGAGCCGTGGTCGGCGCCGATGACCACGTTGTGGTTGCCCGCGATCACCGGGCCGCCGGCGTCACCCGCGATGTCGATCCGCTGCCCTGTGCCTTCGTCCGCCATGAGCACCCCCGATGAGCTGATCGCGCGCCCTGTTGCGCCCGTTCCTCACTGGCACGCTAGCCACGCGCACGTACGACGCACTCGTCAAAGTACGGTTTCCGGCATGCGCATGTAGGCCCAACACAACTTCTGCACAAGCGAGTTCAGGGATCCGGATAGGCGATGGCGTGCAAGAGCGAGAGGTCGTCGACGCGGACGGTGCGATAGCCGGTGGACACGGCGCCCGCCGCGCGCAGGCGGCGCAGGACCTTGTGCACGCTGGGTTCGGCCGCGCCGGCCAACGTGGCGAGTTCGGGCTGTGTGATCGGCCAGTGGATCACCGCGCCCGCGCCGGCGCGTTCCCCGTAGGTCATCGCCAGGTGATGCAGCACCCTGGCCAGCCTGGTGGCGACGTCGCAGCCGGTGAAGTTGATGCGGTGGGCGTTGGCAAGCCGTAGCTTGGCCACGATGGACCGGCTCACGGCGTCCGCGATCCGCTGGTCGCGCCGCATGCAGTCGAGGAAGGCCGCACGGGTCGCCATCCGGGCGACGACAGGCCCGCAGGTCGTGACCGTGGCCGAGCGGGGCGCGCTGTCCACGGCGGCGAACTCACCCACGAGGTCACCGCCCATGCGTACGGCGAGCAGGGCGTCGCGACCGTCCTGGGTGCGGCCCGTGGCTTTCACGACTCCGTCGAGCAGGATCAGGACGAAGTCGGTGTGGTCGTCCTCCCGCATGAGGATCCGGTCCGCCTCGTACCGGGCCCGCACGCCCAGCGTCAGCAGCCGGCCACGCGCGTCTTGGCCGAGGCCGCCGAGCAGGCTCGGCGCGGGCCAGTCCCACTCCTCGCGAGGATGCCGACCGCCCGGCCCGCCCGGCTCGCGCGGCAAGGAACGTACACCGTTCACCATGTTCCCCAGTATCCCCGGGCAGACCCCGTATTCCTACGAGTTGCACCAGCAGAGGGACGGGAAGACTGAGGTACGTCTCATCCGCCGGCGAGCCTAAGTAGGGCGTATGGAAACAGAGTTGGGGTACCGGGCCGTCCTGGCCGTGGACGTCGAGCGGTCGGCAGGCCGCGGGGACCGGGCGCTTTTGGAGATCCGCGGACGGCTGTCGGAGATGCTGCGGGAGGCCTTCCTCGCGAGCGGAGTCGACTGGGACGCGTGCCTCCGGCACGACCTGGGGGACGGCCTGCGCGTGACGGCGCCGGCGGGCACGCGGAAGGCGGCCCTCGTCCATCCGCTGGTCCACGAACTGGCGATCCGGCTGCGCACCCACAACCGGGGCGCGGCACCCTTGACGAGGATCCGGGTCCGCATCGCTCTGCACGCCGGCGACGTCCATGTGGCGCCCACCGGAGAAGTCGCCGGAAGCGCCCTGGAGGTCCTGGCCCGGTTGCTGGACGCGCCGCCCGCACGAACAGCACTGGCCGGGGCGCCGGATTCGGTGCCCGCGTCGGTGCTGCTCTCCCGGCACTTCTACGACGAGACGGTACGCAACGCCCACCTCGGCCTCTATCCCGAGGACTTCCGCGAGGTCGGCTTCACGGTGAAGGAACACACCGCGGGCGCCTGGCTCCATCTGCCCGGGTGGGCGGCCCGGCCGGAACCGGCACCCGAGACCGTCGAAGCCTCGGCGGAAACGGCATCCGAGACCGTCGAGGCCCTGCCGGAACCGGCATCCGAGACCGTCCAGACGCCGCCGACCGCCCCCACCGGCTCGAAAATGGTCAACAAGGCGAAGGGGAAAGGCGTCATCTACGCCGCCCAGCACGGCACCCAGCACATCCGGATCACCGGAAAGCCGTGAGGGAGAGCGCCATGAACGACGAACTGACCCTGCTGGCCGAGGCCGGGGCCGCCGCCGTGGTCACCGCGATGGCCACCGATGCGTGGCAGGAGACGAGGAACGCGGTCGTCGCCCTGTTCCACCCGTCCGACCGACGCCGCCGGGCCGCGCTCGAAGGCCGGCTGGACGGCAACGCGGCCCTCATACGGAGCGCCACCGACCCCGACGACGTGCGGCGGACGCTCTGCGCGTACTGGAATCTGGAACTGGCCGCCCTGCTGCGCAGCGACCCCTCCGGCCGTGCCGCGCTGGCCCGGCTGGCGGCGACCGTCGACGGCGGCCGGGGGAGGGGGCCGGGGGATCGGGTGCTGGAGCAGACGAACACGGCCCGGGAATCCGGCACCGTGATCGCCCTCCAGTACGGGACCCAGCACGCCTACGGGAACCAGCACGCCTACGGCGCCGGATACCGCACCGACGATTCCTCAGGCACGACGCCGGACGACTGAGCGTCGGTGTGCCGGCCGCCCGTCCACGGGTTCGCGGTTGGGGCCGTTGGGGCTGCACGAAGGCGTTCATTCAAGGGCCCTTGGTGAAGATGCGCCCCGTCTCGTCGATCCATGCGTGCATGCGCAGTGTGCTGTCACGGGAGGCAGCGCCGCCGACCCCGACAGCCATGCCGGCGGCCCCGACCGCGCCGCCGGCGGTGGCCGCGGCGGTGCCGCCGGTGAAGACTGCGACTCCGGCCATGATCATGGGGATACCGACGATGGCGCCGATGATCGTGAGGGTCAGGAGTACGCCGAAGACGATCATCCCCATCCCGGTCAGTACCCCTACGAGGCCGGCCCCGCCCACCGCCGCGCCCGCGGCCACACCGGTCGCGCCCATGCCGATGGCCTCTCGGCCGTCAGCCTGCTGAACTTGGGCGAGGAGCACGGCCCCGGGCATACGGTGGACGGCGGTCCATCCCCGTGCCGTCATGCCGCCGACGAACCGCGTCAGCTCGGCTTCTCGCCGTTCGGGGTCCATCGGTGCCCCGTAGCCAGGAAACACCATCCGGACGGGAGCCTCCATGCCCCACTGGGGCGCCTGCCGCCGCGAGGCCGGCTTCTGTGGTGCCCGCCCTTGTGTGGGCTCCCGCTGTGTGGTGTTCTCCGTCTCCGGAAGCCCGGGGTCCGGGTCCTGCGCACGGTCGCTCATGGCTCGCTCGGCTCTCCACCCACCGCTCAACTACTCCCATTGAACACCTGATGTCTGTAGTCCACATGGCGAGGAATGGGGGAGCGTGGGACCGAGCCGCACCGCAAGAGGTCGCACCGCAAGAGGTCGCACCGCAAGGCCGCACCGCAAGAGGCCGTGGCGGTCCGACGCGAGGTCCGCTTCATCGGACTGGCCGAGCACTCGCCGTGGGCGAATCATGCGGCCATCCGGGGAGCGAGCGGGCTCGGATGCGCTCGCTGGGGTACACGCATTCAGGGCGGCCCGACCGGGCCCCGCCTGCACCGACAAAAGCACCGACAAAAGCCAGGGAGCGACCTGTGGACGGCATTGTGCTGCTGAAGGAAGACCACAAGACGGTGGAAAAGCTCTTCAAGGCCTTCGAGAAAGCCGGCGACAACGCTCACGCCGAGAAGCGGAAGATCGCAGACCGGGTCATCGAAGAACTCACCACACACACCTGGATCGAGGAGAAGATCTTCTACCCCGCGGCCCGCCAGGCCGCACCCGACACCAAGGACCAAGCGCTGGAGAGCGTCGAGGAGCACCACATCGTGCTGTGGATGCTGTCCGAACTCAAGGACCTCGACCCCAGTGACGAGCGGTTCGACGCCAAGATGACCGTCCTCATGGAAAACGTCCGCCACCATGTCGAGGAGGAGGAGAAGGACTGGTTCCCTGAGCTGCGCAAGGCCATGGGTCGCAACCGCCTGACCGAACTCGGCGAAGAGATGGAAGCGGCCAAGAAGAACGCGCCTTCCGACCCTCTGGCCGTCCCCAGTGCCGACGACTAGGGTCTGTGGTGAAAGTGCTGGTCACAGCCACTCGTTGAGGACTGCGACCAGCACGGTCGCCTCGTAGCGGACCGCGAGCTTGTCATACCGTGTGGCTATGGCCCGGTGGCGCTTGAGGCGGTTGATCCCGCACTCGACCGCGTGCCGCTGCTTGTAGTCGTCCTTGTCGAACTTGGGCGGCCGTCCGCCTCGCGATCCGCGCTTGAGTCGGTTGCGGACGCGGTCCGTCGGGACCGGGATCGTGGCCTTGATCCCGCGTCTGCGCAGGTAGGCGCGATTGCTGCGGGAGTCGTACGCCTTGTCGGCCCGGGCCCAGGTGTCATCGCGCTGCCAGCGCCGGAACAGGTCATGGACCCGGTCCCACGGCCCGTAGCGTTCCGGCACGTCACGCCAGGGAGCACCGGTCCGGGTCCGCCACCGTATGCCGTCGATCAGCTGCCGCCGCGTCCATACCGGCGGACGGCCCGACTTGATGCCCCGCGGCAACAGCGGCTCAAGTCGGGCCCACTGGCTGTTCGTCAGGTTCCCACGTCCCACAGGACGTGATCACCAACGATCAAGATCATCCTTCGCAAACAGATCCTGGGCGGCCTACGCGGTTGTGGCGATGCCGCCGTCGACGGGGATCACGGCGCCTGTCAGGTATGCGCCTGCCCGGCTGGCGAGGAACACGGCGACACCCGCCATGTCGTCGTCGCGGCCGATTCGGCGTAGTGGGGCCGACGCCGCGATCGCCTCGCCGAACTCGTCGAGGGTTGCAGCCATCATCGCCGACGGGAACGGTCCCGGCGCCACGGCGTTCACGGTGACGTGCTGCGGCCCTAGTTCCTTGGCGAGCACTCTGGTGAGTTGATGCAGTGCGGCCTTGCTGCTGGAGTACGAGTAGTTGGGCCGCTGGGGGATGTGGATGGCGGCGATGCTGCCGATGTTGATGATCCGCGCGGGATCGTCGGCGGTGCCCGCCTTGCGAAGTGCGGGCAGCAGCGCCTGGACCAGCCAGAACGGCGACTTCAGGTTGAGGTCGACCACCGTGTTCCAGGCCGCGTCCGGGAACGTCGCCAGCGGCTCGTCCCACATGGCGCCCGCGTTGTTGACGAGGATGTCGAGACGCTCCGAGTCGGCGGTGACAAGGTCGGACAGTCGCCGACACTCGTCGTGGAGGGACAGGTCGGCGGGGATGGCCCGCACCTCACCAAATTGGGACAGCTGTTCCTGCGCCTGAGCGCACGCTTCTGCGTTGCGTGAGCTGATGACCACGCGGACGCCCGCCTGGAGAAGGCCACGCGCGATCATCATTCCGATGCCTCGGGTACCACCGGTGACGAGCGCGCGCTTTCCACACAGATCGAAAAGTTCTGCATGCGTCGTGAATTGGTTGTCTACCACTTGCGGCCTTTCCAGTTGGTTGTGCGAGATGATGCGTCGACGCGTTGGGTGTTCTGTTCAGCTGTCTCAACGCTATGGCCTTGGAGTGCACTCCAAGCAAGCGGATCAGGGGTCCCGACGGACCGCGTCCGCAACCGACTCAAGCGCGGATCGCGAGGCGGACGGCCGCCCAAGGGGGGATCCCTGGATGATGGTGCCGGTGTACGGGGGCGCCGAGCGCGGGCAGCAAGATGAACGGGGCCCAGGAATCGTCCGGCGGATCTCGCGACCAGCAACCGGAAGGCGATGCTGACGGACGCCTGTTGGCACGACAGGTCTGTCAGTTCTTACGGATTGACGGATTCTTACGGATACGAAGCGCCTCCGCAATACGCCCCCGGCCGTGTTGGCTCCGGACACATCGCCCAGCCCTCCGGCTCCGCACCACCCAGACCGTACGCCGGAGTGAGGCCAGGACGAATCCAGGACGATCCAAGGAGGGGTGTTCGTAGCCTCTGTGTCGTTCAGTCGATTCCGGTGCGATGCAGGAGGCACCAACAGGCCGTTGCAGCAAGGGAGTTGTGGCGACCGGACGACGGCCATGGTGTCTTCTGGCCATGGCGCCTGGATCGATACCAACGCCGTTGCGCACGCACCGGCAACATGGGACGAGGGGAAACCGTGTCTGCATTGCCTGGAGCACGCAAGTTCCGCCGCGCCATCGCCATGACCACCGCCGTGTTCGCCGTCGCGGGCGGCACCGCGTTCGGCGCCACCACCACGGCGACCGCAGCCACCGCCGCACCCGCAACCACCAGCGTCATCAACGGCGTTGCTCACCCCGCGCAGCACCACATTCCGCTCACGGGTGCGGCGACATCGAGGTCCACCACGTCGTGCAACCCGCAAGTCTGGATCGGCGATCGGGCACCGTACGGCTGGCAGGGATGGATCACCGCCGGATGGGTCCAGCAGTACTGGAATCAGTGCAACGATCACGTGGGCGTCTACTGGTGGTGGAACCAGGACTTCATCAACCGTGTCGGCGGCACGGCGACCATCAAGGTCAGCTCCCCCTACGGGCGGCTTTTGGCCATCGGCACCATCAACACGAGCAGGACCCAGTGGTATTTCGAGGCCTCCCAGTGGACCCACGGCACGCCGAACCCCGACGCCTGGCGTGCAGGTGCGGAGGTCAACTCCAGCGGCTGCACCGAGTGGGCCACGCTGCACTGGTACGGCGGCCAGGACTGGGACGGCGACCGCGGCAGCTGCAACGACCCGTACGCCCCGTACCCGAACGGAACCCAGCCGTAATCCGGCCGCTGCCGGGCGTCCGCTCAGCCGGCTGACCTGACCCGAGGGCCCTCTGGCCGCGCGGCGCAAGTGCCGCGCCCTACGCCTGGCCAGAAGGCCCTCACGTATCGAGAAGTATGCGCCGCCGACCGGGTCGGGTTCCGAAAGTGTCTTCTGGCGGCGAAGGCGTCACGTGATGCACAGCTTCTTACCGCCAGCCTTTGCCCCATGGTCGACCCGGCATCAGCGCAGGTCGGACAGCGTCCGGGCATCCCTGTTGAAGACGGCCCGAGGCGTTGCGCCGGCTGCCACCTGCGGGCTCTGCCCGAGCGACATCTACGCTCGGCCGAGGCGCCCCTATTCCCAACCGACGTTGCACCGAACGCAGTTGCCGCCTGTCCGCAGGTCCCGGCCTGCTCGCTCGTATCCCGACGGTGTGGTTCCCCCGTGGGCCCGCTCACCTTCGGTGGTGGGATGCGGAGGTGTGACAGTCCAGAGCCAAGTGGGCTGCCGGCGCGCTGGGTTGGTGTGGAAACAGTTAACCGCGGTTCTGTTAATTTTTGCCGCCCCCGACGACCTTGTCATGGCCGCGTCCAGCCACGAAAGTTCTCCTGCGGTTACGGCCTCACTACCCCCCACCCGTAACCGCACTTCCCCCCACATGCCGCCCCTGGGCGGCTGCTCGGAACAGGAGACAAGGTGCTTCGTCTACGTGCGATGGTGGCATCGGGCGCCGCGACGGCGGCTCTCGTCATGGCGGCAGGTGCCGTACCGGCACACGGCGCCTCGGGGTCGGTGTCCTCCGCCCCCGACGGGCGCTACCAGAAGGAGATGGTGCATGCCCTCGCGGCCTCGCTCGGCATCAGCGACGAGGCGGCCGTGCGGAGGCTGGATTCCCAGGCGCACCAGCAGTCCGTCCTCGGGTCCTTGCACACGCCCGGCGCCGATCCCCGCGGGGCGTACTTCGACCACGCCGGCAGACTCACGGTGAACGTCGCCGATGCCCAGGCCGCCCACCGTGTCGAAGCAGCCGGACTCAAGGCCCGCATATCCCGGTACGCCGCGGATGAGTTGGACCGCGTCAAGGCCGCGCTGGACCGGGCCGCCGCACAAGGCGTTCCCTCCGGAGTGCGCGGCTGGGGCGTGGATCCGGCATCGGACAAGGTCGTGGTTCAGGTGAGCGGCGCCGTGACGGCGGCCGACCAGGCCTTCCTGGCCAAGGCCGAGTCCTACGGTTCCGCCGTGGCCGTGCGGAGCAGCGACGGCAAGGCCGTCTCGACGGCCGGGACCATCTACCCGGGCAGCCGGATGGACTACGGCAACCACTACTGCTCGGTCGGCTTCGGCGCCCGGGACTCCTCCGGCCGCCAAGTCCTGGTCACCGCGGGGCACTGCGTCGAATCCCTGCCCGATCTGTACTTCGACGGTACGCACTTCGCCAAGGGCACCACCACCCGGTTCCATCACGGCCGCGACAGCATCGACATGGGGCTGGCGTCCGTCGATGCCGGGACCACGATCGCCCCGCAGATCGGCACCTGGGGCAACGGCGCCGATGTCGCAGTCGAGGGCAGTCGGCGTGCTCCGGCGGGCTCGGACATCTGCAAGTCCGGCGCAACCTCGCACTGGACCTGCGGCTCGATCACGTCCTACAACTACTCGGTGACCTACACCGACCCCGGTCAGCCCGCCACGCTGGTGACGAACGTCGGCCTGAGCGATGTGTGTGACCTCGGCGGGGACAGCGGCGGTCCCTGGGTCTCCGGCGACCAGGGCCAGGGCATGACGTCCGGAGGACAGACCGACAACCAGTGCGACGGCGTCTACGGTCAGGGCGTCTCGTACTTCGAGCCTCTTGACGACGCCCTCCAGTACTACGGGCTGAGCCTCAACACCGCCTGACCGGCCCGCCCCCGCGGCCCGGCGCGGTGCCGCCTGCTCAGCCGCCGCGCCGGACCGGTGGATCACCCGTACCATCCGACCGGTGATCCACGCCGGCGGGGCCGCCACATCCACCCGCGGTGGCGGCCCCGCCGGACTCCTCACACTGCCGCCGGGAGCATCCATGAACCAGTCGGGCCAGCAACCGGCGGCAGACCGTGCGGGGGAGGCGGAACCCGCGGCCCGCGCGACCTTCGGCGAGGCGTTCCGCGAGGCACTGAAAGCGGCCGGTCTGTCGCTCCAGCGCCTGCACCACCACCTCGGCGAACGCGGTATCTCCGTGAGCCCGGTGACGCTCAGCCACTGGCAGCGGGGTCGCAGCCAGCCCGAACGCCAGCAGTCGCTCAGGGCCGTGGCGGCGATCGAGGTCATCCTGGACATGCCGCAGGGTGCCTTGCAGGCGCTGCTCACCACGCGCCGCCCACGTGGCAGGGCCCTGGCGATGACGAGCCCGGTGGCCGAGGCGCTGTCCCGGGTCCTGAGCCCCGGCGCGCCCCTGGAGCAGGCCCTCGGTGCCGACGCGTACCGCTTCAACGAGGACCTTGTCACCCTGTCCGTGCAGGAGACGCTGTGCCTCGACGATCAGGGGTGCATCGCGCGTTACACGGTCAGCCATGTCGTACGCGCCGTGCGGGACGGAGTACGTCACCTGACGGCACATCACAACCTGGACGACCCCGACACGCCCTCGGTGCAGGTCACCGTCAACTGCGGCCGGCTCGAAGCGCTGCGGTTCCGCCAGGAAGTGTCCGCCGCGATATTCGACATCGGATTCGGACGCACGCTCCGGCGTGGAGAGACCGCGATCATCGAGTACACCCTCGACATCGGGCCGCGATGGAGACCGTCCGACCATCACGAGCGCACCCTGCCCGTGCCGGTACGGCACTATCTGCTACACATATTCTTCCACCCCCGGCACCTGCCGTCGGCCGTGCACGGGTACTACCGGCAGAGCTCGCAGCGGCCGGCGCAGGACATCCGGCCGCTTGCCCTGGATGCGTCCCACAGTGTCCACATCATGCCCGCGAAGTGTCACGGCGGGATCTACGGCATCGGGTGGAAACGGCATGCCGTCCCCGCCGTCGGACCCTCAGGCGCACCACCCGGCTGAGCCCCAGGTGGAGCGGCCGCGCGCGGCGCCCGCAACCGGGCGCCGCGTGGGTGATGTGGAGATCAGCCCTCGGTCCAGCTGTGGCTCTTCGCGAACTGGGCAAGCCCTGCCCGGACTTGCACGATCTGCTCGCCGTTGAGCGAGGGAGCCGAGGACAGCAGGACCTCGGTGACCTCCCGTATGAACTCCTCCCTGCTCAGCACGTCGCACAGGGAGTCGTCGTACGGCGCCGGTGCCTTGCCTTCCGTACCCGGCAGGAGGCGGACCGACGAGGCCTTCGGGCCGCGCTCGCCGTTCTCGATCTCGAACTCCACCTTCACGCCGGGGCGTACGTACTCCTCGGGCACGTCCATGTCGTTCACATGCAGGAACACATCGTCCCCGCCGCTCTCGGGCGCGATGAACCCATAACCCCGCGCACTGTCAAAACGCACCACACGACCAGCAACCATGACATCTCCCACCGGAATCGGGCCCATTGCCCATGCGGACCCCTTGCCCGCAGATTCCGTTGGAGAGCGTAGCCGCGACCGGGCCGTCGAGGCGAGGCGCGTTTTCTGCTGCGTTGTGCTCGCGCGCGGCCGGCACGCGGGCGCGGTAGGTACGTGGGGGACTGCGGTACGCCGCCCACCGTCGCCTCCCCACCGTCGCCTCCCCACCCTTGACTCCGCTTCTCCGCCCTCCTCATACTGACGGCCAAATCGATTTGGCCGATCGTGTGTGGCTCCCGTCCGGGCCGGTCCACGGCTGAATTCCGCGCTCGCGACCCGAATGGAGCTCGCACGTGTCCCGTCCCCGCCGCTCCCTGCCCGCCGCTCCTGACAACGCCATCGCCCCTGACCTCCGCCCCGCGTCCCCGCCGCCCACGGGAGCCGGTGACGCGGGCCCAGCGGCGGCCCCGCTGCCCGCCGGCGGAGCCGAGAGCGTGTCCCGCCACCCCGTCGACGAGTCCCGCCCCCTGGGGCGGCTCGTGCTCTTCGGTGTGCAGCACGTGCTGGTCATGGCGGCCACCCCCATCTCCGCCATCTTCCTGATGAGCGCCACCCTGCGGCTCGACGCGGGGCTGACCGTCGACCTGCTGTCCGCGGCCTTCGTACTGTCCGGTGTGGGGTCGTTGCTCCAGTCCCTCGGACTGTGGAAGTTCGGACCCCGGCTGCCGTTCGTCATGCTGCCGGGCGGTGCGCCGCTGATCCTGTTCCTGGCCATCGCCGATGAGCACGGCCTGCGTGTCGCGGCGGGTGCGGTCATCCTCACCGCCGTCTTCACCTTCGCCGTACTGCCGGTCTTCGCACGGCTGTTGAGGTACTTCCCGCCCCTGGTCATCGGCACGATGATCGTGATCGTCGGCGTCAACCTGGTGAAGGTGGGGGCCGTCCTGGTCACCGGGAGCCCCGGAGCGAGCGGCTTCGCCGATCCCGGCCGGCTCGAGCTCGGCATGGCGACCATCGGCTTCACGGTCCTGTGTCATCTGCTCCTGAGAGGCGTCCTGCGTCAGCTCTCCGTCATGCTCGGCCTCATCGCCGGCACGGTCCTCGCGCTGCTGCTCGGAGATGTGAGCCTCGGCCACCTCGCCCAGGGCGGATGGATCGACGTGCCGCGTGTCATGCCGTTCGGATCGCCCCGGTTCGACGTGCTGGCCGCCCTGCCGCTCATGCTCTACAGCCTTGCGTCCATGGCGGAGGCCACCGGCCAGACCGTCATCAACGCGGAGGCCGTCGGCAAGGAGATCGACCAGCGGGTGGCCGTGCCCAGGACGATCCGCGGTGACGCACTCGTCTCGGCACTCGGCGGACTGTTCGGGATGCCGTTGATGGTGACGAGCGGGGAGAACATCGGGATCGTGCGCGTCACCGGCGTACGCAGCCGCTACGTCACGGCCGCCGCCGGAGTCGTCCTCATCGCCATGGGATTCCTCGCACCGGTGACCCGGGCCATCAGCGTCGTCCCCGCCCCCGTGGTCGGCGGCACCGCCATGGTGGTCTTCGCGGTGATCACCGTGCTCGGTGTGCAGATGCTGGCCCGCTGCGATCTCGACCAGCACACCAACACGTTCATCTGCGCCGTCGCCCTCGCGCTCGGCCTGCTGCCCATCCTGGTCCCCGACGTCTACCAGGGGTTCCCCTCCACCGTCCGCATCCTGCTCGAAAGCGGCGTCGCGGTCGGCGCGTTCGTCGCGGCCGTGCTCAACGTCCTCTTCCACCACGTCGGCCCGGCGGTCGCCGCCCGGCTCTCCGTACGCCCCGATCTGCGCACCGAAGGCACCCGATGAACCAGTTCACCCAGGACCGGCTGCGCTCGCGCGGCCCTCTGCTCCTCATCCCCGACGCGGTTCTGCTGCCGGAAGGACTCATGGAGCTGTACGCGGTGGTCGTCGCCGCGGGCTCCTTCGAGGCGGTGGGGCCGACCGAGGAACTGGAGCGTACGCATCCACACCTCCAGGCCCTGCGCCTGCCGGGCCACCTGCTCATGCCGGGCTTCGTCGACAGTCATCACCACCTCACCCAGAGCTTCGGCGCGGCCCTCGCCTTCGGCGAACCGTCCGAGATCTTCCGCCGGGTGTGGGTGCCGCTCGAAGGCGCCCTGGACGAGGAGTCGGCCTATGTGGCGGCGAAGCTCGCCGCGTTGGAGTCGCTGCGCGGCGGGTTCACCACCGTCACCGACGCCGGGACACGCGCCGACGTGGACACCGATGTCGTCGCCTGTGCCGCACGGGACGCCGGAATCCGCTGTGTCCTCGGGCTGATCTGCGACGACACCACACCGGGCACCGATGCCACCGCGGTGCTCGAACGGGCCGAGAAACATCTCGCCGCCCACGCCGACGACCCGCTCATCCACCCCTCCCTTGCGATCTCCATCCCGGAGGCCGCGACCGACGCCACCCTGCACGCCACCGGCCGTCTCGCCGGTGAGGCCAAGGCGGTGGTCCAGATGCATGTCAACGAGCACCTGGCGGCGGTCGAACGCTCCCTCCTGCGGCACGGCCTGCGCCCCCTTGAGCGCCTTGCGAGCGTCGACGCGCTCGGGCCCCACCTCCTGGCCGCCCACACCACACTGCTTGCGCCGCGCGAAGTCTCGCTGCTCGCGGACACCGGAACGGCCGTCAGCTACAACCCGGTTGCCAGCGCCTGGAAGGGCAACGCGGTCGCGCCCGCGACCACCCTCGCCGAGCGCGGAGTCCGGTTCGGGATCGGCAGCGACGGAACCCGCGGCGACGGGTTCCGGCTCGCCGAGGCCGCCGAGTTCGCGCAGCGCCTCGCATATGGGCTCGCCACGGGAGACTCGTCCTGCGGGGCGGGCTGGACCTGGCTCGAACATGCCACCGCCGGGGGCGCGGACGCCGTGGGCCTCGGCAGCCGCACCGGCACCATCGCCCCCGGCATGGCGGCCGACTTCCTCCTGGTGGACGTGTCGACCCCCGAACTCGCCCTGTCCTGGGACCTGCCCTGGGAGCTGGTGCGCCGCGGCAACCGGGACCAGATCAGCGCCGTGTTCGTGGGGGGCCGCCTGCGCATGTGGCACGGCCGGCCCACCGACTGGGACGGGTCCGCGCTCGTACGGCGCGCCGCCGCTCTGGCCAGGACGGCCGTGGCGCGGTCCCCGATCACCCGCGCGCACCCCACTTCCACGACCGCCCGGAGGATGACGGCGCAGAACGAAGCCGCGCGCACGACAACGGACTTCACCACGCCTGACACCTCGACCGGCATCCCCAGCCCGCCCGCACGCGACGTCGCCACCCCCAGCACGTCCGCCCCAACCCTGCCTGTCCGAAGCACATCCACCCCAGCCCCGCCCGTCCGAAGCACATCCACCCCCGACCCCTCCACCCCAAACCCCTCCACCCGAGGCAGCACCACCCCCGTACACCGCACCACCCCCGCACAGAGCACCACGGCTCGGAACCGGAGCACAGCACAGTGACCACGCAGACTCTGGTGATTCTCGCCGTCACGGTAGGGATCGCCGCTTTCGTCCAGGGCGGCAGTGGGCTCGGCTTCGCGCTGGTCACCGCGCCGGTGGCCGGAATCCTCGATCCGTCCCTGCTCCCCGTCTTCGTCCTCGCGTCCATGATTCCGCTGAACCTGTACGTCGCCTGGCGCGAACGCGGCTCACTCGATCTGCGCGGCGCCCGGTGGATCGCGGTGGCCAGGCTGGCCGCGACGCCGGGCGGGCTCGCGCTCCTGTGGCTCATCCCGGACCGCAGCATCGGCCTGTTCGTCGGCGGTGCCACGGTTCTCGCCGCGCTGGTCAGCCTGGCCGCGCCCGCCTTCGCACCCGGCCGGGCCGCATACGTCGGCGCGGGCGTGGTGACCGGCCTGACGGAGACCGCGACCGGGGTCGGCGGGCCCCCGCTCGCGCTGGTCTACCAGCACCGGCCGCCCGCCGAGCTCCGCTCCACCGTCGCCGCCTGCTTTCTCGTGGGCGAAGTGGCCTCGCTGGCCCTGCTGTTCGCCACCGGGCAGGGCCGGATCGCCGACCTGGGCTGGGCGGCCGCACTGCTCCCGGCGATCGCCGCAGGGGCGTGGCTGAGCCGGGTGGTGCATCAGCGGATCGACGCCCGCAGGATGCGGCTGTTCGTGCTGGTCTTCGCGCTGGTCTCGGGCACCGTCCTCATCGCGGGCCCCTGAGCGAGGAAGCGCGCGCGATCAGCGTGGGCGTGGGCGCCGCGGCCGCAGCAGGTGCGGCCGCGGCCCCGCGCAGCCTCGTGAGCAGCAGCTCCACCGCATCGGACGCCGCTCGTTCCAGGTGCAAGTCGACGGCGGTCAGGGGCGGTTGGCAGGTGCGGGCGCGCAGCCCGTCGTAACGGGTGGCGACCAGGACGTCGTCCGGGATGGAGCGTCCGCTGTCCTTGATGGCCCGTACCGCCCCCACCGCGAACGCGTCGACCAGCGCGCAGACCGCGTCGACCTCGGGGTGCGCGGCGAGCAGCGCCGTACAGCGCTCGTACGCCTCCTGCTCGCCGCCCGTCTCGGGCCATGCCTCGACGACGGGGTCCCAGTGCTGTTCCCGGGCCATCCGCTCGTACGCCGAGCGGGCGTCGACCGATGAATGGCGCGAGCCCGAACCCACGACGAGTGCCGGATGCCGCGCTCCCTGCTCCCGAAGATGTGTCAGGAGCACGGTCGTGACCTCGTCGCCCCACAGGTCCACGTACGGAGCGTCGTCGTCCGCCGCGACCGGCCGTCCGAGGGCGACGTACGGCAGCCCCCGCCCGCGCAGTTGCGCGACCGCCGCGTCGTCGATGTCGGGCTCGACCACGATGGCCCCGTCGATGTCCAGGGAGTAGAGCGCGGATCCGGACTGCACCGGCGGCACGAGCACCAGCGCGTAGTCATGGACCAGAGCGCTCTCGGCGGCCGCGGCGGCCACCTCCATGTAGAACCCGAGCCGTGACGGCCCCCCGGCCACCGCGAACGGCATGGACGACACCAGCGCGATGGCCTTCGCCTGGCCGGTGCGCAACCTTTGCGCCCGCAAGTTGGGCCGGTATCCCAGCTCAAGCGCGATCTGCTTGATCCGCTCCCGGGTCCGGGGATCCACCTTGCCCAGGTCGTTGAGCGCGTGCGAGACCGTCGTACGCGACACCCCCGCGACGCGCGCGACGTCGGCGATCGTCGGAGGCTTGGAGCCGGAGCCGGAGCCGGAGGCGGAATCGGAAGCGGGCATGTGCGCAAGCACTCCTCTGCTCGGACGACCACGGGACGGACTCATCTTCGCCGACGCCCACGACCGCGGGACAGCCGGCCGCGCGCGGCGAACCGGGACGCGGCGGCGCGACACCGAGCCCTCCGTGTCGGCCAGGAAGTGCGGGGACCTCGGCGATGCGTGCGCGCGCTGGACACGTGCGCCCAGGCCGGCGCGCTCAGTCCGCGGCGCGTTCCAGCTCTCGTTTGAGGTTCCGCAGTGTCGCGTTGATGTTCCGGGTCTGGAACGCGGCGAACGTACTGCCCGATGTGGCGACGCGGTCGAAGACGCCGGCCACGATGTCGGGCCACGCCCTTCGGTCGTCGATCCAGGTCTCCGTGACCCGGGTGCCGCCCTCGGCAGGCTCGAAGTGGTACTCCCAGGTCGCGATCGGGCCGCGCAGCCGAGGCCGGCCGAGTCCGATGGCGTGGACCCGGAAGGCGAACCGGCGGCCCGGATCGGCGGCCGTGACCGTGCACGCGGTGACCCAGCGGAACATGCCCCGTCGATTACGACCGACGAATCGCGTACCGACCTCGACGGGTCCCGCTTCCGCCGCCTGCGTCGTGCCCAGATTCTCCGGGCTCCAACGGCCCATGTCGGACGGACGGCTCACCGCCCGGTACGCGGTCTCCGGCGAGACGCCGACGACGATGCTCTCGCTTACGGTGAAGACCCGCGCCATACCGCTGCCTCTCATCGGAACCCAGGAAGTTACTGTCCGGTTCCGATCCTGGCACGTTCATGGGACCGCGCGGCCGCCGGGGCCCGACCGGCAGGGCGACGAGTGGTTTTCCAGGCCGCTTCGGTTCGGCGCGACTCCGTGCCGTCCGTCCGCGGGTTCGCCGAGCCTGGCACCGGCCGCTAACGCTTCCCTAATGCCGCCGCGCTGATGTGCCGTCACATCCAGGGCCCGGCGCTCCGGTTGGCGCCGTCGAACGAGGGCGGCACTATAGCTCGACGGCGGCCTCCTGTGGAGATGGCGGGAACATTGTCGGCGTTCATGGGGTGTGAGGTTTGACACGCTGCGAGGAATTGCCTCCCGGTGTCGAATGTGACCAGAGTTTTGCAACCGTCGGACCCTGCGGGGAGGGTCAAGGCAACGATCGCGTCCGCGAATTGAGCTGTGCGGGCGCCGCTGGAAGGAAAGCGTGTGAGCCGGATATCGGCACGTGGATTCGCGGTGGCGTCTGCCACCGCGGTCACTACCGTGGGCGCCGTCGTCGGCGTCGCCGCGGGCGGCCCCGCGGCTGCCCTGAACGACAACGTCGAGGCGACAGCCGCCGATTCGACGCTGCTCGCCGACCTGCCCGCCGGCCAGCAGGCCAAGGTGCAGACGGCGTCCCTGGCCAAGCAGGCGGACGTCCAGTCCGCGCAGGCCGGCGCCGCGGCGAAGAAGGCCGCCGAAGAAGCCGCGCGCCTCAAGGCGGCCCAGGACGCCAGGGCCAAGAAGGACGCCGCCGAGAAGGACAAGGCCGACAAGGAAAAGGCCGACAAGGCCAAAGCGGACAAGGACAAGGCCGACAAGGACGCCCAGGCGCGCGACCTGGAGACCCAGTCCGCCAGCCGCTCGGCGGGCCGCACCGACTTCGCGGTCAAGAGCTCCTACTCGGTCTCCGAGGTCCAGGCGATCGCTCGCCAGATCATCCCGGCCGGCCAGTTCCAGTGCTTCAGCAACATTGTGAACAAGGAGTCGAGCTGGAACTACACCGCCACCAACGGCTCCGCCTTCGGGCTCGTCCAGGCGCTGCCGGGCTCCAAGATGAGCTCCGCGGGTTCCGACTGGCGGACCAACCCGGCCACCCAGATCAAGTGGGGCCTCAACTACATGAACGGGCGTTACGGCAGCCCCTGCGGCGCATGGACGTACTGGCAGAGCCACCAGTCGTACTAGGGGGTGTCTGGTGGATCATGGCCGGGGGTGCGGCGCCTGGCACGGCACCTCGCGGCGTTGCCGAAACGCCCCGATAGCTCCGCTATCACG